>CAZSJH010000068.1:0-13653 GCA_964607105.1 uncultured Rikenellaceae bacterium | reverse complement strand
ATGATTTGCATAATAACGAAATGCTATTAATATTAACTAAAACTCCAACATATTTGAACGTAACCCTAAGGGATCAATTTAGGAAATATTTTCTGTTTTTGGTACCGTGTTTAGTATTTATAATTTTTGGGGTTCTGTCGCGTCTACGGAGATAAAGCCAATAATATCTTAGATTAGCAAGAAACTAAACTTGGCATAATGCATGCAAAAGATCATTGCTTTCCAGAATCAATTATCATACAGGCAGTATATTTCAAGGTAAGGTTTTCGTTAATCTATCAGGATGTTGAAGAAATAATGAAAATAAGGGAAGTAGATAAGGATGGTCAGACTATCGATTTTCTTCTGACAAAACGCAGACAAAGAATGAGTGCTCAGTCTGTCCGGATTTTGCACCTGAGGTCTGAACGCAGTGAAGGGCTGAAGAGTCGAAGGGTAAATTATGGTATGTATATGATCTTTTACAAGCTGTCCAAAAAATCGGAAATGACTCCGTGGTATTCCCCCGGATTATCGTACTGTGGAAAGTGATTGCTGTTTGATATTTCAAAAACCGTGAGGCCCTTTTGTTTAAGTTCCGGAATATATGATAAGCCATTATTTTCTGAGCCGTGGATAAAACATTTCGGAATTTTAAGCGATGTAAACTTACCAATAAGCTCTCCACTATCAGAATACTTAACCAATGACGGGCTATAATCATACATAGCCTTTTGTGGATTAAATTTCATAAGTGTTTCTGCACATTTTTTGAATCCCGGCTTTTTGCTAAACTGCAGTAAAATCTTAAAGTTCCGAAATGTTACGTTCGAAAATGTATCAAAATCCACCTCAGTTGCCTGCCTGGAAAATGTACAGTCCTCGTTTTTCAAGTTGCCTTCTAAATTTACGAATGCCTTCACTTTGCTGGCATACCTCTCGGAAAAAAGTAAAGAAACAAGCCCACCCATGCTGTGTCCAATTAAAACAATGTCATGTAGATCAAGTTTCTCTATAATGAGGTTGGTAATTTCTACAAGATCATCCATGTCAAGCTTTTCTATATAACCCGAATTTCCATGTCCCGGAAAATCGAAAGCAACAAGGGTGTGAGCGTTGAGTGCTTCGATTTCTGTTGCACCGAGGAAGTCAGATTTCGAACAACCGAGACCATGAAGAAAAAGGACTGTTTCTTTTTGTCCACGGCTAAGAAAATATTCAATCTGCAGTGGCTGATTACGATAAATGATTTCTTCTTTTTTAGTTTCAATCGTCATAAGCAAAATCCAGTATTCATTGATATTGAATATTCGATGATACAATATAAACTTTATAAGGCGATTATACCTTAATATTCAACATATTACTTGCTTTTTCCACTCAGGGCTAAGCCACCGTAAGGACCAATTGTTCAAGGAGTTATATCTTATCTGGCCATCAGGTACTCATGCATAGAACGTGCTGCTTTCCTTCCGGCTCCCATTGCAAGTATAACTGTGGCTGCACCTGTTACTATGTCGCCTCCTGCCCATACCCTGTCAACGGATGTCTTAAGCGTTTCTTCATCAGCCACTATCGTTCCCCATTTTGACACTTCCAGGTCAGGTGTTGTCTGAGGTATAATAGGATTTGGACTGTTTCCAATTGCGATAATACACGAATCCATTTTCATTATAAACTCAGAATTTTCAATCCTCACCGGTCTGCGTCGCCCGGAAGCATCTGGTTCACCCAGTTCCATTCTTGAGCATTCTATCTCTTCAAGCCAGCCTTCATGGTTACCAGTAAGTTTCTCCGGGAGGGTAAGAAAATGGAATTTAACCCCTTCCTCCACGGCATTTTCATATTCCTCCTCTCTGGCCGGCAGTTCTTTCTCTGACCGGCGATACACTATTGCAACTTCTTTAGCCCCAAGTCTGAGTGCTGTTCTTGCACAATCCATAGCAACATTTCCCCCTCCAACTACTGCCACTTTTTTATGTCTGGCTACAGGAGTATTTGTTTTTGGATATTCAAACCCCCTCATCAGGTTCACACGTGTAAGATATTCGTTTGCAGAATAAACCCCATTAAGGTTCTCACCAGGTATATTCATGAACCATGGCAGGCCTGCTCCGGTACCAACAAAAACAACATCATAATCATCAAGAATCTTTTGTAATGGCTTCGTTTTACCAACCACAAAATTACATATCAGCTTAACTCCAAGTTTTTGCAGGTTTTCAATTTCTCTTGACACCACCCTTGCCGGCAGTCTGAATTCGGGTATTCCATAAGTAAGCACACCTCCAGGTTCGTGCAGTGCTTCAAACATGGTAACATCATGTCCTAACAAAGTGAGGTCTCCGGCTACTGTAACACCTGCAGGCCCTGATCCTATTACTGCCACTTTCTTCCCTGTTTTTTTCTTTATTTCAGGAGCCTGGATACTACCCTGTTTTGCCTCCCAGTCAGCTGCAAAGCGTTCAAGGCGACCGATAGCTACCGGTGTACCCTTTTTCCCAAGTATACACTTACTCTCACATTGTTCCTCCTGCGGACAAACCCTGCCACAAACTGCAGGCAGGCAATTCTTCTCTTTCAGGGTTTTGATCGCCAGTGGAAAGTCCCCTGCTGCAATAGCTCTTATAAATCCTGGAATATTTATTTCAACAGGACATCCTTCCACACAAAAAGGTTTCTTACAATCGAGGCACCTGCTTGCTTCTTCAATCGCATTTTCTGCCGTGTACCCGAGTGCTACTTCTTTGAAGTTGCGTTTGCGGATGAAATCTGCCTGTTTGGGCATATCCACCCTGTTGAAATTTAGTTTTTTCTTTTCTGCCATATTAAATTCCTCCACATCCTGAATGGTGAACAAGGAATGCTTCTTCTGATATATATTGTTTTCGCCTGGCAGCAAGTTCATCCCAGTCAACAAACCTGCCATCGAAGCTTGGCCCATCCACACATGCAAACTTCATCTGCCCGTTAACAGTGCATCTGCATACACCGCACATACCTGTACCATCTATCATGATTGTATTAAGTGTCACAATTACAGGTACATCGTAATGTTCATACTCGCGTACTGCAAGATAAGATAAGGTAGTACATCCATTTGCTATCACCCTGTCAGGTTTGATATCCAGATCACGAAGTATCTCGGTACCTTTCTTTACATGACCCTGGTATCCGTAGCTGCCATCGCGGGTTAGTTTTATAAGCTTATCACTATACTCAGACAGTTTTTCTTCCCAGTAAAGAAGGTTCTTGCTCCTCCCCTCAAGCATGGTGATAATTTCATTACCACATTCTTTTAGTGCCCTGACCACAGGAAATATAGAACCCATGCCGAAACAACCACCTATACATACAACCGTACCAAAATTCCTGCATTCTATCGGTACCCCAAGAGGACCTACGACCGTTTGCAGCTCTTCTCCAGCATTCATTCCCGCCAGCCTGCCGGTTGATAATCCTACTTCCATGAATACTATTGAAAGTGTACCCTTTTCCCTGTCCCAATCAGCCGCTGTAAGAGGTATTCTTTCAGAGCCCTCACCGGCATGTATGATTACAAATTGCCCTGGCTGTATCGATTCAACAATTTCCGGTGCTTCAACCACCAAAAGGTGGAGGTTTGGAACAATCATTCTTCGTTCAATTATCTTAAACATGTGCCCTCCTAAGATTTACATAACAAGGATTAGACTTAAAACCATTCACACCGTTATTATCGGTAATAAATATAACCCCGACCGGTATATTCTTCCTGACCTTAAATGGTCTGGTGAGTTCATTTTCAGTATCATTTACTGTGACTTCATCGCCACTATTTAGATCAAGTCTTCTGGCATCTACCTGATTAATAAGCAGGTACCCCGGACTTACCAGTTCATTCAGGCCCTCAATAGCTCTATCAAGCTCCAAATTCAAATAATTATGCGGTGATTTTTCCCTAACAAAAACGAATGGAAGTTTTTTATTATCCTTTAACTTTCCAGTATGAGAAGACAAAGTTTTACTTTCAGGAAGTCCAGGTTCCAACTTCACTGCAACATTATTGTTTCTCGTCTTTATCAAGTCCTTTATATCCTTCATACCTGCAGATGCAGAAAGGCGGTTTATAATTTCAATGTTATTCAAAGCATAATCATGTGCTTTAGCTGCTTTTCTCACCTTTACAGGTTTCCCATTATTCCCCTGCCATGTTCCCTGAGATTCTCCCCAGACTGTTGAAGGTAGTACAAGGTCAGGTTTCAGTTCTTCCGGCACAGGAAAAGCGCCCTGAAAAATTATCTTATAATCATTTGATTTTTCCAGGTATGGTAATTCGCCTATCAGGTAAACCAGGTCTATCGCTCCATTTTTCACTTTATCAATAATTAATTCAGCTGGTTTCATTTCTAAAACTGACAGCATACCTTTAATATTACCATATGGGTCAGGCATATAGATTCTTGATTGTGTCAGGTCTATAATTTTGTTAATTCTGTCAACTATTTGCTGGATATTGGATAAAGACAGTAACCAGGGACCAATAACAATCAAGGGTTTATCGTTGCTTTTCAGCTCATCAGCGATCCGGTTAATTTCAGGATCAGGGCTTGATTCACCTTCAATAATGGCTAAAATATCATCCAGCAACTTTACTTCCTCACCTGGTTCAGGCACTATAGAAGCAGATGCAAACCTGGTAGTAGTGTCTTTTATCCATCCTACCTGATAATATGGAATACCTGACGATGCAGCATTCTTGATAGCCAGAGTAAGCGGTGCATAATTATAGTTCCCATTAAGGAATAAAGAAAGTATACTTGAGCATTCCCTTACCTTATCGATCTGTATTGAATTGACAGATAGCCTGAGATATGTAATCATTTTATCATCGAGGCAGGACGAGGTAATGTTACCTGTCTTAAGCACATTACCGGCAAATTCAGCAATTGCACCGTATTCTTCTATACTCAGATCCGGAGAAATAAACAATGCTGTTTTATCCCCTGCAATGTTCTTAATCAGTTCTGCTCCATGTTTAAATGCTTCCTTCCATTCAATTATACCTTCGCCTTCCGGAAAAAGAAATCTGGGTTCCAGGATTCTCTCTGTCCTATTCACCATCTCGCTCAGACAGAACCTCCCTTTCACACATAGTTCACCAGCTGCTTCATGTGGTTTCCCGGGAGGAATGGTACCAACTATCTTATTCCGTAAGCTCAGCACCTGTATTTCACAGTTAATGCTGCACAATGGACATACAGATTTTGTGTAGGTATCTGGCAGTCCCCACCATTTTCTGCTTTTTTCAGACATTGCGCCTGTTGGGCACACCGATACACAGGCTCCGCAGTATTCACAACCTGCTTCTGTATGATTATCGGAAAATGATGGCCCAATTGTTGTATGCTTACCTCTTTTTTTGAAATTTATTACCGAACTTTTGCGATATTCGTTACATATCCTTACACATCGACCACAATAGATGCAAAGGTTATAGTCCCTGTCGAAAAAAGGATCATATTTTTCCACAGGTAAGTCTCGGTACAGACCAGGAAGTGATATTTCATGAATATCAAAAGACTCAACTACTCTCTGCAGCTCACAATCTTTATCCTTTGGGCACCAACGGCAACCTGTTGTAACACCAACCTTACGTATTGTCTCCTGGAATACGGAACAACCTTCGATATCCTCGCATAGCAGGCATGCTGCAGGATGTTCACTCAGTATAAGCTGAAGCAGGTCAAGTCTCATCTGTTGAAGCATGTTAGTGTTTGTTCTTATTATCATGCCATCTTCAACCATAGTTGTACAGGCAGTTGGATATCCTTTGACCCCTTCTATCTCTACAATGCATAATCGGCAACCACCATAGGGCACCAGCTCGGGATGTGCACATAATCGTGGTATGTAGATACCGTTTTGATCAGCAGCTTCAAGTAAAGTCATCTGACTGCTTACACTGACAATTCTGTTATCTATATTTAGTTTAATCATTCTTTTTTCGATGTTATTATAATTGCATTGCCCGCTATTGCGTCAAAGCGACAAACCTCGTAACAGGCACGACATTTAATACATTTTGAAGTGTCAAGGTTATGAGGTTCAGATCTTGGTCCTGTAATAGCTCCAGTCGGGCACACGCTAACACAGCGCTGGCATCCAGTGCACTTTTCCTTAATTACTTCATATTCAATAAGTTCGTTACAAACCAGAGCAGGACAGTAGTAATCTTTCACATGTTTAACATATTCCGGCCTGAAATATCTAAGTGTTGTAAGTACCGGGTTAGGCGCTGTCTGTCCAAGACCGCATAATGAAGTTGATTTTACAAGCCTGGCCATAGATTCCAGTTTATCCAGAATATCAGGACTAGCCTCTCCATTACATATCTTTTCCAGCATCTCGACCATATGTCTTGTACCCACCCTGCAGGGAGTGCATTTACCACATGATTCCTTCTGTATGAAATCCAGAAAATACCTTGCCAGATCAACAACACAGGTATCAGTATCCAGTACTATCAATCCGCCTGAACCCATAATCGATCCTATCCCGGCAAGCGTTTCATATGTAACCCTTGTATCGAGCAATTCTGAAGGAATGCAGCCACCTGATGGGCCTCCCGTCTGCACAGCTTTAAATTCATTCATAGTACCGCCACCTATATCGAATATTATTTCCCTAAGCCTTGTGCCCAGCGGAACTTCAATAAGTCCGGATCTTCTGATCTTGCCAACCAGTGAAAAAGTCTTGGTACCAAAATTACCTTCAACTCCAAACTTTCTGTACCAGGCTGATCCATTTCTCAGAATATGCGGTATGGTTCCCAGGGTTTCTACATTATTTATAACTGTTGGTTTACCAAATAATCCACTCTGGGCAGGATAAGGAGGTCTGGTTCTCGGCATTCCCCTTTTGCCTTCAATGGAATGTATCAGTGATGTTTCCTCACCACAAACAAAAGCCCCTGCTCCTTCCTTAATGGATATTGAAAACGAGAATCCTGAATCCAGTATGTTATCACCAAGAAGGCCGTTTTCTTTCATTTGCTTTAGAGCATTCCTCAACCTCACTATTGCCAGAGGATATTCTGCACGTATGTATATATATCCCTGTGTAGCACCAATCGCATAAGCTGCAATCAATATTCCTTCAAGCAAAGCATGTGGATCGCTCTCTATCAATAGCCTGTTCATAAAAGCACCCGGGTCTCCCTCATCAGCATTACATATCAGGTATTTAGTATCTGATTTTACATTATAACATGCTTTCCATTTCTTACCTGTGGGAAAGCCAGCTCCTCCTCGTCCCCTCAAACCAGCTGCTTCTATCTCTTCTATTATTTCTAATGGCTCCTTCTTCAGTGCATTAGCCAATCCAATATATCCATCATTTGCAAGATAGTGCATAAAACTCCCGGGATCGATAAGCCCACAATTCCTGGTGACTATTCTTACCTGATGTTTAAGCATTGGCTGTTCAAAAAGATGAGGTATACCATTGCTTGATTCAGGTCCAAGGTGTCCAAGAGGCTTCGTCTTCGCCAGGTCTTTTTCCACCAGGACTTTTTTTATGATATACTCCGCTCTTTTCTCATCCACATTTCCGAATGAGATCCTGGGTTGACCTTTTACAGTTATATCAACAATGGGTTCAAGATAACATGTACCAATGCATCCCACCTCAACTATCTTCGCTGTAAGTTTATACTCTTCAAGTGTTTTCCTGATCACAGTTTTTACCTTATCAGCCCCGGCTGCAATCCCACAGGAAGCCATGCCAATAAAAATTACCGGCTCATCCGGCTGTCTGACAGATTGCCATTCCGTGATACTTTTCTCTCTTATGGTTTTTAAATCATTCATAAAGGGCAAGTATATCATTCAGTTTAATGACATTCATGTTGCTGTATATTTCATTATCGACCTTAATGACCGGTGCAATTGCACAGCAACCCAGACAAGCCACCCTGTTAAGATCAAACCTCCCATCGGCAGTACACTCACCCGGTTTTACTTCAAAGTCCCTTTCAAGGGTTTTGAGAAGAGTTTCTCCTCCATTTACATGACATGCTGTACCGAGACAAACACTTACTGAATGCCTGCCCGGTGGAGTGAATCTAAATTGTGAGTAGAAGGATGCTACTCCAAAAACCTCGCTTTCCGTTATTTTCAGATATTCTGCTATTTCCTCTACCTTTCCGGGCGATATATAGCCATCCTTTTCCTGTGCTTTCTGCAGAAGAGGTATGAGGCTGCTTTCCTCCGGAGGATATGTTTCCAGTAATTCCAGGAATGATGATTCGGTTTGTTTCATATATTTGTTTTTCAATATGTTCAGGTTCTCAGGAAAATGCAATCAGTAAGTTCAGCGTCACCCCAGGCACAATCCTCTGCAAAAGTTTCACAGTTCGGGGCTCCACAGATTCCGCAATTCTTATTTGGAAGCTTGGTAAGTATTCTCTGCTTTTGTTTCATTCTCTTGATAGAGGTACTTATATCGCTTTCCATCAATCGTGTCTTCCTGGGCACTACTTTCTTATCAAGTTTATAATAGTCTTTCTTAATTTTTTCATAAATCTCAACATCATCAATTTTCGGTGCCTGTCCGAATCTTTTCTCAAGCATTATAGCAGTATGACGAGAAATATATGGGTTCTCCACGCAGTATGTTCCACCTATACAGCCCTGTGGGCAGGTAAATGCTTCAATATAATCCACATTCTTTAACTTTGAATCCTCTATGTCATCCAGTATCATCTTTATATTATCAATTCCAGCAACCGAAATAGTATTTTCGGGGTCAAGGTAACGGAGAATAAATCCAAGTTCACCCCAGCTTTTTCCATAATAGAAGAATTCCTGGTCTGACACTTTTGCCTTTTCACTCTGCAGTTTGATTATCTCTGGCAGTATACGATTATAAATATCCTGTATCGCGATAGCACCATTAATCCATGATTCTTCCTTTTCTGCGGGCTGTTTGATGGAAACAACCATTGCCGGACAGGGACTAATGAATATTACCCCTATCTTATCCATTGATAACCCGAGTTTCTTTGAGTATAGCATCTTGGCCTCCCTTGCGGCTAGTTCTCTTGAAACATCAAATGGAGATACCAGGTCGACAAGATTAGGATAACTCACCTGTATCAGGCGTATAACTGCGGGACAGAAATTACTGATTATAGGTTTTTTCAATGTTTCAGATCTTAAACTCTCTGAAACGACATAACTCAGTTCATAAGCATGTTTTGATATCTCATGGACAGCATCAAAGCCAAGCCTGAGAAGAGCCAGATGTATTAAGCCAGGGTGTATATTAGCTCCGAATTGTGTATATAGGGTATGTGAAGGGATTACTATTTTATATTCAAATTTTTCAAAGTCTGTTATTTCATCAATAATAGGAAGGAATACATTTTCCGGGCATGATTTGATACAGGCGCCACAATCAACACAAAGATCGGCGTAATATTTTATAGTACCATTCCTGTAGCGGAGGGCTCTTGTAGGACATGACCTCAGGCAGTTAAGTGATCCTTTACATCTATCCTGTATTATTACATGTGAATGATAGTAATTCATTATATATAAAATGTGATCTCAATCCGTGTCCCTACATCAACTACACTGTGTATATCCATTTTATCAGAATTCTTCTTAATATTTGGAAGCCCCATGCCCGCTCCGAAACCAAGTGCTCTCTGTTCTTCGGTAGCTGTTGAATAACCTTCCTTCATAGCAAGGTCAATATCCTTTATCCCTTTCCCTTCATCAATAAAGATGATATATATCTCTTTATCGCTTGCAGTAAGAGTAACTTCTGCTTTCCTGGCATGCATTACAACATTCATTTCAGCCTCATATGTTGATATTGCTGCTCTTCTAATTATTGACGGGTCGTATCCTATCGACTTTAGAATAGCCTTGACCTGTGTAGATACCATTCCGGCACTTGCAAAATCATGCCCGTCAATAGTAAAAGTATGCGTTGTTATATTCTCAGCTCTATGGCCTTCTTCTTCTTGCTGGATCTTGTCAGGTGTCTCACTTTCCAGAGAAGCAAGTTTAATACAGGTTTCATACATGTCACTTTCCGTTGACATTACATACATACCTTTGTCCCTTGCAAACTTAAGGGTTTCTTCCTCTGGTTTCTTGTTTCTAAGGAAAACAACCCCTTTGAACTCTGCCATATATGCAGAAATAACAGCCTGAACTGAGTTCAGCCCGGTAAGTAGTAATGATCCCGGCTTTCCATACGCCAGCACATCACTCATCAGGTCAGAAGCATATATGCCTGATATGTAATCATTATCAGAAGTATTCCCGGCCCAGAGTTTAGCTTTAAGGGTATCTTGAATACGCCTGACTTCAACAATATATGCTGTTGAGTCCTGCATAGATTGAATTATTTTCTATTTAATTCCCATCTGGTGGAGTCTGCCACCAAGGGTGAAAGTAGAGTCATCGGTGCTTAGTATTACCACCTTATAGCGGTTGGCTAGTTCAATGGTTTCATCAGGGACTTCATATCCCTGTGATACTATTACTGCCGAGATATCAATGAGATTTGCGGCTGCAACGATGTTTTTGTGTGTTTGTATTGTAACCCACAGGTTTCCGGCCTGTGCTTTATTCATAACATCAGAAAGCATATCGGATATATAGACACCCGTGACCTCTTTGTCATCAATGTCAGTTAACACATTAAGGGATAAATTTTCAACAATATCTTTTACTTTCATAGGTAGTATGTATTATTTTAAAAACAGTTTTTCAGTATATTACTTCTGTTTAGGAGCTTCAAGAGATAGTAAAAATTCATCCATGATAAACCCTCCCGAACAAGAATCCAGATCATCTATCATCTCATATGAGACTATTTTAATTGAGGATTTAGTAGATCTTCTTTTCATATTAAAGTAATCCTCCAGTATACTCAACTTTTCTTGACTTAATTGCAGTTTATCCTTATATGGTTTGAATCCGAATGCAACGTACACCCAGACTGAGTGATCCGGACTCCTTTTCAGTAATTTGAACACCTTGCAATCAGTTTTACAACCGGTGCATAGCATCAAGCTTGACAATTCATTGAAAGAGATTAAAGATTTGCACGATTTACACTGAAGATTGAAACTCACTGATTGGGCACTGGCCATTACATTCCAAAAATGTTCACCATCTCTATATTCTTCAAGGGGAGGATTTTCTTCTCTAGAAAAATATGTTGTTACAAGATTACATTTATGGCAAATTTCGGTAATTATGAATCCTGGTTGGGCGTTAACCATTTCCCACTGGTGATCACATTGGCTTGTATGCATATTGCTAACAGAGGTTTTAGTTGAAAATTATATTCAGCTATATTACAAAGCCGGAAGTGAAAATAAATACTATTGTTCATAACCGGCACATGAGAACAAAAACAGATACCTGTTAGTAAATATATAAAATATGTAATTATATGCAAAAAAAGGTCATTTTTTTTGTTTTACATCTGACTCACGATCAGATTATTTAAAGTGGGTTTATTCACTCCCAATCGTTTCCGGAGACTTCAGATGAAACGGGATTGGGACCTCTAATTACTTACAGCATACTTTTGAATTAACTCATTACACCCCGGATACTAATATAATGGTTTCCATAGCGGGTCTTTCATCAGATGTGTGATTGAAATAGAACCGGGCATTGACAGGAGAACAATGAGGGGCTGCATAAAATTTATGCCGTGGACGGCTTCAAAGGCAAAATATTGATTTCAAGGACTGCACTATTAACCCTATTATTTAATTCCAGTCAATATTTAACTCACCTTTCTGGCGTTGTTCATCATCCCAGGTTTCCTTGAAGTAATACACAAAAGATAGCTCCGCCGGATTTTCCTGTGCAGGAATTTCAAAAATCATAATTCCAGTAGCTCCTTTAACCAGTTCTGTTGGGCTTGATAAACTTCCCGGATCCAGAAACTCCCATCCTTTTGCATTCCATGTAAATAACCCGTACTGCTTTCCATTACCATTATGCAGAACAGACTTTTCTTCATTACGGCCACCAAAACTAACAACGTGTATATCTCTTATTAATTCAATTTTAAAATATACCACAAGGTAAACGTAGTCTTCCCTGGGTGAGGGGTAACGCTGACCAGGTACTTTCCACTCAGAGGGGTATGTGTCTGCCTTTTCTATTTTATCCAGTTTTATCCCAATATGATCATCTTCAAAAATTATATCCTTCTGTTCCGTATTTTCTTCCAGCTTAACAATTTTCCAGTTTACCCCTTCGTGCTCAGGGTCTTTTATCTTTTCCAATGTCGCTATATTTTTCCCTTCAAATGCCTGCTCCATCTGTTCATTTGTGGCTAATGCTTCTACTTCCTCACCATCGTTCAGCCTTACTGTAACTACATCACCAGTAAAAGTCATATTACTGACCTCACCGCTCATCAATTCGTTTAAGGATAATGACATCGGGACGCTTATAACAACTCCTTCAACATTTTTTTGTGTACAGCTGAAGAAGCTTATTAATCCGATTAGCAAAATGGGCACTATAATTCTATTTTTCATAATGTTTAAAGATAAAGATTTAAATTTCCACTATTGATATACTTGAAACTCCTGTTTTAACATCTGTATTTATTTTGTAAGGTTCAGATACTGTTGGGCAATCAACTATCACTGCACTGTTTTTTGGTGTTGAAGAAATACCACATACAACAACAGTTTTATATACCTTTCCTGATGTTACAAAGGCAGTACATGATTTCCCTACGTCATCATATTCCGCTGTCATTTTAATATCACCGGACGTGCCGTCAATTACTTCAAACTTAATATTGGCAGTAAATCCTGCCAGGACTCCACTCCGGTAGTTATATGTTATATATGTACCAGTAAGCCATTCTATCTCCGGCCCGAAATTGTATGGATTGGGACAGGATGTAAGTCCTATTATAGAAAGCAAAAAGATAAAAATCAATAAAGGCCGAAGGAGTTTCATATTTTTCATTTATCTGGTTTTTTAGGGGTTAATATTCGTGCTAATACTTGCCTCTTTCTGATTCAAGTACCTGGTTTATAGCAGCTTCAATAGCCATCCTCAGAAATTCGTAATCAGGAGGAGTATCCCACTTATTCTCTAATCTGCCATTTCCCCATGTCTCACCTTTGTAGATAATAGAATTATTATCCAGGTTGACAATGTTCGAGACAATATGAGAATAACCACTCTTTCCTGCTTCAAACATCCCTGAATAATTCTGATTGAGTCCATAATCAATAGTTACAATCATTAACTCATCGACACTATATTTATCCTTCAACGATCGGATATCATATTTATAATATTTCTTATCATTGTCTGGTGCTTCGAATTCCTGATACTGTTCTTCATCAAACTTATTATCAACAAGGGTAAAACTTTTACCTTTAGATTTGAAAAGATTAGAATACATTGTTTTAAATTTCCTTTCAGGATCCAGTTTAGTATCAACGGCCTGAAGCTGGGTATCATATTTAGTGTAATTGGTAACAGCCGCGCCTAAAACACTTTGCCCTGATCTTCTTGTACTTATGTCATTTTTGACCAGTATTAATCCAAGGTCAGAACCCGATGAATAGAAACCTGGTTCCAATGTATACTTCTTAACTGCACATGAAGAAGTTAATAAGATAAT
>CAZSJH010000067.1:0-13657 GCA_964607105.1 uncultured Rikenellaceae bacterium | reverse complement strand
TATATACCAAAGACCATTGCAAAAAACGCGATAAAAGCTATTACTACTTCCATGATTTATAATTTTTAAGATTAATATTTACCCTTTAGACAATTATTTTTTCTTCCGGTTACAATTTTTCTTAACTTTATTTGTAACCACGGATCACTTGCCGGCGTCTAAAGAAAAAATGGATATTATCAATAGCGACAGATATTATATCGACCTGGTTTTGTCGGGTAAAAGGGAAGCATTTTCAGCTATAGTTGAACGACATAAGGATAAAGTTTACAATCTTGCCCTGAAGATCTGCGGCAACAATGAGGATGCAGAAGAGATAGCACAGGATTCATTCATAAAAGTTTTTCGATCATTAAGGTCTTTCAAAGGGAAAAGCAGCTTTTCCACCTGGTTATACCGCATAGTATATAATACATCTATAACTTTTGTGAGAAAGAATAAACTTGACATCCTGAGACTTGAAGACTTCCCTGTGGATTCAGCTGATTTCCTGAGAAGCAATGCCTCGGAGGATGAAGCTGAGATTGAATACATGAAGATGCTCCTCGCATATGCAATTCAAAAGCTTGACCATGAAGATCGTGCTATTATTACGATGTATTATTACCAGGACCTGAGCTATTCAGAGATATGCTCTATAACCGGAATATCAAGGTCCAATATTAAAGTGCAACTTTTCAGGGCAAGAAAGAAGATGCAGGAAATTTTAGAAAAAAACATGATAAAGGAAATAAAATATGAAAAGGTCTGATAAAGATATTATAAAAGAATTTATTGAACGCACTGGTTCTGAAGAAGCTCCTTTGGGATTTTCAAGAAAAGTAATGTCACGCATTGAGCTGGAGAAGGACTATACATATATAAATCCTATTAGCAGGACATTTATTCTTATAGTCATTCTTGCTTTTACCGGCCTGGTTATACTTGCTTTAACCTTGCCACGAGCCAGTGAATACACCTGGATGAAAAGCGTAATAGAAAATATATCAGGATTTCTTACTCGAATCCCTGACTCTATTCAGATTCCAGGGATATCTATTATTGCCAGGTACCTGTTCTATATTTCGGCAGGTATAATAGTATTTACACTGACTGACCGCTTTTTAGCAAAATTCCTTATTCCAGGGAAACGGTATACTGGTCAGGAATGATACATACTGGTGGTAATTATTGAAACAAGCCCCACCCCTTTTAAATGGGAATCATTCGTTTACTTCTTCGGTCTATCATCAGGCTTTGAGAGAGAATCCCTCATATTGGTATCAGCCTCAATATTTTTATACCTGTAATAATCCATTATACCAAGATTACCTTTTTGGAATGCTTCAGCAATAGCAAGCGGCACTTTAACTTCAGCTTCAATAACCTTGGCCCTTGCCTCCTGAGCTTTTGCTTTCATTTCCTGCTCCTGTGCCACGGCCATAGCCCTCCTTTCCTCAGCTTTAGCCTGGGCAATATTCTTATCCGCATTTGCCTGGTCCATCTGCAGTACAGCACCAATATTTTTACCGATATCTATATCAGCTATATCAATAGAAAGTATTTCAAAAGCAGTCCCGGCATCAAGACCTTTGTCCAGCACTACTTTTGAGATAAAATCAGGATTTTCAAGCACTTTTTTATGACTATCGGCTGATCCTATGGAAGATACAATACCCTCACCCACTCGCGCAAGTACTGTTTCTTCTCCTGCTCCACCAACAAGTTGCCTGATATTTGCCCTTACAGTTACCCTTGCCTTGGCTATAAGCTGTATACCATCTTTTGCTACAGCAGTTACAGGTGGTGTATCTATCACTTTTGGGTTTACTGACATCTGCACAGCCTCAAAGACATCCCGTCCAGCGAGGTCAATCGCCGTTGCCATATTAAAAGGAAGATCTATATTAGCCTTAGCAGCTGACACAAGTGCATGCACAACCTGTGCCACCCTTCCCCCTGCAAGGAAGTGTGCTTCCAGGTCATCCCTGTTCAGTTTAATACCTGCCTTAGATCCTTCAATCATTGAAACTACTATAGCTGATGGCGGGACTTTACGCCAGCGCATAAAGATAAGTTGCAGAAGGGATATTCTAACACCTGATACGAGGGCCTGGAACCATAATCCTATTGGTATAAGGTAAAGCAGCAACCACAGAAGAATTATTACTCCTACTATAATTACAACATACATTGCTATTGGGTTCATACTATTATGTATTTAATGGTTTAACAATTATCTTATTTGATTCTATCTTCACTATTTCCACATCTGTATTCTGGGCTATCAGTTTATCCAGTGCTTTAGCTTCGTAATATTCATCTCCCATCATTACTTTTCCCATAGGGTTAAGCCTTGTGATAGTCTTGCCTTTATCGCCTACCTTTATTCTGCCTTCTTCCATTTTGACAAAGTCAACCTTGCCGTCGATAGTCTTATCCAGCATCAGTTTTCTCCATGTGCCCGCCTTAAGCATAAAGACTGCCGTCAATCCTATTAACACCGCCGTGGATATCAAGACTATCAAGCCGGTTGTAGGTCCTTCATAATAAAAGGCCATAACTACTCCGGCTATTATGCTGATAGCTCCACCGATGCCTGCAATGGTTATTCCAGGCACTATAAGAAACTCAATCAGGAAAAGGATAATTCCCAGAATTACTAGAAAGATAATTATACCCAGAGATCCCATTTTAGATTATTTTATTTCACAGCTAAGGTTACGGTCGTTAAGACCCCTTCGCATTGATAACAGTATCTTTCTTATTCCCGATTTTATTTCGCAGCTTCCTTTGTGATGAGCAATCAAAGCACATTGTTCAGCCTGAACAGGGTCATGATCGCATATTTCAACCAATGATTCAATCACGTGTTCAAAAGTATTGTATTCATCATTAAACAATATGAGTGTATACTCATAATCTTCTTCTGCTTTTCTCTTATGTGGAATTGGCTTTTCTTTCATTTTTCTTAAATACGAACAGGTTTAAAAGCCTTTTACTAATTATTTTTCAAAATACAATTCAAACAATTCTTTTGCCGTTTCCAGGGGAATTTCCTTATTTCCCATATATGCTACCACTTTTGCATCCTTCATTCCATTCCGGTAAAGCAAATCGGCATACGAGGCAGCACTCTCAAAAGTAAGAAATTTTCCTATTAAATACGCATATTCATTAGCATCAGTTTCAAAAATATCATAACTTCTTTTATCAGCCAGCCTTTCCAGCAACTCCAGTTCATCATCTTTTGCTTTCTTCTTCACCTTCATAACCTGAACCCTGTACACCAGTGTCGGAGGTTCCTGTGCTCCATCCTTAACTTCTATTACAGTATCGTGTTCGAACAGGCTGATGTGAGCCCATTGATTCTCCAGTTGTTCGGCTTTTTCCATACTTATCCTGCTGCCATCCATCATGGTAATAATAAAAGCATCTTTGAATGGTTTCTGCTTAACTTTTACAAGTGCGTTCTCTGCCTCCTTTTTTGACCTGAATATCCCTGTATAATAGAAATTAATATCCGAGCCCTCAGCCCTGTAAATACTCAGGGGTCCAAGGCCACCGAAGAAAGATGCTTTTTGAGGATTTCTGAAGGCAGCCAGCTGTATCCTGTACAGCAGTCCATCTGGCAATTCAGGGTTAACGGGAATATCTTCCTGCTCATACTCGTCGCTGAACAGTGACAGGACAGGCGCTGGACGCTCCACGGCTACAACCATTGCATCAGCCCCGGTGGTATCGGTGCCAGATACTAATATATCTGCCTCCTCTTTTGCCTTATCTTTTTCGACTTCTTCCTCCCTGCTTGTATCTTCTTCACCATGGTACCCCGGTATAATACGCTCATCATATTTTGCCGAAGCCATTCTTGCTGCTTCCTGGTATTTTTGATCAGCAATTTTCTGATATTCAAATCCTGCTTCTTCAAGTGATAATATTTTTGTCCTCACCGACGGCCTGTCCGACTCTGCAAGATCTGAGAGTCTTGACCTGTACCTGTCGGCCAGTCTCAATACTGAATCGGCCTTGAATTGATATTCGAGAGCTTCCCTGGCCAGTTTCTTGTACTCGACCTCCGGTCCGGGAAATTGTTCAGGTACAGCATCAGCACTATCCTTCTCCGGGGCTATATTCTCCTCGACCGGTATGATTTCTTCTTCTCCTCCTCCTACCAAGGTCTTTTCTGCTTCAATGCTGCCTGTGCTTCTCTTGCATTGAGCAATGAGTTCATCAATCCCCATCTCCCTTACTTCCCTCCTTCGTGCCAGATCACGGAAAGTGTCATATGCATCAATGGCAAGATCATAATCTCCATTCAAATGATATGCTCTGCCAAGGATATACCAGGCTTTATCAGGCACTTTTCTGATAGACGATGAATTAGCTATCGCTTCTTTCAGTAAATCTACTGCCTGTCCGGGCTTCCGCTCCAGGTTAACCAGGCAGGCGCCGCTATAATACTTGTATACAGGATCAGCCCTGTAACTTTCGGAAAGAGCTTCATAGTGTTTAAGTGCAATAGTGTAGTCTCCATTATTAAATGCCCTCTCCGCAACGATCCTGTCAGGAACAAAAGCAGGATCCTGACCTAAGGCATTAATGGAGGAAATAATTATCACGGAAAGTATAGCCGTTAATAATTTCCGGGTGCTCATATTCAACCTTTTTACTTCCATAATTGTTGTTAATAACAATTGCATTTTTTGTTTCAATATACGACTCAAACTTCGTAAATTTACGTTTAATAAAAAAATAATAAGAAATTATGACAGAACTTAAAGCAGGGCAAAAGGCCCCTTTTTTTGAAGGCACCGACCAAAACGACAATAAAATAAGCCTTGATGATTTCAAAGGAAGAAAGCTGGTACTGTACTTTTACCCAAAAGATAACACCCCCGGATGCACTGATGAAGCATGTAACCTGAGGGATAATTACAATGATCTTATAAAAAAAGGATTTACAGTGCTTGGAATAAGTCCTGATTCAGAAAAATCACATCAAAAATTTGCAAGTAAACATAATCTTCCCTTCCCTCTAATATCCGATACTGAAAAGAAAATAATGTCTGACTATGGAACGTGGGGAGAAAAGAAAATGTACGGTAAGAAATTCATGGGTGTACTACGTACTACATTTATTATTAATGAAGAAGGAATTATTGAGGAAGTAATAAAGAAAGTGGACACCAAGAAACACACTGAACAGATATACAAACTGTACGAATAATAAAACAAACAACCTAAGTCTATAGTATGAGTAACGAAAAAAAGGAGATTAACAAGGACAAGCTTAAAGCCCTGGAGATTACCATAGGGAAGATAGAGAAAGATTTTGGCAAGGGCACAATAATGAAACTGGGCGACCAGGCGGTGCAGGACGTAAGGTCAATAAGCACGGGATCCATAGGTCTTGATATGGCCCTTGGCATTGGAGGCGTACCCAGAGGCAGGGTTACCGAAATATACGGACCGGAAGCTTCGGGAAAAACAACACTGGCAATACAGGCTATTGCCGAAGCACAGAAAGTCGGAGGCGTTGCTGCCATTGTTGACGCAGAACATGCCTTTGACAGGTTCTACGCTGAAAAACTGGGAGTCGATATAGATAATCTGCTTATTTCCCAACCAGATAATGGGGAACAGGCACTGGAAATAGTCGATCATCTTATCAGATCAGGAGCACTCGACATCGTCGTAATTGATTCTGTAGCTGCCCTTACTCCAAAAGCCGAAATAGAAGGGGAAATGGGCGATTCAAAGATGGGGCTCCAGGCACGTCTTATGTCCCAGGCACTGAGGAAACTTACAGCAAATATCAGCAAAACACATACCTGCTGTATATTTATAAACCAGCTGAGGGAAAAGATAGGTGTCATGTTCGGAAACCCCGAAACAACAACAGGAGGAAATGCCCTTAAGTTTTATGCTTCGGTGAGGCTCGACATAAGAAGGATAAGCCAGATAAAGGAAGGTGAAGATGTCATCGGCAACCGTACAAGGGTTAAGGTTGTGAAAAATAAGCTGGCTCCTCCATTCCGTAAAGCTGAATTTGATATTATGTATGGCGAAGGAATCAGCCGTACCGGCGAAATAATTGATATGGGTATTGAACATAATATCCTGACCAAAAGCGGATCGTGGTTCAGCTATGGCGATACCAAGCTCGGTCAGGGAAGGGAAGCAGTTAAGCAAATATTACTGGATAACCCGGAGCTTCTTGATGAACTGAGCCATAAGATTAAGGACGCACTAAAACCCAAAACTTAAAATATGAATCGTCTTTATGTGTTTGCAGCATCGGTCATACTGGTGCTTGCTGCTTATTCCTGCAAGACAACTGAAAAGGAAGAACATGCTACCTTCGAACTCCAACTTAGCGAAGAGGAAAAAGAAGGGGGAATAATGACCGCGGAAATACTGTGGAAGTTCAGGAGGATGGGCAGTATATGTCCCTCCCCTGACGGTGAAACGGTATTATTCACGTTAACAGACTATAACCTTGCTGATGAAGCAAGAAGGACAAATATATTTTCAATTCCTTCTGATGGCGGTGAAGCAAGGCAGTTGACAGATAATGGTGGAAGTTCACCATCCTGGATAATGAAGGGTGAGAAGATAGCATTCACAACGGAGGGATCCCTATGGACCATGAACCCTGACGGCTCGGGAAAGAAGAAAATAGCTAACCTGGAAAACTTTGAAATTTATTCTGTATCACCACAGGATAATATGATCTACTTTACACGGAGAGTTAAACTTGACCAGACACCCAATGAGAAACATGATATGCCTCTGGCCAATATGAGGATTATTGATGATCTAATGTTCAGGCACTGGAACTACTGGAATGATTATTCCTACAGCCATATTTTCGTCGCTTTTTTTGATGGGGAATCCGTTACGGGGATAAAGGACATTATGGAAGGACTTAAGTATGAGTCCCCTACGGCACCATGGTTCGACGAAGGAGAGATAAGCTGGGATCCCAACGGGAAAAAAATCGCATATACATGTAAACAGCTTCGCGGAAAGGCAGAAGCCGAAAGTACCAATACCGACATCTATCTTTATGATATAGACACTGAAAGTACAATAAACCTCAGTGAAGCAAACAAAGGATTTGACCATTACCCGGTGTTCTCTCCCGATGGTTCAAAAATTGCATGGCAAAGCCAGGAAGAGGAAGGTTATGAATCAGACCTTGAACGTCTTTTTATTTATAATTTTGCGGAGGAATCAGTATCATGGCCTTCCGAAGGATGGGATTATAATATTGAAAACATAAGCTGGTCACCTGATGCCGGTACAATATATTTTTCAAGTCCCTACCTTGGCACCACCCAGATCTTCAGTATTAACCAGTCCTCAGGTGAAATAAACCAGGTAAGCATTGGTAAGTATGATTACAACCCTGTTGCTGTATACGATGATAAAATCATTACAGGCATCCAGTCAATGTCCATGCCCACGGAAATAGCCATAGTATCCCTTGCCTCTGGCGATATGACTATGATAAGCTCGGTAAACGAGCATATCTTCAAGCATATAAAGATGGGTGAGACCGAAGAACGCTACCTCAAAACAAGTGATGGTAAAGACCTGCAGATGTGGATAATATATCCTCCTGATTTTGATCCTTCAAAAAAATACCCTGCATTGCTTTATTGCAAGGGAGGCCCCCAGGGGCCCCTCGGCCAGAGCTGGTCATACCGCTGGAATTACCAGATGATGGCAGCCAACGGCTACATAGTGGTTGCCCCCAACAGGAGGGGTAATTCAGGGTTCGGGTCAGAATGGAGAGAGCAGATATCCGGCGATTACGGGGGTAAAAATATGCAGGATTACCTTGATGCCATTGATTATATGGCCACCGTACCCTATGTTGATGAAGAAAGGCTGGGAGCCGTGGGGGCAAGTTACGGCGGGTATTCAGTGTTTTACCTTGCAGGAATACATGAAGGCCGGTTCAAGGCACTGATAGCTCATTGCGGGATGTTCAATATAGAAAGCTGGTATGGTTCAACGGAAGAACTCTGGTTTCCGAATAAGGATATAGGCGGTCCATACTGGGAAGATCCTAAACCTGTGGGATACAAATACTCACCTCACCTGAATGTGGATAAGTGGACAGCACCCATACTCATTATCGTGGGGGAACATGACTACAGGATACCCTATACGCAGAGCCTGGAAGCATTCACCGCTGCTCAGATGAACGGTGTGCCCAGCAGGCTGCTGTTCTTCCATAATGAAACACATTTTGTTACAAAACCGCATAATGCCGTTATATGGCAAAGAGAGTTTTTTAGTTGGTTAGATACCTACTTGAAATAGAGACGAAGTGATTGAGAGATGAAGTGCTAAGTCTCTTAGTCTTCAAGAAAAAGCAGTGCTTTTTGCAGCTTTATTTTATTATCTAGCTCCCCATCCATCCATTGGATCTTGATTCCCCGTCGTTCCATTCCCCTGAACCATGTCATCTGCCTCTTTGCAAACCGGTGGATGGCTGTTTCAAGGCCCTGTTTCATCTCATCATAACCGGTCTTTCCCAGGAGATAATGGCTTATAAACTTGTATTCCAATCCATAATAAACAAGATCATCTGCTGAGACACCTCTCTCAAGCAGATTCCTTACCTCTTCAACCATTCCCGATTTTAACCTGTTTTCAAGTCGTTGACTTATCCTGCTCCTCCGTGCTTCCCTGTCGAACGAAATGCCCAGTATCAATGATCTCAACTGTGGAAATTCATCCTCAAGATCAGGGTTGTACCGATAATATTCCTCTATCTCTATAGCCCTTATAGCTCTTTTACGGGTATCAACATCAGTTTTATTATGCAGCATTTTGTAGGATGACAGTATCTCGGTAAGCTCGGCAAGCGACTTATTCTCAAGTTGCTCCCTGATCACTCTATTTACAGGCACTTTAATTAGCTTATACCCGCTCACTATGCTATCAATGTACATACCCGAGCCACCACAGACAATCGGCAGGACATCTCTTTCTCTAAGTTGCCGGTACATCCTGAGAAAATCGCGCTGGTATTCAAATACATTATATTTATATCCCGGGTCGACAATATCAATAAGATGGTAAGGCACCCGTTGGCCATCAACTATATAGTCATCATAATCTTTACCTGTGCCAATATTCATTCCACGGTAGACCTGTCTTGAATCGGCACTTATTATTTCACCCCCGGTATATGAAGCCAGGAGTGCAGCAAAACCTGTTTTACCCGTAGCAGTTGGCCCGGTTATTATTATTATGTCATACCTGCTACTGCTCATAGCTGAGTTGTTTCCATAAAATTAGTTATTTTTGTTGCTTTGTAAAAAGCTATTATATGTTTGACATAAGAATGCTCAGAGACAGGGCAAGATATATTATTTTACACCCCGTCAGGGCATGGGAAACAATCAGGAAAGAAAACAGGTCTGTCAGAACAGTACAGGGCTCTTTCCTTATCCCTGTTCTTATACTGATATCACTCTCTGCTTTTTTTGGATCTTTAATTTATAACCCTTCAGGTTTATCAATACTCTTCCCGGTTATTAGAGCTTTCAAGCAATTCATTTGTTTCTATCTTACTGTTTTACTTTCTTCCTGGGCAGTTAACGAGATATCGCTTGCTTTTGTCCATAATAAAGACTATTCATTTAATTTCAAGCTGGTAACATATTCATTCACACCACTGTTCATTACAGTAATTATTACCAGGTTTTTGCCAGAGCTGGCATTGATCAACCTGCTAGGTCTTTATGGTGCGTATATAATTTATACCGGGCTTAACACAATTGAAAATATAAGCAGGAGAGCTTTATTAAGATACTTTATTGTAGCTTTGCTCATAGTGATAGTATTTTACCTTGCCCTGAGCTGGTTGATCCGTTCCCTGCTTGAAGGCATGTATTTTGCATTTGCTGGTAGTGTATGAAAAAGGAAAAGCAACATAATATAGTTATTAAGAACAAAAAGGCATCGCACGATTATTTGTTCATTGACACCTATGTTGCAGGCATACAGCTTACCGGAACTGAAATAAAATCCATCAGGGCAGGTAAGGCAAGCCTCGTTGATTCATATTGCAGGTTCAGGAATGGTGAATTATTTGTCACCGGGATGAATATTTCGGAATATTACTGGGGGAATATAAATAATCATGAACCACGAAGGGAGCGTAAGCTCCTGTTGCACAAGAAAGAATTAAGAAAGCTTGAAAGAAAAATAAAAGAAAGTGGCCTGACTATTATTATGACGAAGCTATTCATTGATGACCGTGGTCTGGCAAAAGCTGAAATAGCGCTGGCAAAAGGTAAAAAGGAATATGACCAGAGGGAAAGCCTGAAGCGTAAAGATGCTCAGCGGGAAATTGACAGGAAACTCAAGTTATGATCATTCCGTGAGTGCTCTTGCCAGGCTTATTGATATCTGCTCATCACCCCTGAATGCAACCAGGAAAGAGTCATTCACTCCCCTGCTTTTCAGATCAGCCAGGTAAGCAGATGCTTCCGTGTAGTTAGTAAAAGCACCACTCTGATATTTATACATATTGCCTGTTTTAAGTATTATAATATTATACTTCAATGGACATCCTATCCTGTTTTCAAGTTCCTGCTTTGTGATTTGCTCCGACGAGATAGCTACCTGTACCCTGAATTCAACTTTCTGTGGTATTTCTTTTTTTATCACTATGCTGGTCGTAACAGGCTTATCGGTCCGGACCTCTTCACTGTAGAAACCTTCAATATTATCCTCAACAATTGCATCCTGGTCAAGTCTTATTATCACAGGGTCTACTTCAAAGGATCTTCGTTTATCTCTCTCAATTACATAATCCATTGTGCCTCCAAGCCTGAATGAGCCTTTCAGCATTTCGTCTGCTTTTGCCAGGTAACTGACCTTTATAATTTCATTTTTGGGCATTTTTACCCAGACAAAATTTACCTGGTTGTTTTCCCAGTAGAAGTCAGCTCCTGCAGTTTCGCCACTCCTGACCGAAAAGCCCTGGGGAAGGTCCTGGTAAAACCTGGCAAATTCCTGCATGCCATTATTATGTATTTCAATTCTAACAGGCACATAACTGCCTGGAGGCCATGAAGACTGTGTAATAACATTAATCGATTTATCCTGCGAAAAAGTATCGAATGAGAAAAACAGTATCAGGACCATGAAGCCTAGGTATCGCATAAGATATAAATTAAAAGTTTGGACTAAGGAGATAGTTTGAATAGAATACGTCAATAAGATTAACTGCTTCATCGGCGGAATCTACGACATTGAACAGTTCGAGATCTTCTTCAGAAATATTTCCCTCCTCCCTGAGCATGGTTTCTTTTATCCAATCAACCAGTCCCTCCCAGTATTTCCTTCCAACCATTATAATAGGAAATTTACCTATTTTTTTAGTCTGTATCAGTGTTATTGCCTCAAACAGCTCATCAAATGTGCCGAAGCCACCGGGAAGAACGATAAATCCCTGTGCATATTTCATAAACATCACCTTCCTTACAAAGAAATGATCAAAGGTAATAAGTTTGTCAGTGTCGATATAATCATTTGGTTTCTGTTCAAAGGGAAGGTCTATATTAATACCCACCGATTTGCCTTTACCCCTGAAAGCACCTTTATTTGCTGCTTCCATTATGCCGGGCCCCCCTCCTGTAATCACACCATATCCTTTATTCGTCAGCTTATAGGCTATTTCTTCAGCCAGGTCATAATATTTATTATCGGGTTTTGTCCGGGCGGAGCCAAAAAGCGAAACACAGGGACCTATCCTGGCCAGTTTCTCAAAACCTTCTACAAACTCTGAGATAATCTTAAAGACCCTCCATGAGTCCATTGCCTGTATTTCATTCCATGCCTTATCTTTAAAAGCATCCTGAACGAGATCTTGTGGTTTTTCCATAATGGCTAAAAATAATAAATAATTGAATATTATGAATAATGTAAATAGCGAATAAGAGAGATGAGTTATGATCCTGACAGTGCTAATAAACTGAAAGTAAAGTACAGGCAATGAGTCAGAGGGCATCATTGAAGTAATTACTCATAATTTCATAGCCTCGGCCTAAAGTTCTAACTCTGCCTTAAGATACTCTCCCGTATAGCTTCCTTTGCTTTTCGCCAGTTTTTCCGGTGTGCCTGCAAAAATAATATCACCGCCTTTTCTCCCTCCTTCCTTACCCATATCCACTATAAAATCGGCCATTTTTATAACATCCATATTATGTTCTATTACAATTACAGTATTACCTCTGTCAACAAGCTTGTTAAGTACACACAGCAATACCCTGACATCTTCAAAATGCAATCCTGTGGTAGGTTCATCCAGTATATACAGGGTACGGCCTGTATCTTTTCTTGCCAGTTCTGCTGCCAGTTTAACCCGCTGTGATTCTCCTCCTGACAGTGTCGTTGAGGGCTGGCCCAGCCTTATATAACCAAGGCCAACATCCTGTAATGTTTTCAGTTTTTTATATATGGATGGTATATTTTCGAACAGCTTCACTGAAGAATTAATTGTCATATCAAGGACATCGCTTATTGATTTGCCTTTGTACTTAACTTCCAGTGTTTCCCTGTTGTATCTTTTTCCGTTACATTCAGTGCATAGCACGTGAACATCAGGAAGAAAATTCATCTCAATGGTCTTTAGCCCTGCCCCCTGGCATCCTTCACACCTTCCACCCTTAACGTTAAAAGAAAACCTGCTGGCTTTGAAACCTCTTATTTTAGCTTCTGTTGTTTGTTCATAAAGCTTCCTTATATCTGTAAAAACGCCAGTATATGTTGCCGGATTTGATCTCGGGGTTTTTCCTATGGGGTTCTGGTCCACTTCAATAACCTTATCAATATTTTCAAGGCTCTCAATGCTGTCAAACGGCAAGGAGCTCTTCCCTGAACGATGAAGTATTGCTGCAAGAGCAGGATGAAGGGTCTGGTTAATGAGCGATGACTTTCCGCTACCGGATACACCTGTAACACAAATAAATGTTCCTAGTGGTAAAGACAGGTTTACATTCTTAAGATTATGCCCTCTGGCACCTTTTATTCCGAGTGTTTTACCATTCCCGGGCCTTCTATTTTCCGGAACTTCTATCTTTTTCTTTCCCGAAAGATACAGTCCGGTGAGTGATTCCATCTTACTTACCTCCTCTGGTGTTCCCTCAGCCACCAGTGATCCTCCATTCCTTCCGGCCATGGGTCCCATGTCAACTATATGATCAGCTGATAAAACCATTTCACGGTCATGTTCAACAATAATTACCGAGTTGCCGCTGTCACGTAATTGCTTCAGTGAGTCTATCAGTCTCCTGTTATCTCTCTGGTGCAGGCCAATACTTGGCTCATCCAGGATATACAAAACATTGATCAGGCGTGAACCTATCTGTGTGGCCAGTCTTATCCTCTGGCTTTCGCCTCCTGACAGTGTCCTTGCTCCCCTGATTAGTGAAAGGTAATCCAATCCGACATCCAGCAGGAAACTTATCCTTGAACTTATCTCTTTGATCACTTCCGAGGCTATCTTTCTCTGGCGCTCGCTCAATTTTGGTTCAAGATTATTTATAAAATCCGCAAGTTCTTTGATATCCATGAAAGACAGCTCTCCCAGGTTCTTTCCTCCCAGCCTGAACATGATCGCACCGGTTTGACGGTTAATCTTGGT
>CAZSJH010000066.1:0-13689 GCA_964607105.1 uncultured Rikenellaceae bacterium | reverse complement strand
AATAATTGATTGAGTTGTCCTTGCTGTTGCAACTGCAATTTCAGCCAGTTCCTTATCTGTCGGATCAGGATGAACAGCACAATCAGCAAAGACCATAATCCCGTTCTCACCGAATGAAGTATCGGGATGGATCATTATGAAGGCACCCGAGACGACTGATATTCCGGGCTTTGTTTTAACATACTGGAAGGCCGGCCTCAGCACATCACCAGTAGTATTGGCAGCTCCGGCAACTTCTCCGTCAGCATCTCCATTTTTAATCATCAGCACTGAGAGATAGAGCGGATCTTCGATCAGTTTCATTGCTTCCTCCCTGATAAGGCCTTTATGTTTCCTTATCTCGACCATCATATCAACATAATGATCTTTCATCTTATTATTAACAGGGTCTATAATTTCAGCTTTCCCGATATTTTTAAGTCCTAAATCACCTGCCAGTTTTAAGATCTCTTCACGGTTCCTGGTAAGTACTATCTTTGCCAGACCTTCTTCAATAATCCTGTCTGCTGCTTTAAGCGTTCTTTCTTCAGTACTTTCAGGCAATACTATGCGCTTGTTAAGGCGGCGGGCCTTTTCTTTTATTTCATCTATTAATTTCATTGTAAATCAATTATTTATGAAGAAAAAAATAATTCATCAAAAGTAGGAAAAAATGCTTATATCTTCAAATCAGGATAACATGATTAATATCAGGAAAAACAGGTTTTACATGTCTTGAATCTACTATATAAATTATTTTCATCCCTTTGATAATATTATTTATTTTTACCGACTTAAATGCTATTAATAAAATGGACGCGAATAAATCTCTTGATAAGCTGGCAAGTTCACTTAAGGGCAGTTTAAGATATGACAACATAATAAGAACTATTTACAGTACTGATGCCTCGATGTACCGGGAAGAGCCTCTGGCCGTAGCTTTTCCGGCCGATGAAAACGATCTTCATCTTCTTATAGAATATGCAAACATGAACAAGTCGAACCTGATAATGAGGGGTGCTGGAACTTCACTCGCCGGGCAGGTCGTAGGTTCCGGCATTGTGGTAGATATAAGCCGGCATATGAATAATATACTGGAGATCAATACTGATGAGAAATGGGTCAGAGTACAGCCCGGAGTGATACTTGAAGAAATGAATAAGATACTTGCCGGATATGGTCTGTTCTTTGGTCCTGAAACATCCACCGCAAACAGGTGCACACTGGGAGGAATGCTCGGGAACAATGCCTGTGGCCTGCATTCGCTTAAATATGGGAGCACACGCGAGCATACCCTTGAGGTTAATGCCATACTGAGTGATGGAAGCAATGTAGTATTTGGTAAACTCAAGGCTGAAGAATTTAAAAGAAAATGTGGGTTAAACAGCCTGGAGGGTAAGATTTACAGTAAGCTTTATGATATATTGTCAGATAAAGAGGTGGCCGGGGAGATAAGGAATGAATATCCGGACCCCCTGGTGCCTAGGAGAAATACCGGTTATGCTCTGGATCTCCTGCTGGACACTTCAGTTTTTGATGATACAAGCAATACGGATATTAACCTCGCAAAGCTGATAGCCGGTTCAGAAGGAACTCTTGCTGTTATTACCGAAATAAAACTTAACCTGGTACCTCTCCCACCACAGGAAAATGTACTTTGCTGTGTCCATCTTAAAGAAAGGAACGAAGCCTATCTTGCAAACCTCATAGCCTTGCAGTATGATCCCGATGCCGTAGAGATGATGGATGATACAATACTGGACCTGACAGGGGATAATATTGAGCAGAGGAAAAACAGATTTTTCCTTGAAGGAAAACCTGGCGCAATATTAATAATAGAGTTTGCACGTGACAGCCGCGAGGAGATAAACGATATATGCGACAAAATGGAGAAGTCGATGAGGAAAGAGGGCTTCGGATATGCTTTCCCCAGGATATGGGATGAGGATATACGGAAGGTTTGGAATCTAAGAAAGGCGGGAGTAGGAGTACTGGCCAATATGAAAGGTGATGCCAAGCCTGTAAGCCTGCTTGAAGATACTGCTGTAAGTGTTAAGCTTCTACCACAGTATATGCGTGAATTTGACAGCATGCTGGCAAAGTATAAGAAGGAATGTGTTTACCATGCTCATATAGGTACCGGGGAATTGCATCTCCGACCTGTCTTAAATCTTAAAGAAGCAGGCGACGTGGAACTATATCATACCCTCGGAATGGAAACCGCCAAGCTGGTTAAAAAATTCAGGGGTTCCCTGAGCGGGGAGCACGGTGATGGAAGGCTGAGAGGAGAATTCATTCCTCTTATGCTCGGAGACAAAATATACAATATACTCCGGGAAGTTAAGTATACATGGGATCCGGATGGCATATTAAACCCCGGGAAGATTGTGGATACACCACCTATGCATACTTCACTTCGCTACATGCCAGGTCAGGAAGTAAAAGACCTGAAAACATATTTCAGGTTCGCTGACACAGATGGATATATTAGGGCTGCTGAGAAATGCAATGGTTCAGGCGACTGCAGAAAAAGTGAAATTATCGGAGGAACCATGTGCCCCAGCTACATGGCTACAAGGGACGAGATAAACACCACCAGGGCCAGGGCAAATGTACTGAGGGAATTTCTTAATAAACAAGTCGTAAATGAATGGGAGCATCATGAGATTTACAGGATCCTGGATCTATGTCTTTCATGCAAGGGATGTAAGAGTGAATGCCCATCTAATGTGGATATGGCAAAACTGAAAGCCGAATTCATGCAACACTGGTATGATAATCACAGTATACCCCTGAGAACGAAACTAATAGCATACATCAGCACAATAAATAAACTGGGTGCACTAATTCCTGCAGTATATAATTTCTTCCTGGCGAACAGATTCTTTTCAGGCTTAATAAAAAGTATCATAGGATTTTCCAGGAAACGATCAATGCCATTAGTATACAGGACCACCCTGAGAAGATGGGCAAAGAAGAATCTCCCCGGGCTTAATCCCCAGGACCCCATCAAGAAGGTATATCTTTTTGCAGATGAGTTTACCAGTTACAATGATACCCTTGTTGGAATACAGTCAATAAAGTTGTTGACTGCCCTGGGTTACAGTGTCAGCATACCGGAACACAATCTGAGTGCCAGGACTTTTCTCTCCAAAGGCCTGTTACGGAAAGCGGGTAAGATAGCCACAGACAATATCAATAAGCTATCGCCAATTATTAACAAAGATTGTCCCCTTCTGGGTATAGAGCCTTCGGCCATACTGGGTTTCAGAGACGAGTTTCCGGAGCTGGTTCCTGAAGAGTACCGTTTAAAGGCTTTAAAGCTTTCAGAAAATGCGCTCCTGGTAGATGAATTCATAAGCAGTGAGTTTAAAAAAGGCAATATTAAATCATCCATGTTCAGTGCAGAATCAAGGCAGGTATTGTTGCATGGTCACTGTCAGCAAAAAGCTGTAGCCAGTACATCAAACACTATCGAACTACTATCAATACCAGAAAATTACAGTGTTAAAGAGATCCCCTCGGGATGTTGCGGCATGGCCGGCTCTTTCGGGTATGAGAAAGAGCATTATGATCTATCCATGAAAGTTGGGGAACTGGTATTATTCCCGACTATCAGAAATTCAGGTGAAGAAGTAATTATTTCTGCTCCTGGCACCAGCTGCAGGCACCAGATAAAGGATGGTACAGGTCGCCAGGCAATACATCCTATACAGGTACTGTACGAAGCTTTATTGGTCTGATAAGAGCTTAAAAGAATCTGCATCAAGCCATACCGGAAATTTTTCCCTGAATGTTACCAGTTCATCAAGCGAAATTTCATGTGTAATTACTTCTTCGGCATTCAGTTTTGATTTTACTATAACATTACCCCTGGGATCAATCACTACTGAATCACCACAATAATCAATACCATTACCATCTTTGCCTATTCTGTTAACTCCCAGCACATAACATTGATTTTCGATAGCTCTTGCCATTAACAATGTATTCCATACATTTCGCCTGGCTGCAGGCCAGTTAGCTATATATACCAGGATATCATAATTATTCTCTCTGCTCCTACTCCATACAGGGAATCTAAGATCATAGCATATCTGGAGAGAGAAGTTCCAGTTCCTGAATGAATCAATTACCGTACTGCTTCCCCTGGTATAAAACAAGTTCTCCTTTTCCATTCTGAACAGGTGGCCTTTATCATAAGTTGTATAACTACCATCAGGTTTCATAAATATAAGCCTGTTATAGTATCTCCCGTGTTCGATTATAATGAAGCTACTGATCATTCCAAAACCATACAGTGATGTAATTTCACCCATCCAATTCATTGTTTCACCGTTCATGGGTTCGGCCAGATTCCCGGAGTTCATTGAGAAACCCGTATTGAACATTTCCGGAAGAACAACAATATCTGTATTTCCTTCAAGGCCTGTGAGTAATGATTCGTACCTGCTAAAGTTGGCCTTTTTATTTTCCCATTCTATGTCTGTTTGTACCAGTGATATTTTCATAATAAGTATATCAAAAAAAACAGGCTGTTCAAAACAGCCTGTCTGCAGTCAATCAACAATATACAACTATTCCAGTTCATGTTCAATAAGGTAATCATTGAGCATCCCCGTCAGCAATGGTTTATAGTATTCCCAGAAGAAACGGCGTGTATCATTCATATCGCCACTTTTGTAGAGCAGCCCCTGCAGTATATTCAGTGAACCAAATCTGGCTGTCCAAGGTGGCAAGTTACTTGTGGCAAAGTCACCACAAAAATAAACTGACCGTACATTGCCGGGGTTTACTATTACCGCCGGGAATTCATTAGACAGAAAGTGTTTGTCAAGAAGCAGTTCACCTTCTTCAGTGGTCATAAGTTTAAAATTTGACAGCGCCTCATTATTAATTGGGTCAACTATATCAAAGGGTTTAACAAAAGCCACCTGAACGGCCAGGTTATAATTTTCTGCTTCCTCCTGGCCTGTCACTATGAAAGGAAGCGCATTTTCCAGATGAGTGCCTTCTTCGAGCACGAGTATTTCGTTTTCTCCTTTGAGCAATATTATTCCCGCGTTCGTAAACGGCCAGGCTTCCCTTGTTTTCTTTTTGTACAATTCAACGACCCACACTGGCAAATCGGGGCTGGCAGAATCGAGAGAGGGATAATATTGTCCTGTCCATACTGTTGATTTGAACACGAATAATTCCTCTACCCGGTATTTCTCATATGCATCGGTAGGATAATCGAAGCTATTATATTCCAGTATGGTAAGTTTATTCCGTTTTTTCATCTCTGAAAGCAGGAAGTAATCGTTACTGTTCAGTCCCCCATACAGTTTTCTGGAATACCTGCTTCTGTTTATTCCCTGATACCAGTCATTAAAGAAAACACCGTAAGTATCAGCATAATAAAGAGCATCATAGCTATCAGCAAAATCAATCACCTCAGCGAGGCGAAAATCATTCTTTCTGAACTTTTTCGATCTTAATGGTTTAATAGGGTAAAAGCCGTAATAGTCATTTTTCAGAGAGTATTTACGGTTATTGTCTTTTACAAACCTGTCGTTGTCTAATACCCAGTTAAGTGACCTGTGCTTTACCCTGTCGAGGGAATGCACCGTCTTGTCCAGTATAACAATATCAATTGGCTTCTTTTCTTGAAAGAACCATCCAAAAAATCCTACTGCCGGAAGTATAAGGATGATAACCAGAATGATGATAGTAATTATCAGAAATTTTTTCATATTACAGCTATTTGAACCTTTCAAATATATATCTGGTCAATAGTTACAACTGATAAAAGTATTAATTTATTTGATTTTATGAAAAAAAAAACCTCCTATTTGCTAAAAAGATGGTAAATAAGCGACCTTAGTAAGCACATGCTATATCGTCACCTCTGGGGTCAGCACCTGCCTCCAGCCTTCCACCGGGAATTATTCTTATTGCGTCAACCCTTCCAATGGACGAACGGAGTCTTATATTATGTCCCTTAATCTCCATCTTTTCAATAAGCAAGGTATCAGCCCCATCAGCCTCAAAATAAACAACATCAGGCAGCCACTGGTTGTGGAAGCGTAAGGCATCAACTGCTTCCTGCATATTCATCTCATAGTCAACTACGTTAAGTAATGTTTGGAAGACCGAGGTAATTATTGTTGATCCTCCGGGAGAGCCCAGTACCATATAAAGTTGTTGATCTTTCTCAATAATTGTTGGTGTCATTGAGCTTAGCATTCTTTTACCGCCCTGTATTGAATTGGCTTCACCACCTATCAGACCGTATATGTTTGGGTAACCCGGTTTGGATGAGAAATCATCCATCTGGTTGTTCAGCAGAAAGCCTGCCCCTTCCACAACAATACAGTTGCCATAGCCACTGTTGAGTGTAGTTGTGAATGCCACAGCATTACGGTCTTTATCAACCACGGAAAAATGTGTTGTTTCCTCGCTTTCCAAAACATTTATCTCACCATGCGATATATTTTCAGAAAGAGATGCCCTCTCGGGATCAAAGTCGGACATCCTGTCGGCAAGGTATTCTTCGCTGATCAGTTCATCAAGTGGTATATCTACAAAATCCGGATCACCCATATAATATGATCTGTCGGCATAAACCCTCCGTTCAGCCTCGGTGATGAGATGCACTTCTTCAGGAGAGTGAAATACAGGCTGTTCAGGCAACATATTTTCCATGATCTTAAGAAGCTGTAATAATGCTATTCCTCCGCTTGATGGAGGAGGCATAGAAATTACCTTAAACCCTGAATATGTTCCAATTACAGGTTCCCTCCATATTGATTTATAATTATCGAGATCCTCATAAGTAATTAGACCATTCCCCCTTTTCATTTCGGATACTATTAACTCCGCCGTTGTACCACTGTAAAAACCGCTGCGACCTTTATCACGAATTTTTTCAAGTGTGACAGCCAGGTCTGGCTGAACCAGCGTATCACCTTCCACCCACAGGCTATCTTTTACAAAAGGAACGGGATGATTATTTCTTTGAATAAACCGCTTACGTGCATGGTTCAACGATTCAGCCTGGTTGGCGGTAATCGGGAAACCGTATCGCGCAAGGTCAATGGCAGGTTGAATTATCTCTTTAAGTGTAAGAATTCCATACCTGGATTGTAACTCAAGTATACCATCAACTGATCCTGGTACAGCACTTGCAGCAAGCGAATTAGTACTCAAGCCTTCAATAACATTACCGGATTCATCGATATACATATCTCGCACTGCCAGCGTTGGAGCCTTTTCCCTACAATCAAGTGAAGAGAAATTACCATCTGCATCCCTGAGAACCAGTAGCCCTCCACCACCTAGATTGCCTGCCGTAGGATAGCTGACAGCCAGGGCAAATGCGGTGGCCGCTGCAGCATCAAATGCATTACCTCCATCAATAAGTATTGAAGTTCCTATTCTCGAAGCTTCAGGATGAGCTGAAACAACCATTCCATTAAGGCACTCAATACCCCTGCCTTCAATAATACAACGTTCTCTTTCCTTGCAGGATGACAATGAAATCACAGAAAGCAATAGAATTGCAACTTTTAAAAGCAAATGTTTAATCATATTTTAACCTATTTCAGACAATACTTTTATCAGATCAGTTGATATTATCTTTATATTTTTACCATCAAGGTCTATTATCTTATCATTTTTAAATTCATTAAGTATCCTGATAAAACTTTCCTTGGTTGTACCAATCAATTCGGCCATTTCCTGCCTCGAAAGGGACACTGTGAATTCAGTTTTTTTAAATACATCCTCTGAAAAATAACGCAGTAAGTCAGCCACCCTCCCTGGCAGTCTTCCCACGCTATTAAAGACCTTTATGAGTCCTTTTATAACATAAACCAAATGATCAGCCAGCATATTTTGTTTATAAAGTATATCCTTCCTTTCGAAAGTCATAACCGTAATTCCTGAAGACAGTTTTACCTTTTCTTTTTTTGACAGGTAACTTAATATGCCGGTATCAGGAATCAGATACTGAAGACCGTTTAGTTTCCCTTTCAGATCAAAATTGTTCATTAAGATAACCCCCGTGAAACTGAAATGTATATGAACAAATTTATGATTTTTTTTTACAATGATGATTTAAATCGCCATAAAATGGTGATATTATTATCTGTTTAGCAGCATTAACAATCCTATATTTTATTAACTTCACCCAGGAAAGGCAACATGCAAATAATGAGGAAAAAGGAAATATTAATAATTGATGACTCCAACACCAAGCTCGTTCTTCCTGAATCAATCTTAAGGCGTAATGGCCACACAGTGTTCTTAGCCATTAACGGAAAGCAAGGACTTGATTTGCTAAAAAAGAATATCCCCGACCTGATATTCCTCGATCTTAAAATGCCGGTCATGGATGGTCTGGAATTCCTGGATATGGTAAGGAAAAACAAGAACTATACAAATATTCCAGTAGTTATATTATCAGCAGCAACTGACAGCAAATCAATAAAAAGGAGTATTGAACTCGTTGTTAACGATAAGCTTAGCAAACCACTCGATCTTGATAAGGTTATAAAGCTGACAAAGAACATAGTTAGTGAACGAGTATCATGACTTACAGATCATTATAATCCTGCTATCATTTAATTAACAATTACTTAACATTAAATTAATTATTATATAAAAAAAGGTGGATAAATTTGCCCATAATATTTAAACCCCTTATGGTCCAGTTTTTCATCTTTATCATAGTAGTATTATTTATCCTGGCCATTTCAGATCTGGTTGTAGGAGTAAGTAATGATGCAGTAAATTTTCTCAATTCCGCTTTTGGTTCAAAAGTTGCTCCCTTCAGGGTAATAATGATCATAGCTGTTCTGGGGGTTTTATTTGGAGCAACCTTTTCAAATGGAATGATGGAGGTTGCAAGGAAGGGCATATTTAATCCTGGGGAATTCAGTTTTGAAGAGATCATGATTATTTTCCTGGCAGTCATGCTGACCGATATTATTTTACTTGATCTGTTCAACACTTTTGGTCTTCCCACTTCCACAACTGTTTCAATAGTATTTGAGTTGCTGGGCTCTGCAGTTGCAATATCAGTGGTTAAACTTGCAAGGAACCCAGAAATAAGCAACACACTTGGTACTTATATTAATTCCAGCAAGGCTCTTGCAATTATTTTTGGTATCCTGCTTTCGGTTGTAATAGCCTTTGCTGTTGGAGCCGTTGTAATGTATCTGACGCGTATATTGTTCTCCTTCAATTACAGAAAATATCTAAAATATTTCGGCGCCATCTGGGGCGGCATAGCTATAACTGCCATCACGTACTTTATAATAATTAAAGGTGCCAGGGGCTCTTCTTTTATGAATGACGCTACAGTAAACTGGATAAATAATAATACCATCAGGTTGTTACTGTACAATCTGCTCGGATGGACAATTTTTTTGCAGTTACTGCAGTGGCTATTTAAACTCAATATTCCAAAGATGATAGTGCTGGTTGGTACCTTTTCACTGGCAATGGCCTTTGCGGGCAATGACCTGGTTAACTTTATAGGAGTTCCCCTGGCAGGCTTCGAATCATACAAATTGTGGACAGCCAGCAGTGTTGATGCTGAAGCACTGCAAATGAGTGCACTGGCTGCACAGGTAAGAACACCAACCTATCTCCTTCTGCTAGCAGGAGTCATTATGTCTCTGTCTTTGTGGTTTTCTAAAAAAGCAAGGTCTGTCACGCAGACTACCCTCAATCTAAGCAGGCAGGAAGAGGGCACAGAACAGTTTAAATCCTCATACATAGCCCGGGGTCTTGTGCGTGCAACCACTGGTGCAGCAAAGATTATTAAACGTTATCGAAATGATAATGTTAAGCACTGGATAGAAAGCAGGTTTGACACTTCCGAATCAGAATCCCTGAAAGAAAGTAAAGGATTGTCTTTCGATTTACTAAGAGCTTCTGTAAACCTGGTAGTTGCCAGCGCACTTATTGCTTTTGGCACATCACAAAAATTACCACTGTCAACCACATACGTCACCTTTATGGTAACCATGGGGACATCTCTTGCTGACAGGGCCTGGGGCAGAGAAAGTGCCGTTTACCGTATAACAGGCGTTATGATAGTAATCACTGGATGGTTCCTGACAGCAATAACAGCATTTGCCGGTTCATTCCTGATAGCTCTCTTCATAAACTGGGCCGGATTAACGGGTATCATAATTATCATGGTCCTCATACTGGCAGTGCTGTTTAGCAGTTACAAGTCTCACAGGAACAAGGTAAAAAAGGCTGAAGATGAGAAGGAAGAGGTAGAGGCTACAGAAAATGAGGATACTATTATTGAGACTACAAGGCATATGCTTATCAAACAACTCTTATCTGTATCCTCCCTATATGACAGAACTATTATTGCTTTTATGAAAGAAAAGCTGAAGTCTCTTAAAACACTGAAGAAAGAAGTCAAAAATTTCGATGATTCTGCAAAGGTCAAAAAGGATAATGTCCATAAATTTATCAGGAAACTCGACGACTCGAGAATAGATGCAGGTCCTTTCTATGTACAGATACATGACTATCTGAGGGAAAGTGCACATTCATTATCTTATGTATTTAATCCGGCATACAGGCATGTTGATAATAATCATCCCCCACTAAATGATGACCAGCAGGAAGACCTGAAGAATCTTAGTCGTGAACTGAGTGAATATCTTAACTTCATTGTAGCCATTCTAAAATCAAATAGTTTTAATAACATAAAACAATCCTTTAACAAGCAGACGAAACTTATTGATTCAATTGATACCATACGTAAAAAACAGGTGAAACGAATAAAAAAAGGTGCATCCGGAACAAAAGCTACGCTATTGTACCTTGACCTGGTGACAGAAACAAAAAACCTTGTTTTACAGGCAGGTAACATACTGAAAGCATATCGTGATTTCAGCAATGTAATGAACAGGTAGAGCTGTATGTCATTTCTTTACTGTTTACTCCAACTGTATTTGATTTTCATTTGCTAATTTTGCTGAAAACAGTTTTATGTTATCAAACAAACCCCTTGCGGAAAGGATGAGGCCCATTATCCTTTCAGATTATATAGGGCAGGATCATCTTACCGGAGTGAATTCGACCCTCAGAAAGAACCTTGAATCGGGAGGAATACCATCATTCATACTCTGGGGCCCCCCGGGAGTGGGTAAAACAACTCTTGCGGGTATTATTGCCGCCATGCATAACAGGCCCTTCTACCAGCTTAGCGCAGTTCATTCGGGAGTAAAAGATATAAGGGACACTATTGAGAAGGCAAAAAAACAGCAGTTCTTTGATAATCCCAACCCTATATTGTTTATTGATGAGATACACCGCTTCTCAAAATCACAACAGGATTCACTGCTTGGAGCAATTGAAAAAGGGATTATTACCCTAATAGGTGCTACAACTGAAAATCCTTCATTTGAAATTATTTCTCCCCTCCTTTCGCGATGTCAGGTTTATGTTTTGAAACCACTTGAGGATGACCATCTTAAAACACTGGCCAACAGGGCCCTGAAACACGACAGCTACTTAAAGGAATTAGATATTGAAATAGAAGAATATGATGCCCTGATAAAAAGTTCTGGTGGTGATGCACGTAAATTGTACAATGCTCTTGAACTGGCCGTTTCATCTGAACTACAGGAATTACCCGGTAAAAAAGGAAAAATTATTATTACCGACGAAAAAGTAATGAAGCACATACAGAAAAATATAGCTCTGTATGACAAGGGAGGAGAACAGCATTATGATATTATTTCCGCCTTTATCAAATCAATCCGTGGCAGCGATCCCAATGCTGCTGTTTACTGGCTTGCCAGGATGGTAAAAGGAGGAGAGGAAGTTAAATTTATTGCCCGCCGCCTGCTCATCCTCGCTGTAGAAGATATAGGCCTTGCCAATCCCAATGCATTATTGATGGCACAATCTTGTTTTGACGCGGTTCATCTTACAGGCTGGCCAGAATCAAGAATAATCCTTTCAGAAACAGCAATATACCTGGCGTGCTCAGCAAAGAGCAATACTGCATACATGGCAATTGACAAGGCAATTAGTGAGGTCGAAAAAACAGGTGACTTACCCGTCCCCTTACATCTTCGTAATGCTCCTACAAAACTTATGAAAGACCTCGATTACGGAAAAGAGTACAAATATCCACATTCATATGAAGGTCGCTTCACAGAAGAAAACTACCTCCCTGAAGGCTTTAGCGGAACCATATTCTATTCACCCGGAGACAATCCCAGAGAAAATGAATTCAGGAACAGGCTGAAAATCCTCTGGAAAAAATTTTATGATTATGATAAGTGAGGGATTTATTTTTCTTTAATTTTGCTTTCGGAAATAAAAAGGCGTGATTCCCTGTATCCCTTGTTTAAAATATTGCCGAAGTAATACTTTATCTCAAATTACAAGGAATCAACAATGAAAACTATGGGAGTTACTGAATACTGTTATTAAACTTAAAAAGAAAAAGAATGAAAAAACTATTATTTTGCCTTGCAGCATTACTTTTTGCAGGTATATTAAATGCTCAGACACTTGAAAAAGTCATTGAAAAGCATCTTAAAGCGATTAATGCTGATAAATTATCTGAATTTAAGACTCTCACCCTTAAAGGCCATATGAATATGCAGGGTATGAATCTTGATATAAATATGTACGAAAAGGCCCCGGATAAGATTAAATCAGTTAGCAATATAAACGGTATGGAAATGGTACAGGTTGTGAATGGTGACCGTGGTTATATGATTAATCCCATGATGGGATCGAACGATGCAGTTCCCCTAACCGCTGAGCAGATAAGCTCGATAAAAAGCAGCAGTTTGCTCAATAGAAATATTTTAGAAGAGTACAATGCAGGCAATATGGTAATGGATGGAGAGGAAGCAGTGGCTGGTAATCCTGCCTACAAAATTAAGATCTCGGCGCCTGAGGGAATCCGTTATATTTTTATCGATAAGCAGTCGTTCTATATAACCCAGATGAGGATGAATGTAAACCAGATGGGTAATGAGACGACTGTTGAAATGAGGATGCGCGACTTCCGGGAAACAGGTGGTGTGATCATGGCAAGGACTATTGATACATTCATGGCGGGCCAGCAAGTAGGAACGGCAATATATGACAGCATTGAATTCAACAAGGAGATAGACAACTCGGAGTTTGAGATAAAATAAAAATACAGCAAACCTGTAAGCCGGATTCTGTTACCCGCCCTTTATTCTCACAGAGATAATCGGGCGAGCCTTCTGTCATTTCTCTATGCTGTTCATTGCTGAACAGCTTTAACGACCTACCCCCCGGCATCGGACGAGCCATCCTCAGCGCCGGTATACATGGTCTTTCAACCCATAAGGCGTACGGCACCACGTGTTACCACGCGGCCCGGTGAGCTCTTACCTCACCTTTTCACCCTTACCCCGAATATCCTTCGACAAGCTCAGGACAGGCTCGGAGCTGTTATTTTCTGTTACGCTACTATACCCTCGCGGGTATCTTCCCGTTAGGAAGTATGGTGCTCTGTGTTGTCCGGACTTTCCTCCCCACACCTTTTTGGCATGGAGCGACAGAACGGTTTGCTGCACTGCAAAATTAATCAATAATTTACAATCAGAATACAGTCACGGTTTTTATATTTACAAATTCCATAATCCCATACTCTGACAGTTCCCTGCCGTATCCTGATTCCTTTACCCCTCCGAAAGGAAG
>CAZSJH010000065.1:0-13876 GCA_964607105.1 uncultured Rikenellaceae bacterium | reverse complement strand
GACAGTATTGAAATACAGTTAAGTACCGACGGGGAGCTTCATTACGGTTATGAAAGCAGCAGGGCTGATACAATAAAAGATAAGAAGGTAAGAAGTATTGCCAGATGGTTCGAAAATGAAGAGAAACTATATGTTATCAAATCAGACAGCAGAAAGGTAGGAGATCTGTTTGTTATAAATTCACTCGCTGACCCGAGGCCTGAACTGGAAACATATAAATATTCAATGCCCGGTGAAGAAAATGTTCCACAACTTGAGTTGCTAATATTTGTGGTGGAAACAAAGGAAAGGATTGATGTGGATGTAGCAAAATGGAAGGATCAGAGACTTAATGTGAGATGGACTTCCCAGGAATCAGCTGATAAGATGATTATTGAACGTAAGAAAAGAGACCTGACTGAACTTGAAATATGCACGGTTGATGCCAACAAAGGTGATCTTAAGGTGCTCTTCAACGAAATACAATATCCGTATATCTATGATGGCTATGGTTATGGAGAGCTTGCCATACTGAACGAGGGGGATGATATTATCTGGTGGTCAGAGAGGACTGGCTGGGGACACCTTTACCTATATGATGGGAATGGTAACATGAAAAGACAGATTACCAATGGATATTTTGTAACAGGCAATATTGAGCGTATTGATACAACGGGAAGAGAATTATTTGTTGAAGCATTTGGTCGGGAAGGAGGCATACATCCATATTATACAATGCTCTACAGGGTTTCCATTGATGAAGGCGGGATGAAGCTTATCAGCCCTGAAGATGCTGATCACTCTTTCAGCATGTCAAAAACAAATGATTACTGGGTTGATACATATTCCAGGGTTGATATGGTGCCACGTTCTGTACTCCGGGATGTTAACGGGAATGTACTGCTTAAGCTTGAAGAACCCGATCTTTCACAGGTTTACGAAACAGGATGGCAGATGCCAGAGCGTTTCGTTGTTAAAGCAAAGGATGGGGTTACAGATCTGTATGGGGTAATGTATAAGCCTTTTGATTTTGATTCAACACGTAAATATCCCATTATCTCCTATGTATATCCGGGTCCTCAGACTGAGTCAGTACCATATTCGTTTTCCGTCAGTCAAAGGTATAATACTGCACTGGCCCAGCTTGGTTTCATAGTCGTTAATTTCGGCCATAGGGGAGGAAGCCCACAGAGGAATAATTATTACCACACCTATGGGTATAATAATCTGAGGGATTACGCTCTGGCTGATGATAAATATGGGATTGAACAGCTTGCTGACAGGTTTGATTTTATTGATATTGAAAAAGTTGGCATATATGGCCATTCAGGAGGTGGGTTTATGAGCACGGCAGCTCTGCTTACATATCCGGATTTTTATGATGTTGCCGTTTCATCTGCCGGAAACCATGATAACAATATATATAACCAGTGGTGGGGTGAGACACATCACGGTGTAAAGGAAATTGAGAAAAAGGTAAAAGTAAAAAAAGAGGAGAATGATACTGAGGAAGGATATCCTTCTGAACAGCAGGATAGTGTAAAAACTGAAATTAACTTTAAATCAGATGTTCCTGTTAACCAGGACCTGGCACGAAATCTAAAAGGTCATCTTCTTCTAGTTCACGGTGATATAGATAATAATGTTCACCCGGGGAACAGCATCAGGGTTGTTGATGCGCTGGTTAAGGCAAATAAAAGGTTTGACTTTATGATCATGCCCGGACAAAGGCATGGCTTTGGGAAATATACCGAATACTTTGAAACAATGATGTGGTATTATTTCTCCGAACATCTCCTTGGGGATTATCGAACAAACGTGGAGCTGAAGGAATACTAGGTTTACTGGTAACAGGGTGCTGGGTAATTAGAGTGCCTATGAAGAAATTATTCCTTTTGTTATTCATAATTCTGCTAAGTCTTAAGCTTGCTTCTCAAAAGGCTGTTATATATGAGGAGATGAAGGAGATGAAAACATATCCCTTCAGTGACCCTGATCCTCTGCCCCAACCAGGCAAGATATATCCTTACTATCGTTTTGATGGCTACTCAGTGAACCCTGTGCTGCAGGAATGGAACATGGTGTGCATGGAAAATGACTGGATTAAATTATGGATAGCGCCGAAAATAGGTGGTAAAATATATGGAGCATTGGATAAAACGAACGATAAGTATTTTATTTATTATAATAATGTAGTTAAGTTCAGGGATATAGCTATGAGGGGTCCATGGACCAGTGGTGGAATAGAAATGAACTTCGGAAGTATTGGCCATTCTCCCACCACATCAAGCCCGGTGGATTATTACCTCAGGATGAATCCTGACAGCAGTGTGTCGTGTTTTGTAGGTGCCCTTGATCTTCCCGGCAGAACGGAATGGAGAGTTGAAATATACCTACCTGCTGATAAGGCATGGTTCGAAACAAGGGTTGAATGGGAGAACCCATCTTCAATAGGGACATCATTATACCACTGGATGAATGCTTCCGCAGATGTGACTGATGACTTGAAATATTATTTCCCGGGAACAAGTCACATAGATCATTCCGGAAATATTTACTCCTGGCCGGTTAACGAAGAGGGGAAAGATATTTCCATTTATCAGAATAATGATTTTGGGGGTGACCACAGTTATCACGTACTGGGTAAATATACAGACTGGTTCGCTGGATATTACGAGGATGGGGATTACGGTTTTGGACACTGGTCCCTGTATCCCTTGAAAACGGGTAAAAAAATATGGATGTGGGCTCTTTCACGTCAGGGTGAAATATGGAAATTTTTGTTAACCGATACGGCAGTAAATAAACAGTATACTGAAATACAGACAGGACTCCTTTATAACCAGGCAGGTTCAGGCAGTACATATTCCACTTTTAAACATCTTGAGATGGAACCCGGATCGGAACTGTTTATCACTGAAAGATGGTTTCCTCTCTCAAAAATATCAGGAGTGAAGGCTGTCTCAGAGGATGTTGCACTCAATATAACAGGAGATAACCAGGAACAAAGGGTTTTTATATATGCACTCAATAAAGTCGCTGACACGGTGGATATAATAACTGAAGCATCTGATACAATATCAAAATACCTGGAGTTAATGTCCACCGACACAGTCATTATCAGCCTTGAAAGTGATGCAAAAATCTCGAAAATATATCTCAGGAATAAAAGGATTAATATTTACAAAGCAGATGACAGAGATAAAATTCTTGAGCGGCCCTTAGAAAGCATAAAGTTTGATTGGAATTCAGTATATGGCACATATTATCAGGCAATTGAATACATGAGGCAGAGAAATTACCTTGCGGCACTGGAGTATGTGAATAGGTGTATAAATCAAGACCGGTATTTTATGCCCGCATATACAAAGCTGGCAGATCTTGAAATGCACAGATTCAGATATGACAAAGCCGAAGAGGCGGTAAAAAATGTACTTGCATTTGATGCATACGATCCAGAGGCAAATTATATTTTTGCTGTTCTCCAGGAGAGAAAAGGGAACCTGTACCAGGCAAAAGATGCCTATGGTATAGCGATGCTGTCAAACAAGTATTATAACAGCTGCATAAATAAACTTGCTTTATTAAGCCTGAGGGATAATAATCCGGATGAAGCCGGTAAGTACATAAATAATGCCTTGAGTAAGGGAATAAATAACAATCAAATAAGGAAGACCAGACTTGTATGGGCAAGGAAGACAGGGTCTGATTCACTCTTCCAATCCCTTTATGATAATATAATCAATGATGACCCTTTAAATCATTTTGCGAGGTTTGAAAATTACCTGGTAAACACCGTTGATACACTGGCTGAGACAATGCTTGAGTATATTAGTAATGAATTTCCTTACCAGACAATGCTTGAGATAGCCTGCTGGTATATAAATTACGAATTATTTCCAGAGGCACTTGAGGTTCTTAAATTATCATCAGGTAATGCATTAATCGATCTTTACCTCGCCTTTGTATATGAGAGGCTTGGACAGGCTTCGATGTCTGAACATTATCTGAATAAATTTGTCCTGGCTGATATAGATTTTGTTTTTCCCTTCAGGGCTGAGACTGAAAACATTTTACGATGGGCTTCAGAAAGAAATAGTAGCTGGAAGTTAGGTTATTACCTGGCACTCACTTACTGGAATTCCGGAGATAAGGACAGGGCCATGGATTTATTCTTATCTCTTGCAAATGAGCCCACCGACTGGAAATTTTTTATTGCTCGGGGAGATTTTATGCTTGCAGATGATGATATTGCATCTGAGCGTGATTACAGGGAAGCATATAAACTAGCACCGGGGGAATGGAGGACAAACCACAGAATGATTGAGTATTATCTTTCGGGGGGATATAACTCAAGGGCACTGGAATTGTCCAGTATAACTTATGACAAGTTCAGGGGCAACTATATCATTGACTTTGATCATGCCAGATGCCTGCTGGCAAAGGATAGTATTTACCAATGTTTGGATGTTCTTAAAGAAACCGTAATATTACCTCATGAGGGAGCCAGGCTGGGAAGGGAAATATGGGAAAAAGCAAATGTACTTGCATCCCTTGACAGTTATTTGTATGGCAGCTTAGATGATGCATCTCAATATATAGAAAATGCATACAGGTGGCCTGAGAACCTGGGTGTTGGTAAACCTTATAAGGTGGATGAACGCTTGCTGGATTTTGTTAAAGCAATGGTTTTAACTAAAGGGGCAGAAATAGAAAAGGCCAGAACACTTTATGAAAAAATTATTACTGAATGTCACATTGATAGCGAAAGTCTCGATTCATATAATATACTACAGGTTATTGCCCTCAGAGAGTTGAACAGGAGCAGGGAGTCAGAGAATTATTACAATGAATTTATTGCGCAACTTGATAATGAGAGGGTCCGTCAATGGGCTATTTTATTACATGATGGCCGCTATGAAGAAGCCGAGCGATATGCTTTTATGAAACCGGGAATAGCTGAGACCGAACCATGGGAAGAAAGTGTTGATTTTCCTGATCTCAGCCTCCTGCACAGGGTTGTAAAGAGCTACTTCCTGGAAAAATGGTAACAAATCATCCTGGGCGAAGATTTTTTGCTACACCCAGGATGACAGCCGCAATTTTTTTGTTGATTAATGAATGACAATTCTACTTCTCATCAAAAACTCCTTCTCCCTTATTACCTCTGAGCATTTGCATCTGGCCAACAATAATTTCAGTGATCCATTTCTTCTCACCGTCCTTCTCGTAATCACGATGCACAATGCGACCTTCAACGGCAATTTCCTTTCCTTTTGTAAGATATTTCTCTGCTACACCGGCCAGACCGTTCCAGAGCACAAGGTTATGCCAGGTGGTCTCACTCAGCTTTTCACCTTTTTCATTCTTGTAGTTTTCTGTGGTTGCCAGAGGGAATTTGGCTACCTTTCTACCGTTATCAAATTCCTTTACTTCAGGATCTTTCCCAAGATTACCGATAAGATGTACTTTGTTGTTCAGTGATGCCATGACTTAAAATTTTAGTTTAACATAGGTTACTGATACAAACATATACTCTGTTGACATACTGTGTCGGTAATTAAATATTTATACTTGTTTATTAAACGTTTAAAATCGGATAGGGCAATTTTTGCCATCTGAAAAGATTTACCACTAAAATTTTTCTTAAAAACCCGTGTGTATGGTTGTAATGAAGGCTTACATTTTTTAACTTTATGAAAATTTCTGTGATGCCGGTTAGGAAATGTCTCGACTGCGGTGAAGTTCTAAAAGGGAGATCAGATAAGAAGTTTTGTTCTGATCAGTGCCGTAATAATTATAATAATACTATAAACAGGGAAGCCAATAACCTTGTACGTAATGTTCATAGCGTATTACGCAGGAACAGAAAAATACTCTGTGACCTTTATGAAAGTGGCAAGAAGAAGGTACACAGGGATGCTCTGCTTGTTTCAGAATTCAATATTAATTTTTTTACCCATTCAGTTGAAACTGATAATGACAATATTATAACAAGGTACTGTTATGAATATGGTTATCGGGAATTGGATTCCGAATATATTGTTCTTGTTAAAAACATGGGTCTACTGGAAATTTAGAATAAATAAATTACTTTTGGCAAGGGTTTCTATTAAGCTAAAAGAAATGAAAAAAAATATATTAATACTTGTTTCCATCCTGTTTATGCTTAGTAATTCTTCCAGGGCGCAGGAAAGTTATATCGGTTTCAGTCTGGGAACAAGCATCCCAAGAGGTGATTTTGCTACTGCAGAACAACTGTTTAATAATGGTTATGCCATCCCTGGATTTACTGTTAGTTTTGAAGGGTACTATTTCCCGTTCCGGATGATTGGCATTGGTGGAGTACTGGGTTTTGGATCTTTATATGCTGAAAGTGATGACTATCTGGAGCATCTTATAGAATATGCATATACCCAATCGGAAATACCTGTGTTCGGTTCACCGCCTGCTTCTGACAATGTCAGTTTTGAGTCGGGATTCTGGAACTACGTAAATTTGATGGCAGGACCGGAGTTATCTGTTCCCTTCGGAAGGTTCCAGGCCGGTATAAGAGGGCTGGCAGGATTAACAATGGCTTTTTATCCTAAAAGGGAACTCTACTATTTAGAAGGTTCAAACCTTCTTGAAATTAGCGCCAAAGGCCCCTCTGTAGCTTTTGCATATTCATATGGTGCCAGCATCCTATATAAATCCAGTTCGGGCACAGGTATTAAGGTGAGTGCAGATTACCTGAGCAGTACAGCATCATACGATTTTGATATGAATGTGATAACAAGTACTAATGAATACAGCCATATAAGGAATGAGGACGTTGACCTGGAAGCTCTGAGTATAACGCTTGGATTCTTTTACGTTTTCTAGATCAAAGCATACTGAGATTCCCTGAATACCTGACAAAATCGATCCTTGGATTTGTTATATTAACCCTTACATAGCCGTTGTTGCTTATATTCAAATTGATTTTAAACTTTTCATTTTCCTGGCCAACTTCAAGTTCGATATCATAACTGCCGTTTCTTTTTATATCGACAATACTTGAATATACCTGGCCTGTAAAGTTAATAGCAGCAACGGGTCTTGTAGTAAAAGACTTCCCCATATAGGCAAGGCTTACTCGGGCTAATTTCTTGTCAATTATTATAAAATTGTTTCTCGGATTAATCTCCAGTATCCTTCCACGGCTGGTGTGTAGCCTGTTGACTTTAACCATCATCTGCTGGGATTCAATCGCCATCGTGACATTCTCCTGGTTCATTAATGCCTTTTCTTCCCTTGAAGATGCCATATCCCTGTAACTGGAACAGGATCCTGTAAAGAAAACAATGACAAGCAATATATAAACTTTATTTTTCATAGCTTTTTTTAATAAAAGTGAGCAAAATTTATGCCATGAAAAATTTATCTATACCTGTCTTGAAGAGGAAATCTATAATGGTGAGCCTGGCTGAGAATGATTTTTCTGTTTTTTTGGGAAATGGGAACAGAGGTATTGATTTAAATACTATATATTTGGCCTGATCCAATAATTAACAGAATATGAAGAGGATAAAATTTCTTCTAGGAATAATGATGCTTACACTGCTTATTGTGCAGGAGATACAATTATCAGCGCAGGTTTATGAACATGGGTACCTGGTAAAGGTAGGCGATGAGGCGCCCGATTTTCTGATCAGGGAAGTAGATGGTAATGAATATATGTTGTCAGATCTGCGTGGGAAAGTTGTGATGCTGCAATTCACGGCGAGCTGGTGTAGTGTGTGCAGGAAAGAGATGCCATTTATTGAGAAGGAAATATGGCAGAATAAAAAAAATAATGACCTTAATGTAATTGGCATAGACAGGGATGAGCCACCTGAAACAGTCAGAAAATTTAAGAATGATATGAGTATTACCTACCCCCTGGCCTTTGATCCCGGGGCTGAAATATTCGGATTGTATGCTGAGAAGAATGCCGGGGTGACACGTAATGTCATAATCGACAGGGATGGTAAGATTATTTTCCTGACCAGATTATTTCGAATGGAAGAGTTTAATAAAATGAAGGAGCTCATCTTCCGTGAGCTAAAAAAAAGATAGTCAAAAAAGGATGAACAGCGAGTATTCAATATTACTGGTAGATGATGAAAATGATATCCTGGAATTCTTATCATATACCTTGCGGAAAGAAGGATTTGTTGTTTATACTGCTCATGAGGGTAAATCAGGTATCAGAAAAGCCAGAGAAGTTAAGCCTCATCTAATACTGCTTGATATAATGATGCCGGGGATGGATGGTATAGAGGTTTGCGAACAAATACGTGCTGACCCTGATATATCATCTGTAATAATCTGTTTCCTGACAGCAAAAAGTGAGGACTATACACAGATTGCAGGATTTGACGCAGGAGGCGATGACTATATTATTAAACCGGTAAAACCCCGGTTACTGGTTAGCAGGCTAAAAGCCCTTTTGAGAAGGTACAGAACGCTTGAGGAGGAAAACGATGGATCGGTGCAGGTTCTCGGATACCGTAACCTGAGCCTCGACAGGGAGCGTTTCATCTTACACCTTGATGAGAAGGACATATTTCTTCCAAGGAAAGAATTTGAATTGTTATCCTTGTTGTTAACAAAACCCGGAAAGGTCTTTACCAGGTCTGAAATATTCAAGAAAGTATGGGGGGAAAATATTATCGTAGGAGACAGAACTATTGATGTACATATCAGAAAATTGAGGGAAAAAGTAGGTGGAGACATTATTCAGACAATAAAAGGGGTAGGTTATAAGTTAATGGAATAGTAAACATTGTAATGCAACCTTTTGGTTGTTTTAATCGTTTAGGTAATGTAAAACAAAAATTATGTTAAAAATGAAAAAATCTATTCTCATCCTTTTTGCTCTTATTTTATCAACCGGGGCTTTTGCTCAATTCGATTGGGGTTTAAAAGTCGGTGCCGCATCAAATAACTTTAATCTGGAAAGCATACAATCCGGAACCGCTTATACTATTGAAGCAGCTGAACAAGCTTCCTGGGGGTTTCACGGAGGAGTATTTTTCAGATTTTCTATGCTTGGAATTATGCTGCAACCTGAAGTTATATTTTCGATGGCTGAAAATAACATGCTTGTTACAGATGTAGGTACTGCTGTTGATGAAATAAAAAGCCAGAAATTCAATAAACTGGATATTCCTGTATTGCTGGGTGTCAGATTAGGTCCGGTAAGGATTATGGCGGGTCCTGCAGCTTCAGTCATGTTAAGTTCAACAAGTGATATTATTGAAAATGCTGAGAACCTCTACAAAGCGTTAACATTTGGTTACCAGGCAGGTGTCGGGGTCGATATTGCAAAGAAAGTGACATTGGATGTCAGGTATGAAGGTGGCCTTAATAGTTTCGGTGAGGAAATAACAGTGGGGGGAGAATCCTTCACCCTCGATGGAAGATCAAGTGCAATTCTTATAAGCGCGGGTATCATGTTTTAAGAAATAATTCCCTGATGAATAAAAACTCTCTTGCATTGCAAGGGAGTTTTTTTTATTTTGAGCTCATAATATTTAATATATGAATGCTGATCCTGTAGGAGGTATCCTGTCACTTCAGGTGATTTTATCAATATTATACCTGATTACAGTAATAGTCGTCTGCCTGGTGATAATATTTGAGAACAGGGCTCCGGTAAAAACCCTTTCATGGGTACTGGTCATTTCTCTGATACCTGTTTTAGGGATTCTACTTTATTCCTTCTTCGGCCAGAATTACCGTAAAAGGAAAATATTCTCCAGGAAAAGTAATGTTGACACTGAATATCTTCTGAATGTGGCCATACAGCAGATAGGGTCACTGGATAGTAAACTCGAAGAAAAATCAGATAAAGTAAAAGAAAAACAGCACCTTATGACCCTGATGCTGAATAATGAAAAATCTATTCTCACTGATAATAACGAAATAATTCTGCTTAAAGATGCTGAATCGACATATACTTCAATGTTTAAAGAAATTGAAAAAGCAAAGCACCATATTCATTTTGAGATTTACAGGTTTAATATAGATGAGATTGGCAATAAATTCAGACATCTTTTGATGGAAAAAGCTGCGGAGGGAGTAGAAGTACGAATGATAATTGATGATGTGGGCAGCTGGTCATTCAAAAAACGATATATTAAAGAAACAAGGAAATCAGGTGTTCAGATCTTTCCTTTTTTCCCGGTGCATTTTCCCTGGCTTGCAAGCAAAATTAATTACCGTAATCATAGAAAAATTTTGGTTGTTGATGGTAAAACAGGTTTTGTCGGTGGGATGAATATTGCAGATAAATATCTTCATGGCCTTCCGAACCTTGGGGAATGGAGGGATACCCATCTTAGGGTAAGAGGTGATTCAGTGGCAGGTCTGAACAGGATTTTTTTAACAGACTGGTATTTCCTTAGCGGAGATATACTGACCAGGAAAAAAGAATATTTCCCGAAGTTTAGTGTTTCAGGTAACTGCCTGATCCAGTTGGCAAGCAGCGGACCCGACAGTGACTGGGCCAATATTATGCAGGCTTACCTTGCAGCAATAGCAACCGCAAGGGATAAGGTATATCTCTGTACTCCTTATTTTTCACCAAATGAGAGCATACTCAATGCACTGAAAACAGCTGCTCTCAGTGGGAAAGATGTCAGGCTAATAATCCCCGAAAAAGCAGATTCAGTGATAGCAGACTGGATATCAAGGTCATATATTTCAGAACTCCTTTGTGCTGGAGTAAGGATTTATTTTTATGTAAAAGGTTTTAATCATTCAAAATATATAGTTGTTGATGGTGTTTTTTCCTCGGTGGGTTCTGTTAATGTCGATGTACGGAGTTTTGACCTGAACTTTGAAGTAACAGCACTGATTTATGATGAAGATTTCGCAGCCATACTGGAAAAAACATTCATGAATGACCTTCGTGGCAGTAAGGAATTGCTGTTCGAACTCTGGGAGGGTAGGTCAAAGAGGGAGAAGTATAAGGAAAGTTTGGCCAGGATATTCGGGCCTCTATATTGAATAAATTGATCATGAAGCTGGAAGAAGCTAGAAGGTATGATTTTCTTGTCCAGAAGATCCTGAAAATAGGAGAGAAAGAATATTTTTTGCTTAAAGGACCCGGGGATGAAAAATATCTTCTGCGCGAAAAATATTATAGGCATTATAGAATTGAGATCAATAGTATAATTAATTGCAGAGTCGATAAAATTAACTGCAGGGGGGAGGTTTTCCTCGAACCTGCCAATCCATATTATACCGAAGGTGAGGAATATATTTTCGAAATAAGCGGCAGGGATATCAGAATTAATGAAGCGGGTGTGCTTATTCCAGTACTTATTGTACTAGATAGGTTCAGAAATGAACTTGTAGTTCCTGTGTCCATGGCAGGTTCATATGATATTAAAAAGAGCAGAACAGTTACCCTGAAAATACATAGAATAAACAAAGGAAGGATCATTTTTACCGAAGCTGATGAAAGGAAGAAAGGTGAAAGTAAAGAAGAGGATGATATCAATGAATTTTATATTTATGATAGAAAAAAGGGGGTGGATGGCAAGGATTATTTTATGGTGAGTGACAAGGATGATTCTCATTATCTGGTACCTGTTGATCAATATTCTTATTATGGTTTGAAAAAAGGTGGTACTTTCAGGGGAAGATACATAAAATACCATGATAGGGGGGAGTACAAAATAGAACCCCTGAATCCTTATTATAAAATCGGGCAACAATATAATTTCGAACTGATATCTGTTAACGAAAGACCTGACGGCCCCGGCAAAGTCCTAATAGTGGGTGATAAGTACGGACTTAAACATGAAGTGCTCGTACCCGGAGATTATATATCCGGCAAAAGGATGGTACTCAGAGTGGGAAAAATACGAAAAGGATGGCCTTTACTTACCCCGGTGTAAATATTCCTTAACCAAATAATGCTTTTAAGCTGTCTGCTTTAACAATTCGTTAAGCAAAGGCAAAAGGTATTTTTCATAGTTTTACTGTGTGAATAGATAAATTTAAATATTTAAGCCATGAAGATAACAATGATTAAATCTGGTATTCTGATAATATTTATCGCTTTAACTATAAGCAGCAGCGCAGATTCAGTAGTTCAGCAGCAGCAGGATTATTTTGGCAATAAAAGGGAAACCATGAAAAATGTCCTGAAAGCCCTTGAGGAGGGCAGGGACTATGACTCAATGCCATACTGGCGTGAACATGAATATGGATTTTCTCACCGTTTTTTTAATATTCCTGATTTCAATTTTGACTTTGATTGGGATTTTCCTGAAATTAGAATAGATGACGAATTTATAGATGACCTGGAAAGGAAGCTCGAAATCATGGAACAGAACCTTCATGAACAACTGCAGAAACTGGAAAAAAAGATCGACTCGATAAACACCAGATATTCCTGAATGCCCAGGGAAAGTAATATAAAATAAAAGAAACCCACGCCGGATATTTATGAGATAAGTATTCCAGGTTTTAGGTTAAAAGACGTGGGTTTCTTTTTATGTCATAACAAATTGAATTCAGCCGTGATAGTCATGTACATTGGTATCGATTCCCCGGTGGGTATTACCACGTCCCCGTCTGATTTCATCTCCGAATGGTCAGATATAATTATACCTTCCTTAATAGCAAAATAATAATACCCCGTACCCTTTACATCACTGTTTGTTACGATAAGACCCTGTGGAGTCTGACTGCTTCCATCCCTTGTGCCGCTAACCTGGTAAGTGATTTTGTAACAATCATACCCTGACACATCTTCCCTCGATTCTATAGTGTTGTTGGAAACAAGTATCATTTCAGCAGTTTCAGTTTCAGTGTTTATGGTAATTGTATCTGTGTCCTGCCAGGTAGAACCGATGCTGACATTCTGTTCAGGTAATTCGGGGAAGATTGTAACAAAGCTTGCCTTCAAATTTGATGTTTGCATACCTGCAATTGAAAAAGTAATACTTTCTGCCTCATCCAGGTCCTTGTCTTCACCTTTCGTATTCATTGTCATCATGAAGCTTTTACCTTTCAGGTCGCTGATGTCTTCTCTAATATTATTTCCCATTGAGTTAATTGACATTCCCATGGTATCGACAGTAATTTCAAGGATCAGGTCTCCACTCACTATCCCTTTGCCTTTAGCTGTGAATCCAAAGTTGGTGTTTACTGATGTGTTGACTTCCTGTCCTCCAAACACAATGGTCTGCATCATTTTTGATGTTTGCGTATATGAATATGATTCGTCTCCCGTGAATCCATATGCAAGATTGCCTTCACTGGAAGAGGAGGATGTTAATTTCTTTGCACAGCCTGCCATGGCTAAGGCAATGACCAAAATAAAACTCAATAAAGTCGTGGTGTTAGATTTTTTCATGTTTTTTAATTTAAAGATAGATATAATTTTGAATAATAAACTTACTCTGTTCTTACCTGAGTGCGGCTTTGCTCATAATATATTCGGGTATTTTAACATTAAAATCTATTTTATCCATAATGAATTCCGTACCATCACCTCTTTTTAGCATATCCTTAAAAACAATCTTACGTGGATACCACCTTCCATCAATCTGCTCAACCATCGATAACTCAGTTCTTTTCAGCAGCTTACCGCTTTTGGCATATAATTCTTCCTTCAGTGGCACAAACCTGTTCTTCTCAACCCAGACTTTTCTCATCTGGTAGGCAATATCAGGATTGTTGGCTACAAGGTCTACCACGTAGCATTCATAACCATTATATAATTCTGTTCCTATAAGCTCTGCATCATACACATCGGTTAATTTTGCATCTTCCATCATATCTTCATAGGAAAGGTCTGAACCCATTACCGATTGTTTCAGCATATGTCCTGTGATTTGTATTGTACGATCTGTGCCCGGGGAATATATCCAGA
>CAZSJH010000064.1:0-13887 GCA_964607105.1 uncultured Rikenellaceae bacterium | reverse complement strand
ACAGGGCAATTTATGAAGATCAACCCGTAGTTGTTGAGATAAAGAATCCAAATAATAAAAGCCAGGGAGTAAGAAAGAAAACCTCCGCCGCCGGCTATGGAAATAATTACTCAAAATCAAATAGCAGGAAAAAGAAAAAACGCTAACGCAACAAATACTGGCGCAGTACTAGTTCATAAGTTCATAACCATCCATCTTCCCTTTTTCCATCTGGGATATACCTTCTTTCATCCAATATGGCATAGGTGCACCCTTAAGATAATGGTCAAAAAATTGCATTTTTCTTATTGACAGGTCCTTCCTGTTAGGTCTTTCCCTGAGGTTATGCTCCTCGTCATTATAGCTTAACATCCATGCCTGCTTCTCCAGCCTCCGTAGTGCAACAAAAAACTCAATACCCTGATACCATGGTACGGCACCGTCAGCATCATTATGCATTATCAGTACGGGTGTATTAATTTTTGGCACAAAGAATATCGGTGAATTCTCAATATAATGTATTGGCTTTTCCCATAAGGTACCCCCTATGCGGCTCTGTGTCTGTTCATACTGAAACATCCTGCTCATACCTGAGCCCCAGCGTATACCTCCATAAGCACTTGTCATGTTGCTTACGGGGGCGCCTGAAAAAGCGCAGGCAAAAAGATCGGTCTGTGTAATGAGGTAGGCTATCTGGTAACCGCCCCAGCTCTGACCGTCAAGCCCCAGCTTTGACCTGTCAATAAAATCATGACGCTGCAGCATTGCATATGTACCGCTAACCACAGCATTGTAACAACTTTGACCCGGATAGCCTTCAACGTAGGGTATATCAGGTACAAAAATTAAATACCCGTTGCTTACTGCGTAGATCCTGTTTATCGTTGAAGCACTGGGCGCAGGTGTATAATGCCTGTGTAAACCATTACTGCTCCTTTCATAGAAATAAACTATCATAGGATATTTTTTTGAAGGATCAAAGTTCTCAGGTTTATATAATATTCCTTGCAGACGCTGCCCGTCAAATGACTTCCATTCAACCAGCTCCGAGCTACCCCAGATATATTCATCCTGCTGTGGATTGGTTTCTGAGATTTTTACCGGTTCACTGAATGTAAGGTCACTGACGTACAGGTCAGGATATTCTTCGAAAGTCTCCTTCTGGAAAATAATAACATCACTATCTTCTGCCTTTGTAAACGACCTGAAAGAGGATGCCTGCATTAATATCTGTTCAGGATTATCGGTCCTGTTAATCCTTGTTTTAAAAAGTCCGTTATCCTTATTCTCTTCATTGAAGGCACTTAAATATATTGTTTCTCCGGGTTCAAGATATTCCCTGTCATCATTACTCCTGCCAAAACCCCTGAAACCACCTCTTGCAGAAAGGTCAGTATACCTGAAGTTGATATTATTCTTTTTCCCGTAACCATTGGTTATCATCACCGGGGGTTCTTTCCCTTCCGGGCTGAATTTCCATATATCATAGCGGTCATAAATAAGAACATACTTTTCACCTTCAATCCAGCTGTCTATTACTCCATATGGTCTTGGCTCACTTGGGCTATCATGGAGTTCATCATGGAACATTACATCTATATCAGCAGTCAGATCAATGACATTACCACCTTCTGTTTTACGTGATTTCCAGCTCTTGCTTTTAATGCACCAGAACAGCATATTCTCACCTGAAGGGGAAAATTCAACTGAGGATGGGGCCTTTTCCAGAATAAGTTTACTCTTGCCTGTATTTATATCAATAAGATAGTAATCAGTATACCGGTTTGCATCCCATGAGGTAAGTTTGCGGTATTTCAGGCCTGACACTCCTATTACACGGTCACCATCCCTTTTCTGGAAGAACCTTACAGAAGGTATATCCTCTGTAGCCAGCTGCACCATTTTTGACCTGTCAATATGATAGACCGCTTCATATGTTCTTCTCTTTTCAGTTTGTAATTGTTCCTTCTGTTGTGGCTGGAGCAGGGGGTCATGCCAGCTCCATATATCCAGTTCATACTTCTCTTCAGCCAGCAAGGTATCCTCAGGTTCTTCAACAGGTTTTTCTGCGGTAGCGAAAAATAATCTTTCACCTGAATCTGAAAATTGCAGGCGCCCGTTCTCACTTACAGACCACTCCTCGGGCATTCCTGCTGTTGTGGTTTCAACAATCCTGGTACATTCATCCCCTTTGCAGAGATAAAGATCATAAACTTTCACTTCGGATGTGTCAGATGTGTAAATGAAAGAGACGTAGCTCCCATCTTTGTATATTGTAAGGTTTTTAAGTTTGCCTTCTCCGTTGAATATTTCTTTAATCTCTTCCTTCCTTGTGTTAAAAATCGAAACAGTATAATTTTCCACTTTGTTGGTATCAGTCTTTACCTGTACATAGGTAATTGCCGTTCCTTCTCCGGCAACTTCGTATTCAACAACATCATTAATACTATGCTCAATTCCCTCCACGGGGTTCAGAATAACCAGTTCAGTACCTTCAGCACCGTTATTTCCTCTCCCTCGCCTGTTCCTTGGAGAAGCTTCCTGTTCTTTTTCTTCTTCTGCTTCATCTGCCTCATCATTTTCTTTCTTTTCTGGCAGAGGTTTTTCCTTAAGGTAAGCCATCCAGTTACCTTCATCTTCAGGTAATTTAAAAGATTTCACCCTTTCAATCATCTTTGATTCATCACTGTCCAGAATCTTAATTCCCAGATCATTCTTTGGCATTTCATCCGGCTTTTTTTTATCCTTCTTTGCCTGCCTTGTTTCGTCGTACTTAGGTATTATGCTGTATACAAAATAATTTCCCCCCGGGGAGAATGATGCATTATTACCCCTCTTAAATAAATCGGTACTGGCATCTTTCCTTTCATACAGGTACAGGATACCATCACCCTGCTGGGGGTTCATCTCGTAGCTGATAAAATTGCCATCATCTGTTATCTGTGTGCTGCTCAGGCCCTTCCAGCTATCATAAACCGAATGGTCAAGTGCTTTCTTCTGCCCGGCAAGCATCGCCGGCAGTATAAGAAATAATACAAATAGGGTCTTTTTCATATTCATAAGTACAAGGATTTTATTATTCATAACAAACTTATTAAAACTTATCATGATGGAATGGTTTTCTTATATGTTTTACAGACAATAAATATAAATTGCATATTAAGGCTCATTTAAATTTATTATATTACTTATCTTATTGCATATTTTATGACACGATTCCTGAGCATATCACTCAATTTTGAATACTGGCCCTTGCTGCTTGTTCTTTCCGTTGCCTGGATTGTGCCAATGTTGATATCCTTACTCAGGTTAAGGAAAGTACCGTCGGTGGTACTGGAAATAATCCTGGGTTATTTTGTTGGCAGATACTTGCTCGTCAATGCTGACGATATAAGCATTAAAATATTGGAGTTCCTTGCGCTGACAGGATTTATTTTCCTCATGTTTCTCAGCGGACTTGAGATTAATATGGATCACATAATCGGTTCTTTCCCTCGCAGAAAATTAAACCGGAGAATCTTTCAAAGCAATCCCCTCCTTATGGCCACCCTGTATTTTATCATCTGTCTTGTAATATCCTATGCAGGGTCAGAAAGCATGGCATCCCTGGTCGGGATCAGTAATACCTGGTACTTTGCCCTGATAATGGTTACAACATCAGTGGGAATAATATTGCCCGTCTTGAAAAACAGGGGTGAAACGACCGGCTCATACGGGCAGATGATAATTACATCCGCAGCCATTGCGGATATATTAAGCATTATCCTTTTCACCTTTACAGCCTATGTCCTTAAAAACGGCTTTAAAGCTGAAATACTATTCATATTTCTTCTTTTTGCCATATTTTACCTTATGTACAGGGTGGGGAATCGATTCAGGCATTTACCCCTTTTTAAGAAAATAGGATTCCAGTTTTCACATGCCGCCTCACAGTTAAGCATAAGGGGAACAGCTCTGCTGGTATTTATCTTTGTGGTTATCAGCCAGTTTATAAGTACGGAAGTTGTTCTGCTTGGCGCCTTTCTGAGTGGTATACTCTTATCTGCTTTTCTTCATAAGGAGCGTTCACTGCTGCTGGTTAAACTTGATGGTATGGGATACGGTTTCTTTATCCCTATATTCTTTATTATGGTGGGAGTGAAATTTGAACCTGAAGCACTGAAAGAGTTTGAAGCTAGCCTTCTTCCTGTGCTTATGATAATTTTAATTTTGATGTATGTCATTAAAGTGCTTCCGGCATTTATCTGGTCGAAGCAGTTCGGGATCAGGAAATCCCTTTCCGGTGGAGTACTGCTTTCCACAAGGCTCAGCCTCATTATTGCAGCAGCAGCAATAGGCCTTGAACTCGGGGTTATCACTCCAGGTATAAATGCTGTATTTATTATTATGGCTATTGCTTCCTGTGTCTTATCACCTATCCTGTATAACGTTTTGAATAATAAAATTGAGCCGCCAGCCGAAAGGACAATAATTGTTGGGGGCAGCAGCAAAGGTGTTTTGCTTGCCCGTCGACTTAATATGCATGAAAAAGTATCTGTGATAATCGAAAACAATAAAGACAGGTATAAAAACCTCATTTCAAAAGGATTTTCGGCAGTGATGTCAGACGGCCTTGATCCGGATACTTACAGGAATATTAAAATTTCTCCAACCAACTGGTTATTTGTAGATACAGGTTCAGAAGATACGAATGCCCTCGTATGTGTTATGCTAAGGAAAGAATTCAAGCATGAAAGAATTATTTCGATGGCCAGTAATCTTAAAACTGAGAGAAGACTGAAAAACCTGGACATTGAAACAGTTGATTCAACCAGGGTTATCGCAACTACAATTGAAAATCTTATCGTCAGGCCAACTACATATCATTCGCTGGTAGAAAGCTTTGAACATTTCACTGTTGAAGAAATTATGATTACAAAACCCGGGATTGAGGGGCAACAACTAAAGGATATTTCATTTCATAAAAATGCAATACTCATAATGGTCAAAAGAAATGATGCCCTATTTGTTCCAAAGGGTGATACCTACCTGCGAAAAGGAGATATTTTGAATATTCTCGGAACAGACACAGCCCTTGACCGTGCAAGGGATACATTTACAGTCTGATAAATTTTCCATATCTTTTTACAACCTTTTAATCAAGTTTGCGTCTCTCATTTGAAGCTTATGGATAACACCGGAGATCATACAGGTAAGATAATTGAAAAGTGCATGAATGGCGACATGCAAGCCCAGTTTATTCTTTATAAGAAATATTCGAAAGCTATGTATAATATCGCAATAAGGATACTGAATAACAGGATGGATACCGAAGATATACTCCAGGAATCATTCATTACCGCATTCAGCAGGCTGGGCGAACTGAATAATGAAAAAGCCCTGGGGGGCTGGCTAAAAAGAATAGTGATAAATAACTGTATCTCCCATTTACGGAGAAACAGGATAAATTTTGAGGATATAGAAGATTATAAACTTGAAAGCGACGATGATAATTTTGAAATAGACAATACTGTTGAACCGGCAATCATCCATAAGGCCATAAAAGAGCTGCCTGATGGGTGCAGGACTGTACTGGTAATGTATGCACTTGAAAATTACATGCACAGGGAAATAGCTGAAATGCTCGGGATAAGCATATCGACAAGTAAAACACAATACAGAAGGGCTCTTATGCTGTTGAATGAAAAGCTTAAACATATAATATATGTCAACTGATCTGGAAAAATATCTGAAAGAAAACAGGAAACGGCTCGACGTTGAATCACCTGATGATGAATCGATCTGGGAAAATATTCACAGAGGTATCCGGGATGAAAGATCCGAAAGCGATAACCCCCGGGGGGGAATTATTCTGATGCGGTTCAGGAATATTGCCGCTATAATACTTATTGCCTTGCTGGCTGGTTATGTAATAAATGATATCGTAGGAAATATAACCCTCAACAGGAAAATCACACTGGCAAGCATTGACAGTGGACTATCTAAAAAAGAAAATGACTATAAAAAACTAATCAGGTATAAAAAGCATGAAATAGGTTCATTTGATGAAATAGATAATGTAATTGTAAAAGAGCTGATTGAAGAACTGAACAGGCTTGATACAATTTACAGTACTGTAATGGATGATCTTAATAATAACGGTTATAATGAAAAGATAGTAAATACAATATTTGATACCTACGAGAAAAAAATAAGAATACTTGAACTAATAATAAGGGAAACCAACAAAACTCAAAAATATGAAAACGAAGAAAATATCGCTCTTTAGCCTGAGCCTGTGCGTATTTATCTTTGCCGGGCTAAAGACAGCTGATGGACAGGAAATTGATAAAACATATAAGTGGAATTATAAGGTTAATCCAGATACATGGGTGGTCCTGGGCAACTACGATGCCGATATGGAAATACATACTTGGGATAAACCTGAAATAGAATTCCATATGATAATCGATGCTGAATTCAGAAACCAGGATGATGCTTCAAAAGTTGATGCATATATCAGGGATCTTGATTTTGAAAGTACCCGGGACCGAACAAAAATAAACTCAAAATTCTGGAAAAGCCGGGCAAATATCATTGGATTCTCAACAATGGTGCTGGAAGGACTGAAAACCTTCAGGTATAAAAAATTTAAGATGGAATGTATTGCATGGATACCTGAGAATGCCAGCCTTGAACTAAATTCCAGATATTCTGAAATTAATATTGAAGATATCGACGGGGAGCTGAAGATGGATCTGTATAATGATGATATTTTTGCCGGAAACGTCGGAGGTAAAGCAAATATTACAGCCAAATACAGCGACATCTCTTTCACCGGCATGAAAGATATTGATGCTGATCTTTACAGTTGCGAATTCGAGACAGGTGATGCAGGTGATATAAAAATTATAAGCAAATATTCTGAAATTGAAACCGGAAAAGTTGGTATACTGGAAATAGACAGTTATGAAGATGACTTTACGTTTGTTGATTGCGGTGACATAAAGTACGTGGCAAAATACAGTGATCTTACTACCGGACAGGCCGGTAAACTTGTTGCTGACAATTATGAATGTGAATTCACAGCAGACAGAATAACAGATGCGCGGATAGAGGCAAAATATTCAGATTACAAATTCACAAATTCCGGGAATATCGATATAATATCATTCTATGAAGGTGGCGTGGTGTCAGGGAAAGCCAACTCCCTTAGCATTCAGGAAACAAAATATGGTGAATTCACTTTTGAGGAGCTCATGAAAAAGCTGGATATAAAAAGTGCTTACGAAGATGATATATCTGTGGAAAAGCTGGGAAGGGAATTCACACAGCTCAACATAGACGGGAAATACCTCGATATTGAACTGGGCATTGCATTCAATTACGATTGCAGGCTTAGGGCCATAATCAAATATGCCGAACTGGATATCGACGATGATATTTTTAAAACAAAGATACATATCAAAGAGGGCAGCGATCTTGAATATGAAGGGATTAAAGGGACAGAAAAAGCAGGAATGCCGGAATTGCTCGTGACAGGTTACGAGGTTGGCCTTAGCATAAGGGAGTACTAAAGATTGTTGAAACGTTGAAGGTTAAACTGTTTAATCGGGTTTGTTGAAGTATGATACCCGATTCAACGATTACCCGATTCAACGATTCAACATCTCTTCCTTATTCCTCCAGTAAAGTATATCCCCTGCCCTTCAATGTCTTAATCTGCACAGAGGGATCATCAGCCAGGTATTTCCTTAGCTTGCGGATATAAACATCCAGGTTACGCGAATTGAAAAATGAATCGTCGCCCCATACAGTCATAAGCAGGTCTTTTCTTTCAACAACTGTATTCTTGTTGGCTGCCAGGATTGAAAGGATTTCCGTATCGCGATTTGAGAGTTCTACGATATTTCCCCCGGTCTCCAGCTCATATCTCCGTGGGTGAAAATTAAACCTGCCAATTTTAATTTCTGATTCTCCGCTCTGTATTTCCTCTTCCCCATTCACCAGCTTCAGCTGGTTCTCAATTCTTGCAACCAGCTCTTCCAGGCTGAATGGCTTTTTAATATAATCGGTGCCACCCGAGTCAAAACCCTTAAGTACATCTTTCGTTTCACTTCTTGCCGTAAGGAAAATGAGCGGCATCCACGGATATATTCCCTTGATATTCCTTGACAGCGTATACCCGTCGATATTGGGAAGCATAATATCCACCACGCATATATCAGGTCTGAATTCTGTAAGCGCATTCATAACACCTGCCCCATCTTTTAACCAGGAAACATCATAGCCTTCCTTTTCCAGTGTATCACTTACTATCCTGCCGAGAAATTCTTCATCTTCAATATATAATATTCTTTTCCTCACTCCTGCCTGAACGGTATTTTAATGGTGAATGTACATCCTTTAGTATTGTTTTTCACATCAATGCTACCACCGTGCATTTTAACTATCAGGTAGGCAAAACTTAAACCGAGTCCATGCCCCTTGACATTATGAAGGTCACTGTCGGGTACCCTGAAAAACTTGTCAAACACCCTTCCAAGATACTCATCAGGGATTCCCGGTCCGTTATCACTTACCTTTATTACAGCATAACTCCCTGCTGATGATAGATCCACTGTTATCAAAGGATTTCCGTTGCCATACTTAAGGCTGTTATCAAACAGGTTTATGATAACACCCTGCAGGTATAAAGGATCACAGCTGACAATAATCTCCCCCGGATTATCAAAGATCACCTTTGCGTCTGATGCCTGAATCCGTGGTTGCAGGGATTTGATAGCATCTTCTATAAGTTGGGAAATATCTACATCATCAAAATTTAAAATACTTGCATTCTCTTCAATAATTGAGTGATCCAGTACTTTTGAGATTAAAAGTTCCAGTCTCTTTATTTCCTTACCCGCCATTTCCAGGTATTCTGTTGTAATTTTCGTGTTTCCTTCCTCTGAATCAAGTTTTTTCAGGGCTTCTATGGCAATCTTAACAGTAGAAACGGGTGTTTTAAGCTCATGAGATATATTACTTATAAAGCTGTTGCGCATATCATTCAGCTTTGACTGCTTCCTTAGACTGTTAAAAGCCAGTAAAAAAGCCAGACTGCTGATAAGCACCAGTATAAGCGTGAAAATCATCTGGGGTAGTATCTGACCGATAAGGTAAAAACCGGGGTTTCTAATCAGCACTGACGGAAGGCTACCTGTCCAATCTTCCAGTATTATTGCCCGGTGCGCTTCTGATATGCTGTCATCTTCAAACCAGATAGTTGTAAAGTTCATTTTGTTATTATTCAGCCTCGCCTCATAATCCTCAATGAACAGTAGAGAATCAGGGCCTTCACCGATTAGGGAAACAACACTCCTTGTATTTGAGGTACTGTCTGACGACTTTTCAATTATCAGGCGCATGCTTCTCAGAAGAACACTGTCTCTTGATTTAATAAATGAATACTCTGAATCCTGGACGGCCGAATCAGGCTTACCGCTTATTTTAAGCCTGACATTTAATCCTCCTTTCTCCCCCAGAGCAGGTTCTATAATATGATGAACCAGCAGTGAATCAATAGCAACATTATATGACTCTTTATAGTATGTATAGAGGTCTTTTCTGAGATCATTACTCTCCTTTTGATACTGGCTCCTGAGCCAGTATATTGAAAAACCAACGATCATCAGCTCGCTGACCAGCATAAGTAATGCTATCCATTTATATCTATTCGCTGATTTCATGCTGTTTAAAATTTTTTGCACGGCATGTAACCTCTCGTTCCTCGCTCTCATAAGAAAATTTTAATCATACTTGTCTGCGAAAACTAATGTTTAAATTTTTCTTGTTCGTTTCATGCTATTTAATATGACAAAGATAAGAGGTAGCAATATATGTTCCTCTCCTGTTAACCTTAATTAACCTTAATTTATAGCATCTTAACACACTCTTTTGCTTTTACTTCATATTTTTACCCCGTATTTAAACTTCATGAAATGAAAAAACAGATTTTACTCATTGCTATTACAGCACTTTTTGGCTTTGCTTCTTATTCACAGGATAAATCATCCGGATCAGTCATTTACGAAGAGAAAATCAAGCTTGAAATAAAACTTGACGGCGAAATGGCAGCCATGATGAAAGATTTACCGAAAGAGAGAAGCTCGGAAAAAATCCTGTGGTTCAGCCCTGCAGCCAGTTTGTATGAAAATTATGAACAGGAAGGTAATAATTCCCAGGTTGGTGGAGTGTGGCATGGTGAAGGGAATGTGAAAATAGTAATGCAGGAACCAGATAATAAGATCTATATCGACCTGCAGAAAAAGAAAATAGTCGAACAAAGGGAATTTATGACGCGTATGTTTCTTATTGAAGGAGACCTGCCTGATGAGCAATGGAAAATCACCGGCCGGCAGGAAATGATACTTGATCACCCCTGCATGGAAGCTACCTTTACTGACACCAGCGGTGTTGTGACACGCATATGGTTCACTCCTTCATTGAATATACCTGCTGGTCCCGGTCAATATTGTGATTTACCAGGTCTTGTACTAAAAGTGGATGTCGAGAATGGAAAACGTGTCCTGGAAGCAAAAAATATCAGTTTTGATATTCCAGGTGATGATGTATTTAAAAAACCCGGGAAGGGAAAAAAAGTATCAAGAGAAGAATTTGATGAAATAGTTGCTGAGAAGATGAAGGAAATGGGAGCTGAGGGAGGTCAGGGCAGCGGGGGAATGGTAACTGTCAGAATAAGGAAATAGCTGAATGAGAACATTTATAGTTATAATACTGTTTATCTTACCCTCATCCCTCTTTGCACAGATCAACAGCCTTAAAGGCGAAATACTTGATGAAAATGCAGAGGCAATGCCTTCAGCCACTGCTATACTTCTTAACCCTGCTGATTCAACCCTCCAATATTTTGGCGTTAGCAGCTCATCAGGAAGATTTGAAATAAAAAATATCAGGCAGGGCAGATACCTTCTGCAGGTAGCCTTCATAGGTTATAACACAATCTATCAGGACATTGAGATCCCCTTCAGGGATGCAGGGGATATCGGAACAGTGATAATGACACCGAAACCTGTTTCTCTTGATGAAATTACTGTTACAGGCGAACGGGTTCCCCTGAGAATTAAAAATGATACTATTGAATATGATGCGAAAGCATTCAAGGTAGCGCCTGACGGTGTGGTGGAGGATCTTTTAAAGAAGCTGCCTGGCCTCGAGATTGACCGTGCGGGTAATATCAAAGCCCTGGGCGAAAATATCAGGAATGTTCTGGTTGACGGGAAAGAGTTTTTCGGCAATGATCCCAAGGTTGCCACTAAAAACCTGCCCGCTGATGCAGTTGATAAAGTACAGCTGTATAATAAAAAAACTGAAGAGGCTGAATTCACAGGTATTGATGACGGAGCACGTAACCAGACATTGAACCTGATGCTCGATGAAGATAAGAAAAATGGCATATTCGGTGAACTGATGGCAGGTGGTGGAACAGGAAATCACTATCAGGCAAACGGCAAAGTGTACCGCTTTGATGAAAAGACACAGATAGCGGCACTGGGGATGATAAACAATATTAATGAATATGGTTTTTCAGTCGGGGATTATCTGAGCTTTACCGGTGGAATATCAGCATTTGGTGGTGGCAAAATTATGATAGGAGGTGATGGGGCTTTCCCCTTAAATTTCGGCGAGACGATAACCGGATACTCAACTTCAGGAGCTGCTGGTCTGAATTTTTCATATTCCCCACGAAAAAACCGTCGCTTTTTTATCAGCTACCTGGGAAATGGATCTAAAAGGGAGCTGAATGAAACAATTAAAACTACTAATTACAGGGAAGAAGGATCATTCTTCCAGGATGAAACAATAGAGCAGGTACAGAGAGATACTTCCAACAGTGTAAATTTTGGGATCAGATATCTTTTTAATGAAACAAATAACATAATCCTTAATGGTTCAGTTTCCTATAACACCGGATTCATCCCGCTATATTCTTCAACCGGAACATACCTGGAAGGGGAAATAATTAATGACCAGTTAAGAAACAGTGAAGATATTTCAGACAGGTTATCAGGTAATATAAGCACTACATACCTGAAGAACATCAATGAAGGGAATACCGTGTTGAAAGTTTATGGCAACGGATCAATATCGAAAAGCGCCTCGGAGACAGAATTTGAGAATAGAACGAATTATTATAACCCGGAATTTTCGGATATAGTAAGCCAGTTCCAGGATAACAGTATTAAATCAAATAACTACTCTGCAGGAATTGCTTTCACACAAAAAGTGACCCCCAGGTCATTCATCGATGTATTGATTGCCGGAGGACATAATGAGCAGGATCTTAACAGGAAACAGGGCAATGCATTTAATGGCTACTCAATAATTGACAGCCTTAGCCCTTCATTTTCAAAGGAAAACACCTTTATTAAACCCGGCCTGTCTCTAAGGAGAATAACTGAAAAAACAAACCTGAGGCTGGCACTTGAATACAATACAGGAAAATACAACACCTCACTATGGCAGGATGGACCTATTGAGAAAAATTATAATATGCTACAGCCAGGATTTTCATTTGAATATAACTATGGTTCAGGAAGACGGGTAATGGTCAACTACTCAAGCAGCATAAATATCCCTTCTGCCAACCAGATGCTTCCCGTAATAAATAACTTTAACAGCCTTTCACTATTCTACGGCAACCGCGATCTTGATCCGGAGGTCATTCACAGGTTGAGTACACACTGGTGGATATTCGACCAGTTTTCTTTCACCAGCTTCCTGGCTGCTGCCAGTGTAAGCTACACCAGCGATAAAATCAATTATTCACGTACAATCAACGATCAGCTGGGACAGGTAATAAGACTGGTAAACGTTGAATCTGATTTCACTGCCAATGCAAATATTGATTTTTCAACACCGATAAGAATATTGGGGCTCAAAACAAATATTAATATTGATGAAACTTATAACAATGGAATCAATATTGTAAATGGAACCGAAAATGAAATTTCAGGATTCAATCACAGGCTTTCACTTACCCTTGAAAACAGGAAGAAAGATAAATGGGATATAAATACAGGGACAGGAATATCTCTTACTGACGCCAGGTATTCCATACAGCAAGACTTAAATAATGTTTACTTTGATATTTCATGGTTCGGCGAAATCAGGTGGACACCGAATGACAAATTTGATTTCAATATAAGCGCTGACATCACAAACTATACAGCCAGGAGCTTCGAGAAATCCAGGACAGTTCCCCTTATCGGGGCACAGGCCAGCTATTTCTTTATGAAAAATAACAGGGCTGCCATCACAGTTTCCGGTTTCGACCTTCTTAACCTCAATACAGGCATAGAACGTACAGGTGAACTTAATTACCTGCGTGAAACAAGGTCAAATATTATCGGCCGCTATGTAATGCTCTCCTTTAAATACCGCCTGAATAAAATCGGAGGCAATTCAGGGATCTCTGTGGATATCAAGAAGCGATAATTAAACATCTTTTGCCTGAAACCCCCTTCAACGCTTTAACGGTTTAACACTTGGCTTCGCCGAGCTCACAGGATTCGCTTGCCTTCGGCAAACTCACCCTGCTCGGTTCAACAATTACATAATGCTATCTTTGTATACATGAAGAAACGTATACTTGGATCTTCCGGAATTGAAGTATCACCAATAGGCCTTGGCTGCTGGGGCATGTCGGGGGCTTATGGCTCTGCTGATGATAATGAATCAATTACGACCATACACGAAGCCATTGGGCAGGGTATTAATTTTATTGATACAGCTGATATCTATGGCAACGGACACAATGAAATGCTGGTAGGCAAAGCCTTAAGAAAAGTCCGCCGCAGAGTGGTGCTTGCAACCAAGTTTGGTTTTACTGGCGATGAGAAAGGCAACCTGAAGGTCAACGGCCGT
>CAZSJH010000063.1:0-14147 GCA_964607105.1 uncultured Rikenellaceae bacterium | reverse complement strand
ATAAAAGATGCTAATATTCCATGTGCAATGACGGCTTTAAGATGTATTTCTGCAGAAGCAAAATTGTAACGCACCAGGTAGGCAAATATAAACATCAGAAATACTGCAGTATTATCGAATATAAATACCACCCATCTGGGCAAACTGTACCTCATAAACATCCTCAAGGCTTTCTGCCGCAATAAATTCTCAAATTGTTGATATTGTTTAATCATTGTGCTTACTAAAATTTCTGATGAGATAATTGTAATAACACCTAATTCTGAGGATTAGTTTAAATCAATGATAGAAAATCCTGAACTAGTGTATTATTAACAAAGGGATAGCTATGTTAATTCAGGCAAGCTGTAAATTAGTCTTTTATAATTCTCAGCTCAACCCTGCGATTCAATTTCCTGTCCTTCTCAAGGTAATTTGATGCTATTGGTTTAGATTCTCCATACCCGACTGCATAAAGCCTGTTTGATCTTATACCCCTATTAATTAAGTAATTAACCATTGTATCAGCCCTTCTTTGGGAAGCACTCTGGTTAGATTCATCTGCTCCGGAACTGTCTGTGTGCACTCCAACTTCAAGTTTAATTTCAGGGTATCTGTTCATGAGGTTAACAACCTGGTCGAGCATGATTAAGGCATGTGATGTCAGTACATATGTATTATTGAAACATCTGTCAGCTGAAGTGCTATATATCTTACGAAGATTATACAGGTCTTTCTCCGGGGGATCCGTTAACACTACAGCCTTTATTACAACATCATCAAATCCCAGTTGGTGCATTTCCTTGTATGCAGGGAATGTAGCCATTAAATCCAACTGCCATTCCACAAAATAGCTGTATAATGTGGAATCGCTATTTACTACCTCTTCAATCGTATATTTTGAAGGCACATTTCTGATAACCCTGTTATTACTGATCCTGTTTTCAGAAGTTAACAACTCAACGCGAAAGACAGCCCCCTGCTGCAGGTTTTTCTCAACAGACAATTCAGTCTCCATCTCTGCGCCAGGATAGTCTATAATATCAACCAGAACTGATGCCACTAAATCGAGTCTTCTATCATATTCAATCTTCTGCGGTAATTCATCAAAGATCCTTATCTTTTTTGATATGCCTGTCCGCAGAAGATTCCCTGTAGAGTTGGATTTTAATCCCAGACTGAGATTAACCTCATATTCACCACTCTGAGTATACACATGGTTTGTATGGGGACCAAAAGCCTTTGTCCCGTCACCAAAATCCCAAATATAACTTTGAACTTCATAACCAGGCAGATAGGACTTAAGACCACTGAATTTCATTATTTCTCCCCTGATAGCATTATCAGGAGAATCAATATACGGTTGTTTAAAATCTTTCAGATGTATTATGTTTCTTAATTTGGAGCAAACAAGTCTCCCGCTTACCTTTTCCACTATATCAAGCCTCACTTCATAATCTCCAGGACCTGGAAAACAGTGAATGACTCTGGCACCTGCTTCAGATTTTCCATCACTAAATGCCCAGATGTACTGCAGAACAGTTGTATCAATAACTACTGAACCGGAGTCATCGAATACAAAACAATATTGATTTTCTTTCTGTATATTACTGTGAAATACCTGGGGTATAAGGGTGTTAAAATGAAATATGTCAGCTGATCCATCCCTGTTAGATGAAAAATAGCCCTCATTCATCATGGGGTCGGTAATTATCCCGAAGTCATCATAAGCCGAATTTATGGGTGAATCAATATGTACCGGGCTTATCCATTCAGTCCCGGACTTGCGTGTGAAAAAAATATCCTTACCTCCCAGACCACCATGTCCGTCCGATGAGAATAATAATTCCCCTGCCTGATTTACAAAAGGATATGCCTCATTTCCTTCAGTATTAATAACAGGTCCAAGGTTTACAGGATTGCTCCAGTAATTACCTTTCCAGTCAGTAACCCATAAATCCATCCCCCCATATCCGTCAGGATTATCCGAGGCAAAATAGAGCTTTTTGCCATCAGGTGACAGATATGGTGAGGTAACATTATACCATTCATTATTAATCCTCAGAGACCTTATGTTATCCCACTGTGTATTATCAAAAATGGAATAAAAAATCCCAAGTTTATTTCTTGGATTTGCATTATTTTTTAATGCTCCTTCTACATTTAGATTCCTCGAATAATAGATTGTATCATAATCACTGCTGAAGGTACATGGACCGTCATTATAGCGGGTTTGAATTTCTTTTGAAAACACCTCGGGTTTTACCCAGTTTCCATAAGTGTCCTTTTCAATGTAAAAAATGCCAAATACTCCCCTGTTTGCCGAGTTGCTAAAATTGAAAAACGGGTTAGGGCTTATATTGGCAGAAAATACCAGTCCCTCTTTATAAAAGACAGGACAGTACTCATCATAATTGTCTGTACTGAAAGAAGTTTTTTCAATGATATATGTTACTTCCTGCCCAAATATATTAGACTGTAATAATATAAATATCAAAATGCCTATTACTGTTCCTTTATTCATAATTTTCCTAATGGTTAGGTACTTTTACAGTATTAATTGCACCCAAATATATTAAATTTTAGAAGTTCAACGGGTTTACTGCCTCAATGCTGTATTTAAATACATATCTCATCATAATCTCGTGCGACCCGTTGCTGTATTTTCCAAGCTGACTTGTCTCAAAATTATAGGAATATGCAATTCTTAACTGTTCATTTGGTGCAAACTGGAGCATAGCGGCAAAATTCCTTTTATTCCTGTATGAGGCTCCGGCCCAGAATCTCTCAAGAAAACATACATGAGTATTAATATCTAACTGGAACTTCAAAGGGGATGGTATCGAACTGTATCGTAACAGGACTGATGGAAATACTTTTACATTATTACCGGCATCAAAAACATACCCTGTATTCAGCAGATAACTGTATTTACTGATTTTATTATCGGGCGTATACTTGTTTTTTGCCAGATCAAAACTGTAATTTAACAATCTGGGTATTGAAAAACCAGCAAAGAATTTATTTACGGAATAATGCATTCCGAAGCTAAAGTTTGGAACTGCAAATGTTCGGGTATCCGTCAAATATATCTCATCTCCCGGATCAAGAACTATCAGGTCTGAGAATGCTGTATTTGTCAGAATGATTCCTGCTCCAAGGCCAAAAGACAGTAACCCGCTTTCTGTTTGCAACCTGTATGCATAACTCGTTGCAAATTGATTTTCACGGGTTACCCCTATTTTATCACTTACAATCATCAGGCCAAGTCCAATCTTTTGATCTGCAAATGGTGCATCTGCACTTATTGCAATGGTTGAAGGTGACCCATCGATACCAGCCCACTGTTTTCCATAAAAGGTAAAAATATTAAGGGCTCCCCTTCCTCCTGCAAAAGAAGGGTTTATAGAAACCGGGTTCAGAACATACTGGTTGTTGATCGGATCAGTTTGCCCAAAAGCAACACCAGTTATCAGAACTAAAAAAGAAAATGTTATAAGTATTTTTTTCATTTTATCTCTGTATTACGATGTATCCACTAAACGCTTTTCCATTAGTTGGCCTGATAGTGTAGAAGTAAGTGCCATCAGGAAGCAAATTGCCTTTCTGATCCACTCCATCCCACCTGTTATCATAATTATTGTTTTCATACACCAGTGCTCCTCTCCTGTCAAAAATAATCAACTCTGTTCTACCGAGTGTTGCAATGCCTCGCAAAACAAAATAGTCGTTTTTGCCATCAAGGTTTGGTGTAATGAGAGTAGGTATAATAAGATCATTTACCATTATTACCAGGTTGTCTGAAGAGCTCGGACATACCTCGTTTGTTACTGTCCACATTAAAACATTTTCATTCAGGGCAAGATCACTTATTGTTGTCACAGGTACAGTATCATTGGCTATTGTACCTGATCCTTCAATCACTGCCCATGTTCCTTTCTCATAAAGCCCCAACACTGCATTCAGCTGTGTCTCAAAAACATAATCAAGCTCCTGGTCAGGTCCGGCGTATGCTATAGGTGGTTCAAGCACAACAACTTCAACCTCATCATCATTTACACAACCATACTGATCAGTCAGAACAAGTCTGTATGTAGTTGAAATATCAGGAAATGCACGAGGGTTATGTATGCTGGGAGAGTCAAGTAAAGCAGACGGCTCCCAGTTAAAGATACCTTCACCGACAGCCTGTAACCTTACTGTATCACCCAGGCAAATAATAGTATCCCTGCCGGCTGACACCTCGGGTACTGGTCGGAAAATAACCTGTATCAGGTCACTCGACTGGCATACAGCATTAATTTCGGTCCAGGCAAACTGATAGGTACCATATGCATCCACAGTAACCACTGCATCCGGGTCATCTGCTGAGGGGTTGAAAGATGCATTTCCCGGTCCTGTAAACAATGACCATGAACCGCCTCCATTAACTATCAAAGCATGTAGTTTAAAGTCGAGGTCACATTCTTCTCCTCCCAAACCGGCATTGGCAGCAGGTATTTCGAAAAACCTTACTTCAATGGATTCAGAATCTGAACATGGTCCGTTTTCTTCTGTCCATGTAAACTCATAGGTTCCGTATGTATCTACCAGCACTGTTACCTCAGGCTGGTCTGCACTCGGTGTAAAAGTAGCACTTCCCGGACCATCAGCGAGTATCCATGTGCCTGTGCCCCTGCTGGGAACAGCATCCAGGTTAAAATAAAGCCCGCAATTATTGCCACCTGTCCCTGCGTTGGCTACCGGTGGTTGATAAAATGTAACTTCTATTGGTGCTGATTCAGTACATGGTCCGTTTCCCACTGTCCATGTAAACTCCTTTATACCGTATATGGAAACCTCGACTATGGCATCAGGTGCATTTGCGTTGGGGCTAAAAGTTGCTGTTCCCGTACCCGATGTCATTGTCCACGTGCCAGTCCCTATACCGGGTACAGCATTGAGATTGAAGGTTCGATTACACACTTCGCCACCAGAACCAGGATTAGCAACCGGTACCTCGAAGAAAGTAACTTCGATTGTAGCAACATCGCTACAGCTACCATTTACCTCAGTCCAGGAAAACTCCTTGAGACCATATTCAGTAACCGTAACTATTGCATTGGGATCATTTGCATCTGGATAAAAGGATGCTGAGCCTGTGCCAGATGTCATTATCCAGGTACCGGTGCTAATATCTGGTATAGCATTAAGTTCAAAGTGCAAATCACATACTTCACCCCCTGAGCCTGCATTTGCAACTGGTGTTTCATTAACGGTAATGACAGCACTGACTTCCATTACCTGGCTGCATTCTGTCACACCTCCATCCTGTACACTAACCAGTTCATATGTGTATATTCCTGCTGTTCCTGTAGATGCAGGTATGGATATACTGTTACCAATTACTGTTGTGACTGTTAATGGGTCTCCGCCGTTTATTGTATAAGTAAAAGAATAAGGTTCTGTTCCTTCCGACCCTGTAAAAGTAATTTCCGGTGCCGGGTCATTCACACATACCGAGGTCGTTCCTTCAATGGTTGCAGATGGTAGGGGATGTACCGTTATAACTGCACTCCCGGTCTGTGATTGTTCACATGCATTAACGCTACCTCCTCTCACACTTATCAATTCATAAGTAAAATCTCCTGCATCCCATGTGGGTGCAGGTACTGTTATACTGTTGCCCGAGGTGGTTGTCACTGTCTGCTCAGTACCTCCATTAACTGAATAAGTGAAGGTAAATGGTGGTGTCCCTGTTAAACCTGTAAAAGTAATACCCGGAGAGGGAGCGTTTACACAAACATCAGTTGTTCCGCTAATAGTGGCTGTAGGCAATGCGTTAATAGTAATATAATCAATTTTGGTTTCTGTATCTGTAGCACCATCAGTTATCGTTAAACTGACTGTGCTTGTCCCTGAACCTGTATAGGTAACAGTATGGGGTCCTATTCCTGTTGCAGTTGATGGTAAAGACCCTGCACCAAAGTCCCAGCTATATGTTGTCGAGCCTGAAGCTCCAGTGGATAGATCAATAAAGGTAACACTCGAACCACTGCACACACTGGTGTTATTTACAGAAAAATTAGCATTCAGTTCACATCCCTGAAGGCTTATGGCCAGATCAACCTGTGCACCCGTACACCCGTTTGTATTTGTCTCAATTACACTGATATACCCATTAGATGCACCAAAATCAACCGTAATGGTATTATTGTTGGGACCATTTGCTCCCGATGTTATTACTGCTCCCTCCGGAACAATCCAGCTATAGGTTGAACCGGGGGTCAGAGTAACACTGTAAGTTTCCCCTGTTGCCTCGCAGGCAGGTGTCTGATTACCCGTGATAGGAGATGTTGCAGGTAGAGGATTAACTGTTATAATTGCACTTCCGGACTGTGCCTGCTCGCATGCAGTACTGCTAGCATCCCATACTCTTATCAATTCATAGGTAAATACTCCTGCCGTACCGGTTAGCGCCGCCACCGTTACGCTGTTTCCACTTAATGTAGTTACTGTTTGTTCAGGTCCACTGTTTATAGTATATGTAAAAGTGTAAGGAGTTGTCCCTGAAGCTCCTGTGAAAGTTACAAGAGGTGGAGTATCGTTCCTGCAAACTGTGGTTGTCCCACTAATGCTTGCTGTAGGAAGGGGATTAACTGTAACAGTGGCGCTGCCTGTTTGTATCTGTGAACATACTGATGAACTACCGTCTTCAACGCTTACCAGTTCATATAAATACGTACCAACTGTAACGGTAGGCACAGGCACTGTCACACTGCTACTGCCAGATTCGGTTGTTACAGTTTGTTCCGTACCATTATTTACTTTATAAGTAAAAGTATAAGGTGTACTTCCATTAGATCCTGTAAAGGTAATTAAAGGTGATTCAGAGTTCCGGCATACAGCAGTTGTACCACTTATATTTGCCAGGGGCAGGGGATTCACGGTTACTGTTGCACTGCCCCCTATTGTTCGGGAACAGCCAGTGGAAGAATCCTCCACTTTCAGCAGGGTATAAGTAAATGAGCCAACATTACCGGTTGGTACCGGTAATGACACGCTACTGCCTGAGGTGGTTACAACTACATAACCTGGCCCGCTGTTAATTGTATAGGTAAATTCATAAGGAGGAGAACCTCCGGAACCTGTAAAGATAATTACGGGCTCAGGGTCATACCTGCATACTTCTGCCGTACCTGATATAGTAGCATCAGGAGATGGATTAACAGTAACCACTGCTGTTCCTGACTGTGACTGTTCACATGAAGTGCTGCTGCCATCACTCACACTTACCAGTTCATAGGTAAATGTACTGGGAGTACCTGTTGATACAGTCAAACTAACACTATTACTTGAAGAGGTGGTTGATATGGTCTGGTTGCTGCCTCCGTTTATAGTATATGTAAAAGTATAAGGTCTTATACCATTTGACCCTGTAAATACTACATTGGGTGAAGGTGAACCCTGGCATACCTCAGTACTACCTGATATTGTAGCTGTTGGCATCGCATTTATGGTGATGGTCGCACTGCCACCCTGAATCTGAGAACATTCTGAATCACTTGCATCCTCCACTCTAAATAGTGAATAGGTAAGAATTGCTGGTACATCTGTCGGCACAGAAATGCTAATTGTACTATTACCGTTGACTGTGCTTATGGTCTGACTGCCTCCACTGTTAACCGAATAAGTGAAGGTGTAAGGAGGAGTTCCACCTGATCCGGTGAAAGTTACACTCGGTGAAGGATCAAACTGGCATACAGCAGTTGTTCCACTTATTGTACCCATTGGAAGTGGGTTAACCGTAATAGTAGCACTGTTACCCGGACCGACTATTGTGCGTTCGCAATTAGCGTCCTGGACATTAACCAGAGAGTAAGTGTAAACACCTACATTGCCAGTAGGGACAGAAACCGCTACACTGTTGCCCCCGCTGGTTGTTACATATTGATCAGGTCCGCCATTAATCTTATATGTAAAAGTATAAGGGGCTGTACCTAATGAACCCGTAAATAGAACCTGAGGTTGTGGATCGCCTTTACATACATCCAAAGTACCACTTATAGTTGCATTAGGTAATGAATTTACTGTCACATCCGTATTAGCTGTATTCTGACAACCGTTGTTATCAACAACAAGCAATGTATATTCTCCTGCCATACTCAGGGTGGCATCACCTGAGACAACAGAATTCTGGTCTGTAGAAGTAAAACTATCCGGGCCTGTCCAATAATATGATGCCATTCCACCAGGCCCTCCGTATAATTCAAGCAAATTACCTTCACAGATTGGCCCGTTATTGTCTGCTGTCACAGCAGGTAAAGTATTTACCACAACGTTTGTTACAGCAGTACCCTTACATCCATAAGCATCAGTTACTTCAAGTGTGTAATCCCCTGCCATGTCAGTTGTTGCTGAAGAAGAAACAGTTACGTTCTGTAAACTCGATGTAAATCCATCAGGGCCTGTCCATGAGTAGGATTGCATGTTGTTTGGGCCTCCTGTAAGGGTAAGTCCCAAACCCACACAAACAGGTCCGTTATGAATGGCTGTTGCTACAGGAGGATCAACAAAGTTAATTACTACATCATCATAGTCAGTACCGTTTACTGTCCACCTGAATGTATATGAACCATACGTGCTAACTGTTACGTCTGTATTATAAGCTGTCTCATCTTCAAAAGATTCGGTTCCCGGAGCAGGTTCAACCAGAGTCCATAATCCAGAATCTCCTCCCGGATTATTTCCATCGAGTGTGGTCGTTAAACTGCCACAGACAACCTGATCATCTCCGGCATCCTGGGGAAAAACCGGGTATGCGATCAGACATAAGAGAAAGAAGGTTAAAAAGTACTTTAAGCGCCCCATAATGTGATTATTTTTAAGATTATCTTTAAGCCACTCATAAATTTACGAATTAGTTTTTTGAAAGTAAATATTTTAACATGCCTTAATACTTCTTATAGCCCCGAAATACATTCCTGCATACGGTAATAATGGTAAAAGAGTAAATTCCGGTGAAGACTGTGCGGTCATTGAAATGATACCTGAAGGCATGCTTACGCTTCGTCAGTCACATTATTCTTTGACTGACGAAGCAGGATGTTTTTCTGTTTTTCAAAAATGCTGTGATGTAAAACTGAACCTTGACCTTGATCCTTAATTCCGAAGAATAATTATCCAAAATTGGATTTTACAGACTCAGCATATATTGAAAACATATCAAATGTATGAAAATATAACGCAGCCTTTAAATTAATTTGACCAACAGCTCTTTTTTGTGGATAAGTGTACAGATATGCTAAACGAGACGTATTTTCAATCCCCTAAGAATAGGTGTTTTACTACTGCTAAACGAAATAATTGAAATTTGCTTTGTTAATAATTTTATGATTGATCATGGTATTTTAATATAAGATTATCCAAATTTTTATAACTTGGTATCCTTCTTTTATTAAATTATGACTATGACCTTTTCCAGACTTATCAGGAGAATATACGTTTTATTTTTAATCTTAAGTCCTCTGGCTCTGAATGGACAGGATCCTCTCTTAAACACTGCCGGGACATGGACTTATAATCCCTCCTGGTATAACCCTGCTATAAGTGGTTCAAAAGACTTCAATTCTATAAACTTCACTTATGCCACGGGGGAAGATTATAATTCACTGATTTTGAGTGGAGATACTCGCCTGGCAAAAAAAATAGGAGGATACTATAACATACCAGATAATTTCAGTTATAGAAACATAGGTATAGGATACCATTTATTCCAAAGGTCATCAGAGAATATTAAAACTATTGGGTTTAAAGCAACAGGATCCTATCATATTAAGCTGAATGAAAGTTCAATGTCATTCTTATCTGTAGGAATTTCCTTACAGGGTACTTTTAATAATATAACTTATGCACCTGATATAGAGTCTCCTGAGAATACTATAGATAAAAAAACATTTGACCCGAATATTGACTTTGGCCTGTATTATTACAGCCCGTCTTTCTATGTAGGCTTATCCTCAACGGGCATACTTGAAGGCATGCTGCCGGATGACAGTATCTATTACCGTCACGAAGAGAGACATTACCATTTGCTTGGTGGATATAAATTTATTTTATACCGACCATTGAACTTATTGATTGAACCTTCGGTTATATTCAGTGTCTCCGATACCACTTTCAATAATTTCACAAAGCGTATCCACCCTATGCTTAAGATATATATTGACAATTTCTGCCTTGGTACCTATTATTATGACAGCGACAGAATATCATTGTTTTTCAGATATAATTATCCGGGTTTTTATATTGGCGGATTTTTAGCAGTATCAAGGAAATCCCCCTATTATAAGAGTGTACCCTCAATTGAATTATCTGCAGGAATTAATTTATCCTACAATAAATCAAGGCAGTATAAACGTTTTCACTGGTAGAAAAGAAAATTATTAAGGATGAAACAGGCGATAAGAGTTAGCTTTATTTTAATAATATTTCAAGCCGTTATTTTACGGGGAATAGACGTAAATGGCCATTCAATGGACCCTCATCTTCTGATCAGCACTTTCATCCAGAAAACTGATACAATTAGCACTAATCCATATCTTAAAATAAGGAAATTTGATATTGAACTAATAACGCCCTCATCCGGAATCCAGTTTTTTAAAGACGGCATCCTGTTTTTATCCCTCTCCAAAAGGAATACAAAAATGATTTCAAAACATATCTCATTTGGAGACCGTGAATTATACTATGCCGCTCTTGACGATTCTGTGGCCGTCAACCCTGTCCCTTTGAAAACTGACAGTGAGTTGCTTATCCCTGCTGAAGGAACCACCTTTACCGGTGACATGTCAGTGGCATATTTCTCAAAATTATCAGTTAGTGACAACAGGGTCAAAATTTACAGGGCTGAACCGGGTGCCGGGGGTGATCCTCAATCGTGGCATATAAGCGGAACACCTCTGGCATTCTGCTATGATTACAATAATTATACACATCCTACTGTCTCAAGCGATGGTAAGCTGATGATTTTTTCATCAGATATGCCTGGAGGCTCAGGAGAAATGGACCTCTATATAAGCAGGTTTGAAAATAATATCTGGACAAAACCGGAGAATATGGGTAGAAAAATCAATAGCAAAGGTTCTGAACTATACGCCTGCTTTGATAATGCCAATAATCTTTATTTTTCATCTGATGGTCTGCCCGGACTTGGAGGATATGATATATTTTTCAGCAACTTTAACGGTACAGGGTGGGATGATCCCGTAAATCTTTATGACCAGGTTAATACGGTAAATGATGAGGTCGCCTTTAAAATTAACAGGGAAGGTGCAAATTATGGTTTTTATACCATGATCGAAAGAAGCGGAATAGCAAAGAAAAAGTTAACAAGGCATCTCTACAAGCTTGAACTGAATGATGAGTATAAAAATGATAAATCTTTACTGTTGTCAGAAGTCCTGAAAGATTATGCCGTTGATCCACCCATTCTTGCCCTTTATAAGGAGAAAGAAGAAACAAGCGGACGTCCTGACGCAGAGAAACCGGCTGCGGCAAGAGCCGAAGAAAAACAAAGGATAGCCGACAGCCTGCTTGCCGTACAAAAGGAAACCGAACGACTGGCAAATGAACAAAGGATAGCCGACAGCCTTCTTGCAGTGCAAATAGAAGCTGAAAGACTGGCTGAAGAGAAAAGGGTGGCTGACAGCCTGAGAATGGAGGAAATAAAACAAAAGGAAGCCGAAGCTGCCAGGAATGCTGTTATTTACAGGGTACAGATTCTGGCAAGTACCATAAAAGGTGTTGAATACAATATAAGGGTCAAAGGCACAGCCCATGATACATATGAATACTATTACCAGGGTGCCTGGCGAATAACGGTTGGTGAATTTACCAGGCTAAGTGATGCTGTTGAATTTCGAAGGGCTTGCAGGGAAGCCGGTTATGAACAGGCGTTTGTAGTGGCCTTTAAAGGTGGTGTCCGGTCCCTTGATCCTGATTTGTTCAGGCGATGAGAATGTTGCAGATCCGGCGATCAGGCCCAGAACCCCGGCACGAACTATTTCTCTAACTCAAGTGACAATGTATGGGTGCCAGCCCCCTTTCATGGGTGGATTACCTTATAGCATTTATTGCCATAACGTTTGTTATAATAGAAACAATCGCTGACCAGCAACAATGGAATTTCCAGAAAGAGAAAAGACGATTTATGGAAGCAGGTGAGCCACTACCTGAAAAATATAGGAAAGGCTTCGTTGATAATGGACTGTGGGGTATGGTGCGGCACCCAAATTATGCCTCGGAGCAATCAATATGGATAGTGTTTTACTTTTTCAGTGTATCAGCAACCGGTCTGTGGCTTAACTGGTCAGTTATAGGAGCCATACTGCTGATACTCCTTTTCTATGGCAGTAGTAACTTCAGCGAATCAATATCCATAAGTAAGTATCCAGACTATGAAGATTATAAGGAAAAGATTCCAAGGTTTGTACCCTTAAGGTTGAGAAGTTGAGAAGTTGTTGAACTGTCCCGAAAAAGCAAATGCTTTTTCGAGGATCCTCGAATCGAAGATTCGGGATTGAACTGTTAAAATGTTAAATAGGATAGTGAAAGGAAAATGTGTTTAAGAACCTTTCTTAATTTGTTTTTTATTGCTTAAATTTATTGGTCAAATATATAAATAGATTAATAAATATAAGCTATGAAAAAACTAATACCAGCCTTTCTAATTTTCTTATTTTCAATTTATTCCTCAGCCCAGATAGATCATTCAGAATTTATTGAGGGACCATTTAATAGCCCGCAGGAAGTTACCGCTCTTTGTCTTGAATGTCATGTTGGCTATGATGAGGACATCATTAAGACCCGTCACTGGAACTGGCTGGGAGAAGAATTCACCACAAGCGACGGGAAAAAAATCAGGCTGGGTAAAAGAAATATGATTAATAACTTCTGTATTGCTGTACCATCAAACTGGCCCAGATGCACAAGCTGCCATATAGGCTATGGCTGGAAAGATGAAAACTTTGATTTCACTGACGGAAAAAATATCGACTGTCTTATCTGTCATGATCACACTGACACATATAAAAAAGTACCAACAGGTGCAGGAATGCCAGATCCCTCGGTTGATCTTCTAAAGGTGGCCCAGAGTGTAGGGCCTACACGAATTGAAAACTGCAGTATATGTCATTTTAACGGTGGCGGGGGAACCGGTATCAAGCACGGAGACATGGATGGCAGTATGATTAATCCTTCACCTGAACTGGACGTACACATGGGGAAACTTGGTTTTACCTGTTCAGACTGCCATGCAGGCATGAATCATGAAATTCTTGGCGCAGGCCATGCTTCCTTAGCCGCAAATACAAACCATATCTCATGCCTCAGTTGCCATGGCGACACCCCACACAGGAGAAAAATTGTAAATGATCATATTAAATCAGTAGCATGCGAGACATGCCACATACCTGCTTTTGCCAGGGAGGAACCGACAAAAGTCTGGTGGGACTGGTCAACAGCAGGTGAAAAAAGGGATCCTGTACCGGATGAATTTGGGATGCCTGATTATGATATGAAAAAGGGAGATTTTAAATGGGATGAAAATGTTATTCCCGAATACAGGTGGTATAGCGGGCAGACCGATTATTACCTGTATGGCGATATTATTAAACCTAAAGAAGTTGTTAAGATAAATACACTACTTGGTTCTATCGAAGATCCGGATGCTAAAATCACACCATTTAAAATTATGAGGGGCAAACAGCCTTACGACGCACGCAACAATTATCTGGTAGTGGCAAAACTATTCGGTAAAGGTGGTTACTGGGATACTTATGATTGGGATAAAGCAGCAGAACTGGGTATGAATACAATTAACCTCGACTTTTCGGGGAGGTTACGTTTTGTTGAAACCGAAATGTATTGGCCAATAAATCATATGGTTGCCCCTGCCGGTAGTGCACTGAGATGTACCGAATGCCACTCAAAGAGGGAACCGCGGCGGCTCGACTGGGAAGCATTTGGTTATGACGGTGACCCAATGCTTACAGGCGGGAGAATCCTTGATTAACAAACATCAAGCTGTTAGCGGTAATTTTAAACTTAAGACTATCAATCTGCAAACCACAATCCGGAAAGCACTTTTTTTTCTGAGCTTGTCTGACTCGATGCGGAGGCCTGCCTTT
>CAZSJH010000062.1:0-14330 GCA_964607105.1 uncultured Rikenellaceae bacterium | reverse complement strand
AATATTTTCTTGATATTATTTCAAATCTTTCAATTAAGGGATTACTTCTGAAATCATCTGGACTGTTAATCCTGAATACTTTTCCTGCTTCTTTTTGTAAAGGTGTAATAATAATCTTATCTCTGTCTTTTGTTAAAATGTGGCTTTCACTCAGCAACTGTTTTCCTGTATCAGCATCAATAAGCTTTAATATATCTCCAAGCTGTTGTTTACTGAAATTCCAGACTTTAAAGATTTCGAAAAGCCATGTATCGGCAGGGTTTAAGTTCTTTAAATCAGTAATTTTTACTGAAGCTGTTTTTTTTTCGTGTCTTATTATTTTCTGTCTTTCTTTTTCAATGGCATGCTCATATATGATATTTGCTGATTTCAGGTAACTGGCAGTTTCATTTATAGAGTGCAGAACAGAAGGATTAATTTGTTCAAGGATTGGAATGACACCATGCCGAATCTTATTTCTTGTATATTTTGTTTTTATATTGCTCGAATCTTCCCGGTACTTTAAATTGTTTTTCTCAGCATATTCCTGAATTATCTCTCTGGCAGCAAAAAGTATAGGACGGATGACAAAACCTGACTTTGGACTTATTCCTGTGAGCCCGTTTATCCCTGTCCCTCTTGTAAGGTTAATAATTATAGTTTCTATACTGTCATTAAGATTATGACCTGTAGATACAAAATCATAGCTTTCTTTTTCCTTTAATTCTGTGAGCCACTTATATCTCAGATCACGGGCAGCCATTTGTATTGATATGCCCTTTCCACTGGCGTATTCTTCAGTATTGAATTTCTTTCTGTACAATTTGATTCCGGTTTTCCCACACAGGTTTTCCACAAATTCCTCATCTACGTCTGATTCTTTGCCCCTTAGCTGGAAGTTGCAATGTGCAACTGCTATATTATATTTCATCTTGATGAATATATCCAGCATTACTGCAGAATCTATGCCGCCACTGACAGCCAGAAGAATATTATCCTTCCTGGTGAAAAGCTTTTTTGACTGTCTGTATTGTTCAAATTGTTCTAACATTGCTACTTGCTTCTTTATGCAAAAATAGTAAAAAGGTAGATTATTAGTGGCACCGCTTTATGGTGGTGTATATTATTGAAATTTGCTGATTCCCGGTGCTTCCGGGTCGAAGCCCGGTGGATTAAGTAATCGCTCACCGTCGATATTTATATATTGCAGTATTGAATGGGGCGGGGCACCAGGATAAATACCAAATCTTATCTGGAACGTATTGAATATCAAATTTTCATTCCTAATTCTTAGCCCTATGCCAAAACCCGATACTATGTTGTCAAATTCATAAAATACCCTATCCCTGGCATACAGTACAATATCAGCGAAGCCAAACAGGGCAAACCTGAAGCCATATATAAATGCTTTACTGAAAGCTACTGCTTCAAGGTTGAGATATAGCCTCTGGTCAGGGAAGATAGAATCATTCTTAAACCCCCTTATCCCCGTATCTTCACCTATGATCATGTATTCATCATTGTATCTATGGAAGCCCCTCGTGTAATCAAGAGTCCCAAAAAGCCTTATTTTATATGATTGCAGGTTATACAAATCGGATATATATTTGAATTGGAGCTTGAGGAGTCCCTGATCGGTTATATTTTCTTTTATGAAAGTTGATACTATCCCTCGTCCATAAAAATAACCTGCATTTGGGACAAAGTTACCAAAAGAGGATTCTACGGCAAAATAGTTCCTTCTGTTAAATTCATTATATTCTTTTCCGTAAGTTACTTTAAGGATACCACCATATGGTATATCCTCATTCCGGCCATAATTATATATCAGGTTTGACTTGTAGAACCTTTGTGATACGAGTGAAAATGATACCATGTACAACTTGTACTTCTGGTATTCATAATATGAGTCACTTGATATATCAGGTCTTTTCCAGACATTATTGTTTATATAACGGCCTGATATTACTGTTCTTGTATAATTATTGTCGATCAGGAAAGATCTTCCGAACCAGAGGTCAAAATTATTGAATTCAACAGGTTCAGGTATTGCGAGGGTATCAAGGTCCTCCATGGTATATGATTCGTATACTGATAATCCTCCGGCATATTTTGTATACGGGGAAAAGAATTTTCTTGACACATTGATCCCTGCCTGCCTTCTTTGAAAAGCATCTGTATATTCAAGCTTCAGATCAATCATTGTCTGGCTTATATTTTTTAATGTATAAGCTGCACCAAATCCAGTCGAGTTATATTTTTCATAGTTATAAGGGATCTTTATTTCAAGCTCATGTCCAAAGCCCAGGAGGTTCTTATCAAATATTGAAACTGTTCCAACACTAAAACTGCGCAGGTCTGCCGTTAGGCCCAATGAATATATGTCTTTTGTAATAACCATTAAGTCAACTTCCGAGTTGCTTACCGGAATAATGATAATCCTTGCATCATTAATAAATGGCAGTTGTCTCAGGAGGCGTTCACTTTCTGATATTTTGAGAGGTACAATACTGTCGTTTTCTTCAATAGCCAGATAGTTTTTGATTATATATTCCCTTGTTTTAATATGTGTTTTATTAAGGAAGTATTTTGATTCATTTTCCCTCGAAGCCTCAGGATCCATTATTGTAGCTCCGAAAGCATTGAGCCTTCTTATATATATATGCCTGATTACTTTCCCACTGTGATCAACGAACTGATTAATATTTTTTTCCTTCATCCTGCCGGAGCTCATCCTGGCCGGGGGGATAACAACAAGGTCATAGAGTATTTTTGTAAGATTCTTCCTCTCGGCCTTTGCCTTTAGAGAGTCATAAAATATAAGAGCCTGGTTATATAAATTAGTATCCTGGGGCATGTAACTATCTGCTATGAAGATAACAGTGTCATTTTTGCAGTAAACGAGTGAATCGTTTATGCTCACATATGATCCTCCGGCTACCCTGATGGGTTTAAGAAATGTATTGGTTTGAGCGTAGGAAATAAATGTATTTAATGACATTATAATCCCAAGCAGTAACAATATTTGCCTGAATTTTGCCATCATATTTTTCCATTTGCCTTTTTAAGTTGCCCCACTCATTGTTACAGCACATCATCAGAGTTGAACTTGAAGCCAAGTCTTTTACCTGTCACCATTTTTGAAAACTCTATCTTTTTTTCAAGTTGCCCGACTGAAGCAATTTTTACACTATCGTAGGGGGGTACAAGCAAGTCAAACTCCAGTGAATATTGCATTGCGGTAAAGATTATCCTTTTCAGAGCTTCCCTCCCCAGCTCCTCGTTTCCGAAATTGGAAAAGAGCATTGCCATCTGGCGTTTGCCCTCAACAAAGTACTGGTTTTCACGGTTGATAAAAATCCTTGCGATAAGATAACCCAGGTCATCCAATCTTGAATACTTAAATGAATCTGCCAGGAAGTTATATATGCTTATGATACCTGAATATGAATTATCTTTATTCTTTTGTATATAAGGTGTTTTCCAAACAGGATGGTCACGGTCGAACTCGAAAACATTTGAATGCATGCTGAAAACAAGTATATCGCCGGCTACCTTTATTGAGACATCAAATTTGCCATTTTCTTTATAGACCAGCCTTATCCTTTTATCGGTATCCATGATATCCCTGTTTATTTCACGTGTTAATGCTTCGAGCAGGCTTTTTATCCTTTTAAATGCTGCTTCAGTATTATCATGTACCTTTTGTTTTAGTACAGATTTATCCTGCAAGGTTTCTACAATCTTAAGTTTTTGCTCATTTAGTTCCATTGCCGATAGAATTATTTTGAATATGGCAATGTACTAAAATTACTGGAAAGAATATGTGATTGAATCAGTATGCCCTTGCAAAAACCACTCTCTGTTTTGATGGTTTACCGGAATACACACATTTACCTTCTTCACCGGTGTCTTCAAAAGGTATTACTCTTATACTAGCCTTGGTCTCATTCTTTATCTTTTCTTCAGTTTCAGCTGTTCCATCCCAGTGTGCCAGTATAAAACCACCTCTGGTCTGTATTGAATCCCTGAATTCATCCCATGTGTCAACCTGATATGTATTTTTGTTCCTGAATTGTAACGACTTATCAAAGATATTTTTTTGAATTTTAGTCATTAATGGTTTAAGATGCCTGGAGGTATCCTTGATATCAATAATTTCTTTGCTCAAATTATCCCGCCTGGCTACTTCAATGGTTCCGTTTTCAATGTCCCTTGGTCCAATAGCAAGTCTTACAGGAACACCCTTGAGTTCATATTCAGCAAACTTAAATCCTGGTTTATGCGTGTCCCTGTCGTCATATTTAACCCTTAGTCCATTTTTCTCCAGGTCTGATTTCATTTTGAGAGCCGTATTCGATATAGCATCCAGTTGGCTGTTTCCCTTATAAATAGGCAGTATGACAACCTGTATTGGTGCCAGGTTTGGTGGGATGATAAGGCCATTGTCATCGCCATGCGCCATTACCAGTGCGCCCATAAGCCTTGTAGAAACCCCCCATGAGGTTGACCATACATGTTCAAGTTTCCCGGATTTATCAGTGAACTTTACGTCAAAGGCTTTAGCAAAATTCTGCCCGAGGAAGTGTGATGTGCCTGCCTGCAAAGCTTTGCCGTCCTGCATAAGTGCTTCAATGGCATAGGTATCTATGGCCCCTGCGAATTTCTCTGATTCTGATTTATATCCTTTCAAAACGGGGATTCCCATAAATTCCTGTGCGAAATGTGCATACAGATCAATAATAGTGTGGGTTTCTTCAATAGCTTCCTCTTTCGTTGCATGTGCGGTATGCCCTTCCTGCCAGAGAAATTCAGTTGTACGTAGAAATAACCGCGTCCTCATCTCCCATCGCACGACATTTGCCCACTGATTAATCAGTAATGGCAAATCACGATACGATTGTATCCAGTTTCTGTATGTGTTCCATATAATTGTCTCCGAGGTAGGCCTTATAATCAGTTCTTCCTCCAGCTTAGCCTCCGGATCTACTTCAATACCTTTTCCATCCTCCTTATTCCTGAGCCTGTAATGTGTAACTACCGCGCATTCTTTTGCAAATCCTTCAACATGATCAGCTTCCCTGGCGAAGAAAGACTTTGGTATAAATAGAGGGAAATATGCATTCACATGACCGGTTGCCTTGAATAATTTATCAAGTTCAGCCTGTACTCTTTCCCATATTGCATAGCCGTAGGGTTTGATTACCATGCATCCTCTTACTGCTGAGTTTTCAGCAAGATCAGCCTTGATTACCAGGTCGTTATACCATTGGGCATAGTTATCTTTCCTTTTTGTTAAAAAATCTGCCATGTTATTTGGTATGGATTTTGTAAATTATTTATTGAAAATAAAATTGAAAATATCGGACAAAGTAAGTAAACTTACACTTAATATAAAAGCGGGAGGATGTCATGAAGGCAAAATATTTACTCGGATTAATAGCAGGGATGTTAGCAATAACAACTCCACTGGATGCAGCGGATACACCTGCAGAGGCCAATTACCTTGGGGCAAACCCCGGCGTGTTTGTCACTACATCGGTAAGAGGTCATGATTTCTACTACGCCTCCAGGATACGACGCTTCCACAGTTCATATGTGTCATTCGGGTTTTATGCCCCGGTTTATGCCGAGACTTATTGGTACACTTACCGCCCGGCAACCTGGGGTATGAGTATTTATGCCGGTAATACAACATTTGGATTTGGATGGACATTCGGTTATCCTTACTACTACACAGGGTATTACGATCCATGGGCTTACTATGGTGGATATTATCCGGGTTATTATTACGGGCCTGATTATTACTACTGGGATTATTACCCTAATTATTACTACAGGTCATATCCAACAGTATGGTACACAGCCAGGATAAGAAATCATTATCACTTCTATAATAACTATTATTACGCGCAAAATTATTACAGGCCGCGTCATCATTACCAGAGGTACATGGGCAATGACAGGTATTATAACAACTATCGTTCACGACAGTATGCCTCTTACAGCAGGCCGGCGAACAACAGGAATGTAAACAGCAGGCGTGTTGAGGGAACTACCAGCCGGGCAGATTATAACAGAACTGATACCAGGCTTAATGCCAACACCAATCCTGTCAATCAGACAAGGACAAAGATGGCCACAGGTAGAACCATTGATAATACCGATAATCGCAGCGCACGAAGCAGCGCTGTCAGGAGTACTGCAGGCAGAACTGTGAACAACAGTGCTGCAAGGAATGCCGCGAGCGTTAGCTCACGTAACAGCGCAATAAGAAACTCTGCAGGCAGAACTACTGGCAATACTGCAATTAGGAGTACTACAAGCAGGACCTCCCGTACCAGTGCAGTTAGAAGCTCTACCGGTAGAAGCACAAGCAATGCTGCTGTAAGAAGCGCAACAAACAGAAACACTCGTAGCAGTGCAGTTAGAAGCTCGGGTACCAGAAGCAACAGTAACAGTGCGGTTAGAAGCTCATCTGGCAGAAGCTCCGGTAGCCGTGCAGTAAGGAGTTCAAGTAACAGTAGCAACCGTAGCAGTGCCGTAAGAAGCAACTCGGGATCAGGTAATAAAAGCAAATCAACTACATCAACAACAAGAAGGGGCAGGCGTTAAGCGCCTGCTTTTTTTATTCCATTAATCATGATATATGAGCAGGTTCATAGAAATATCTTATATTTGTTACTGAAACCTGCCGCCCGATATGGTGTATTAACTTGGTATGGTTTTTGATCATATATTAACAGGATGAAATAAATATTATCGGAGGTCTAAAATGAAAACTTATCTTTACATAACAGTTTTGGCGATATTTCTCTTAAGCAGTTGTTCTTCATCGCTTTACATGAGTGGTGAATATGATGATCTCTATTATACACCTTCTTCCAGAGAAATATATGTGCAGGAGGTCACTGTACCTGAACAGGCATATGAATCTATTTCAGAGATTGAAAACAAGTATAATATTGATACACTTGTTGCTGATCAATACCTTGATCCGCAGGAGTATGACAAAGATCTCATGTATTACGATAGTGACAAAGGCAGTGCCTTTGATTATTATGACGGGGTATCTTATTCAAGCTACCTGAATCGTTTTTACGGAAATTACTTCGATCCATACTGGAGAGATCCATTCTATTACGGGTTCAGGCATGGATTATCATTTGGTTACCCATATTATTCTTACAGGATGTGGGATCCTTTCTACAGCCCATATTATTCATATTATGATCCATTCTATTCACCTTACTGGGGTTCCTCTTATTATTACAGCCCCTGGAGGTATAGCTATGGATTTGGCTACTATCCATGGATGTCACCATATTATAGTTACTATAACAATTATGGTTATAATAGTAATGTTGATTATTATACAACTCCTGTAAGAAGAAGGAGTTCATACAGTACTTTATCTAACAGATATGCAAGTTCTCCTGGCAACAGATCTACATCAACCAGTGCATCATCAAGGAGAACAGAAACTGCTTTATCGAATGATACCAGAAGTGCTGAAGGCAGCAGAAGGACAGATCAGACAATTGTTAGCAGTAATACAAATATCAGAAATGCGACCAATCCACAGGAGAGGTCAGTAAGCTCAAATCTTAACAGAAGGACACAGGTCAATACCACAACGCGTGCGGCTTCAAAACCTGCTTATGATACTCAGAGCCGGACATACAGGCCCACATACACAAATCCAAGGATGACTACGCGTCCTGCTTATAATAATACCAACAGGAGAAGTAGCTCGGTGAGCAACGTTGATACACGTTACCAATATAACCGCTCTTCAAGCGGCAATACTAATGTCAACCGTTCCTCGAATACCAACAGGTCAATTATTAACCGTTCATCATCTGGTAATACGGGGAGATCAATTGTTAACCGTTCATCTTCTTCAAGTGGGAGGAGCAGCATTAGCAGATCGTCTTCAATCGGGTCCTCGTCAAGGGGATCAAGCAGTACGTCTTCTGTCGGCAGATCTTCATCATCAGGTAGTGGCCGCTCCAGCTCAGTTTCATCTGGCAGCAGCAGCCGCTCGTCAAGCAGTGGAAGAAGCTCGTCTTCAAGCTCAGGAAGATCAGGCAGGAGATAGAGAAATTATAATTATTGGGAATTAGCTTGTTACATTAATTTATTATATCATCCCGGGAATGGGATGGCAGGGGTAACATTTAATAAAAATGAAAATGAAAAAAGCACTTATAATACTTATAACATTTGTTTCTGCAATTACCGTAAGCAAAGCACAAACAATAGATGAAGCGCTGTGGTATTCACAGTTGTTTTATGGTGGCTCAGCCAGGTTTCAGGCTATGGGTGGTGCTTTCACCGCTCTTGGTGGAGACCTTTCAGTGTTGAGTCAGAACCCGGCAGGGCTGGGGATCTACAGGTCAATGGAGGTAAGCATATCTCCACAGATGTACTATAATAAATCACTTGCTAAGTATAATGGCACTGAAGCTAATGAATATGCATACCAGTTCAACCTGAACCAGGTAGGCTTTGTTTATCCTCTCATCTCTAAAGATAATAACAGTGGCCTGTCGGGACTTAACCTGGCATATTCGTTAAACCGTACAAATAACTTTAATATGAATACTGTGATACGGGGGGTAAATAATAATAGCTCCATGGCCGATTACTGGGCTGATATAGCAAGCGGCATTTATTTTACTGACATTGATGGTGCCCCTGGTGCTGCTTTTGAAGTTTGGATTCTCGATACATTAAGCGGTTCGGGAGGCTTTGAATATGGTACAACCTTTTCACAGTACGGAGAAAATACAAATTCTACCTACGGCCAGAGTGTAAGAAGGGTCATATCACGTGAAGGACATTCCTCTGAACATGCATTAAGCCTTTCTGCGAACCTGGGTCATAAAATATATATAGGTGCCACCCTGGGAATTAACAAACTTGAATCATATTCAACATATGAACATTTGGAGTCTGATGATGCCAACCTTATATATGACTTCAATAATTTTGCCTACAGGGATGTGGTTGAAGCCAGCGGAACTGGATACGCATTCAAACTGGGAATTATTGTAAGGCCAGTAGAAATGCTCAGGCTTGGTTTTGCTTTTCATACACCAACTGTCTACAGGCTCGATGAGTATTATTATGATGATATAAGATCAGAATTTGATAATGGGGACTATTATGAATGGGAAAACGACCCCTTCAGGTTCTCATATACACTCACCACACCTCTCAGGGCTATGGCCGGGGTAGCATTACAGCTGGGCAAATCAGGTTTGCTGAGTGCTGATTATGAATTTGTTGATTACAGGATGGCACGGTTCTCCAGGGCCTCTGATGACTACGACTACTACTATGAGAACCAGGATATCAGAGATATCTATGACATAGCACATAATATACGACTTGGTGGCGAATTCAGGCTGAATTCGTTTTATATGAGAGCAGGATATGCTATATATGGAAGTCCATTTATCAAGGGAGAAGATAATGAAGATAATTTCCAGTCTGTTTATTCAGGCGGTATCGGATTCAGGCAGAGTAACTTCTCATTCGATGTATCATATGCATTGAGAAGTAACAATCAAATGTATTTCATGTATAATCATCCTTCCATTAATCCGGCTGATATAACGTACAACAGGCATCTTGTGACAGCTACCCTGGGCTTCAGGTTCTAAGATACGACCACGTTTCCGGGCCCATGTTAAACAAAAGGTCAATAATACTGAGGTTTGACTTAAAACCATGAGTGGGATTGAATACCTGGAAATATTCCCGGGGGATATAAGCTAACTCATTCTTAGGTGAGAGATTGTATCTTAAATCGATACAGTTATCACCATATTCTTTAATGAATGAATCTGTTTTCTCAATAGTAATTTCAAGCTCCAGGATGCTGACCATAGTCTCCAGGATTTCCATGTTAAGGTCAATCAGGTAATCATGTTCACCATTAAGAGGTTGTAGTACCTTATCTGCATAATATTCATAAAAAGCTGATGAATTATATGCCGATGTTATGGCATGGATATGTTCTCTTTGCCATTTTCTTGATTGATCGATTTTAATATCTCTTAATTTCACCTTATGGAAACTGCCTCTTTCCACTGGTATACTTAATGGTATTACACCGTTGGCTGAGTATATATAACAACGGTTACGGTAGGTCTGCCTGGGATAGGTCTCATACTGTTCAATAAATACTTTGCCCGCTTTCAATATCTCAGCAAAATATTGTACAGGAGGATAATATGCTGTTGACAAGATCAGTATACTCCTTTCCACGTCCTATTTCAACTGGTTGATCATACTTGCATTAAAACCTGCCCCGAATCCATTATCAATATTTACCACACTAACCCCTGATGCGCAGCTGGTGAGCATAGCCAGTAATGCTGATACTCCTTTGAAATTTGCGCCATATCCCACGCTTGTTGGTACAGCAATAACAGGTTTGTCAATAAGGCCACCAACAACACTTGCAAGGGCTCCTTCCATGCCGGCTATCACAATCACCACCCTGCATTCATTGATATCGGGTAACTTATCAAATAACCTGTGTATCCCTGCAACACCGGCATCATAAATACGCGTCACCCTGTTTCCCAGCAGTTCGCATGTTACTGCAGCTTCTTCCGCTACCGGTATGTCAGAAGTGCCTGCAGTTATAACAGCGATGGGGGATTCAGCAGTTTCATACTTGTCTTTTATTATACTTATTATCCTGGCTTCTTCATGCCACAGGGCTCCAGGTGCTATTGAATGCACTGCACTGAATTTTTCTTCACTGGCCCTTGTCCCGATAACATTCTCACCTGTATCAGATATATGTTTGAATATATCCCTTACCTGCTCAATTGTTTTTCCTTCGCAGAAGACAATCTCAGGATATCCTGTCCGTATTTCGCGATGGTGATCAATGCGGGCGAAGCCAAGATCACTGAAGGGAAAATACTTTAACTGTTCAAATGCGTTATCAGTATTTATCTTTCCTTCCGATAGGTTCTCGAGTATTTTTCTTAATCTTTCCCTGTTCATATTATCCTTATTTTTTTTGATTCATGCTGCCAGTGCGGTATCCTTCAAGATCAAGGCTGATAAATTCAATACCAAGTGTTTTGAATTCCATTATTATTTTTTCCCTTATATCATCTTCAAGGATCTTATTGAAATAGCCCGTGTTGATCTCAAGGCGGGCAATATTTTTATGCAATCGTACTCGTGCGCCTGGAAATCCCATACTGTGCAGTAACCTTTCGGATTCTTCAATTAGCCTGAGATCGCTTATAGTAATTCTTGTATTATAGGGAATCCGGGTCAGCAAGCATGCATATGCAGGTTTATCCCAGATTTCAAGTTTAAAATCCCTGAGATGTTTTCTTATTTCTTCTTTTGTAAAACCGGCTTCGAGCAGGGGGCTTCTTATATCGAGTTCCTTCAGTGCTTTCATGCCCGGCCTGTAATCTTCACTGTCATCTGCATTACTACCATCGGCTATTATATTGAAACCTTTTGCCTCAGCGTATTCCTTAATACGTCCGAATAATATCGATTTGCATTTATAGCACCTGTCAGGTGGATTTAAAAGGACCGACCTGTGAATGGGGATATCTATAATATCTTGTTCAATATTCATGTCTTTGCAGAACCTTATGGCTTCTTCTATCTCCCGGGCTGGTATATATGGGGTTTTAATGGTTACTGCAGATACTTTAGCACGGGAAAACATCTTCAGCACATATAAAAGAAAAGTGCTGTCAACTCCTCCCGAAAATGCAACGAGAATATTATCAGAGTTGTTAAAAGGACTGGAAAGCTGATTTATTCTATCCCTTGCTTCCATGAATAATTGCTAAAATATTATTATATACCTCGATGAGAGGTAGTTTATTTTTTTCCGCAATGCTTATGCAGTCAGATATTTCGGGTTTCGCAGATATAAGTTTATTATTATGATAAGCATATTTAACTGTTACAGGTCCGTATGCTGTATCAATTTTGTTTATTTGCCTGCTAACGGTATGTTTGTCGAATTTTGTTATTCTTAAACCCAGGGTGGTTGAATTTGTGAAGAGGACTTCTTTTATAGATTCGATATCACCGGTCTGGCAAATAATGCTGACTTTTATTCCCGGCCTGGTTCTCTTCATTATAATATTTGTCAGGAACACATCTGCGGCGCCTGCTTCAAATAATTCATTAACGAGGTTTTCATACATCTCAGGATTCATATCATCAATGTTGCACTCAACCTGGTATGCTAAATGACCGGTAACTTCCTGTGCGCTTGTTTTACCAAGGTAAACCCTCAGTACATTGGGCAGATCAGGATTGTTTCTGTGGCCAATGCCATAACCTGTTCTATGAATCTCCATATTCACTTCACTTTCAAACCTTTTTGCCAGTGTGCTTATTATTGCCGCACCTGTAGGTGTTGTTGCTTCAAAGTCTACTCTGCCTTTGTGCACGGGGATTCCCTGCAGTATTTCTGCTGTGGCCGGTGCAGGTACGGGAAGCAAACCATGTGCACATCTTACAAATCCACTCCCCAGTTCAACAGGTGATACAATTACATCTTCTATTCCCAGGTTGACATAACATATGGCTGCTCCTGTTATGTCTATTATGGAATCGATGGCACCAACTTCGTGAAAATGCACTTTGTCAACCGGTATATCATGTACTTTTGATTCAGCCTCAGCAACTTTCCTGAAAATTTCAAGGGCGACTCCTTTTACAGTATTGGCCAGCTTACTCTTACCTATAATATTTTCTATATCCGACAGATGACGATGTTTATGTTCTTGTTCGGTCATAACAATACTCACCTTAGTGCCCGTTATGCCATGGCGCTGGTCTTTTTCAACACGCATTTTCCACCCTTCAAGATTAAGTTTCTTTAATTCACCTATAAGATAATCTTTGTCAACTCCAAGGTCGATCATTGCCCCGAGGTTCATATCCCCGCTTATTCCGGAAAAACATTCGTAATAGAGAATATTCATAGAAATTGTATTTAAAACAACTGCTAAGATAATATTAAGCATAATAATTAAAATACTAATACTGCTATTTTGCAGTATTACAATAAATTTGAATATTTGCATTCAGTAAATAAATGAATAAAATGAAAAGACGAGATTTCTTTATAAAATCATTGGGAGCAGGTGTTGCTGCAGGTGCAGCTTTTAATCTGGGTGGATATAACAAACTGTGGGCTTCCACACCAGGCGCTCCGGCTTATGATATGGTTGCAGTGATGGGAGGTGAACCGGATGCTATGTTTGATAAAGGGATAAGTGCACTTGGAGGAATAACGAATTTCGTTAGAAAAGGCCAGACAGTGGTAATTAAACCCAATATTGGATGGGACAGGAGCCCTGAAATGGCAGCAAATACAAATCCACTGCTTATAAAGCGTATAGTAGAACATTGCATAAGGGCAGGAGCCGATAAGGTTTATGTTTTTGATCATACATGCCATAACTGGGTTAAGTCATATAAGAATTCCGGGATTGAAAAAGCTGCAAAAGATGCAGGCGCAAAAATAGTACCGGCAGATACGGAGAAATATTACCATGAAGTGGATATACCGGGTGCCAGTATACTGAAAAAGGCAAAGGTGCATGAACTGATTCTGGAATCGGATGTGTTCATTAATGTGCCCGTTCTGAAACATCATTCAAGCACCAAGATGACCGCTACCATGAAGAATCTTATGGGTAATGTATGGGACAGGGGATTCTGGCATTCCAATAACCTTCACCAGTGCATAGCCGATTATGCTACCTTTGAAAAGAAACCAACACTCAATATTATTGATTGTTACAGGGTGATGATGAGAAATGGGCCGCAGGGAGTATCAGTAAGCGATTCCGTGGAAATGAAGGCACAGATAATCTCAACAGATATGCTGGCTGCCGATACAGCAGCTGCCAGCATGATAAAGATGACCCCGGAACAGATAGATTATATCCCCCTGGCCAGCAAGAAGGGTATTGGTAGAATGGATATTGAAAACCTGAATATTCACAAAATAAAAATGTAAGACTTACGGATGAGATCTTCTGCCTTAAGAACAGCCAGGATAGTTCTGGCAGTTTTGATATTCATTATCATTACTCTATCCTTTATAGATTTCCGGCACATCATTCCCGATAAGTGGTTTAATTTCATTCTTTACCTTCAGTTTGTACCATCGTTGATGAATTTCATCAACGTACCGGCGCTTGCATCGGCAGGATTCATTTTTGTTCTGGCCCTTACACTGACTACAGGGAGATCTTACTGTTCCATATTATGCCCTCTCGGAATTTATCAGGACATCGTAAGCCGCATAGGTGGGAAGTTCAGGCGCA
>CAZSJH010000061.1:0-14724 GCA_964607105.1 uncultured Rikenellaceae bacterium | reverse complement strand
TCATCACCATCAGATACCTTTTCATCTTCCTCTTCCTCTTCCTTCCTGTCCTCCGACTTTTCCTCCGCTTTGGAATCTAAAACCTCATCACCATCAGATACCTTTTCATCTTCCTCTTCCTCTTCCTTCCTGTCCTCCGACTTTTCCTCCGCTTTGGAATCTAAAACCTCATCACCATCAGATACCTTTTCATCTTCCTCTTCCTCTTCCTTCCTGTCCTCCGACTTTTCCTCCGCTTTGGAATCTAAAACCTCATCACCATCAGATACCTTTTCATCTTCCTCTTCCTCTTCCTTCCTGTCCTCCGGAGCCTTACCATTAGCTTCAACTTTGCTTTCTTCAATATTAGTTTCGGCAGATTTATCATCTGCTTCGAATTGTTCATCACGAACAGAATCACCAGGATTTATAGCACTCATAATTAATCCTTATATTTTAGCACATTAACAGATTTATCAATTGTTTAAATCTGAAACCAATCAAGGTTACGAAAATATCGAATTATTTAGAAAATCTCAAAGAATAATAATTTTAATATTTAATAACTGTCAGACAGTAACTTATAAACATAATTCTGCTATTCCGGCAGGATTAAATACTAAAGAATCTAAATATATTATTAGTAAATATCCGCTTATTGAGAATATTCTGATCTCCTGTTCTTTTCCACCAGGTACTTAAATGGATATATTAGTCTTTCAATTAATCTCATATCTTCTGTTATTATCTCAGCTCTTCCAGACATATTCTGGTTAAATTCGAGATGTTTGCCGTAAAAAGTTGAAAGACCGTCCGGTAATTCCACATCCACCACATATAAATTATCCTGCGGTACAAGCGACTTCGATCTGATAATTCCATGTACCATTCCATACTCAAGATATGGGTAAGCCTCGAGCTGGATATTCACATCCTGACCTTCCTTCACTTTGCCCGAGCTTGCCATTTGTATTCTTATTCGGGCAATTATCTCATTTTTACCTCCGGGGACAACAGTCATTACTGTTTCACCTTCCCTTACAGACTGGTATTCCGACCAGAAACTGGTAAAAGTCACTTTCCCATCAATTGGTGAAACCAGCAAGTAGTTCTGGATCCACCAGTCGAGTCTTGTTTTAAGTTTAAGAAGTTCATTATCCAGGGTTGATCTATATTTTTGTCTTTCCTCTTCACGTGCGGCAGTTAAATCCTGCAGTTCCTGATTTTTGGAAGCAAGGTCTATTCTTCTTGCTGCTGCTTCCAGGCTAACCTGAACGAGTTCAATTTTTGTTGAGTAATATTTCTGTTTTGAATTTTCCAGTTCTGCATCAGGCAATATATCCTGTTCATTAAGAAGGGAATCTCTCAGGTATTTGTTCTTTTCTATTTCCAGGGAAGTAGCTGTTAGGCCTTCCTTATTTTTAAGCTGGCTGATATAGTCCTTAATGCTTATAACTTCGTCTTGAACAGCTTCAATTTTCTTTCCGTAGTAATCGATCTGGATATGATTAATATAATCATAGTATGCTTTACGGAAGGCTGAATACTGGTCTTGTATCTCTCCAAGCACGGGGTTATCAGGTAATTTGATTTCCAAGTCGTTGTATGAAGTCGGCATATCTTCTGATCTTATGGTATCCAGCATTCCACTAAGCCACTTTATACTTTCATAAGAAGCGGTAGTTTCCATTATGCCCAGGATTGAACCTGAAGAAACAATATCTCCGTCATTGACAAAAAGGTTTTCGATATTGCCTGAAACCCGTGCCACAATATTTGCAGGTGGATTTTCTGTTGTAATCACTGCCTCAGCCCTTACTATATGAGGGTATTTTATGATCCACGATATGAATATAAGCAGGATAATTGCCAGTGTTACTATAGCAGTTCCCCAACGAATTGTTGAACCTGGAGGTGTATTCATAATGTCCTCCACTGGTTGCGAATATCTTATATCATGAGATTGTTTTCTCATAATTAATTAGTTACCAAGTTCTAACTGGTCTCGTACAAGGTTATAATAAATACCTTTTCTGCCAATCAGATCCTCATGTGTACCAGTCTCAATTATCCTCCCTTTATCAATTACCACTATATTATCAGCCTTACGCACAGTACTTAATCTGTGGGCTATAACCATAACTGTTTTTCCCGGAAAAAACTCATTAAGATTTGCCACAATTTGTTTTTCATTGGCTGCATCCAGGGAATTTGTAGCCTCATCAAAAAACAGGTATTCAGGGTCCTTATATACCGCTCTTGCTATTAATATTCTTTGCTTTTGACCCTGTGAAAGGCCATGCCCGTTATTTCCTATCCGTGTATTTATACCTAGTGGCAAGGTATCAATAAAGTTATTTATGTTAGCAATTGTAGCAGCTTTTAGCAATTTCTCACTATCAATTATCTCTATCCCCGGAGCAATATTATTTGCGATGGTGTCAGGGAATATATACCCATCCTGCATTACCACCCCCACCCTGTGCCTCCATACTTTAAGACTCAGGTTTCCAAGGTTTGTATCCCCGATCATTATATCTCCTTCCTCCGGTTGGTAAAACCCGAGTATCAATTTTAATAATGTGGTTTTACCACTGCCACTGGTACCAACTATGGCAGTAATTTTCTTTTCAGGTATAACGATATCGATATCTTTCAGTACGAAAGGAGAACGAGGTCCTTCATACTGAAACGAGAGGCCATTTACATAGATACTCTTGTTTGCCGGCAGGCTTTTTACCTTCATATCCTCCTCAGACTCTTCTTCCTCACTTGTATGCACTTCTGATAACCTGTCAAGGCTCATCTTAGCATCCTGAGCTGTCCTGAAAAACACTACCATCTGATTTACCGGGATATTCAATTGACCAATTATAAACTGGACAGCAAGCATCATACCAAGGGTCATACTCCCTGATAATACTGCCATTGCCGCAATAATTGTTATCAGAACGTTGGATATCTCATTTATTAACTTTCCCCCTGCCAGCTGGTATTGTGAGAGGCTCATCGCTTTTACCCTTGTTTTGAAGAGCGAAGCCTGAAGATTTTCCCAATCCCATCTTTTACTTGTTTCACTTTGTGTGAGTTTAATCTCCTGCATACCGGAAATAATGTCAATCAGTTTGGCATTATTCTCGGACAGCTGTTTGAACCTCCTGTGATCCAGTCTTGCACGTGGCTTCATAAAAAACGTCACCCATGTTATGTAGATGATAGTTCCAATCAGAAAAACCAGTAATATTTTAAAGCTGTATATTGCCAGTACTATTCCAAAAACCAGGAGGTTAACGAAGGAGAACAATACGCTCAGGGATGTGTTGCTGAGAAATGATTCTATTCGCTGGTTATCCTCAATTCTCTGCAACAGGTCTCCACTCAATTTTTTATCAAAATAAGATATTGGCAATGCCATCAGCTTATAAAGGAAGCCGGAAATTATAGCCACATTAACCCTGGTACTTATATGCAATAGCAGCCATCCACGAACGAATTCAACTGTCATTCTTCCGATTATAAGAGCCAATTGAGCAAACAGCACGAGATATATGAAGCCCAGATCTCTGGTATTTATTCCAATATCTATTACAGCCTGGGTAAGAAATGGGAAGATCAATTGTATAATGCTGCCTATGAACAAGCCAAGAAAAATCTGAAAGAAATATTTCTTATACAGCTTAATATATTGCATAAGAAACCTGAAACCTGTCTTTCTCTCTTTATCCTCTTCCTGATCATAAAATGACGGTGTTGGCTTCAGAATCATTACCAGTCCCACCTTTTCTTCATTCAGAAGGGTCATTGACCAGTCTTTTTCAAACTCATCCCTTGTGTATTTTACGAGTCCCCGTGCGGGGTCGGCAACATATACAATCCCTCTCTTAATCTTATACACCACTACAAAATGCTTTTGCCGCCAGTGCACGATACATGGCAATGGGGTATCGTCGGCAAGCTTAGAAAAGGGGATCCGCACCCCTAATGTTCTTAAGCCAATTGATTCTGCCGCTTCAGATATACCGAGGAACGAAACTCCTTCACGCGTTATATAAGAACGTTCCCTCAAGTCAGGAAGGCTGAATTTTTTTCCATGGAAACTTGCAACCATCTGCAGACAGGCCGGGCCACAGTCCATAGCATCTGCTTGCCTTTGGAAGGGGAATGACATATTTATTTGTAGTTAAATCATTGTAAATATATTTATAATTTAGTTCTATTCAAATATTGCCTTCCATATGCTTAATGGTACAAAATCATTGAGTTAATTATACTGGAAATAGTATATTTGCCCCAAGAAATATTTTGATGTGTTAAAAAAACACTCAGATAAAAGATTAATAGAGGGAATACGAAAAGGGGATGAAAAATCGATTAACTACCTCTATGACACATTTTTCGATACCATAAAATCATATATACTGAAGAATACCGGTACGGAGGATGATGCGTATGATATATTCCAGGATGTCATGATGGTAATTTTTAAGAAGATACAGCAAAACAACCTCAATGAGTCAACAGATGTGAAGGGATATATCTTTGGTGTTTCCCGGAATTTATGGCACGAACATCTCAGGAAGAAGAAGAAGAATGTGGAACTGGATACGGATCTCAGTGACGATTTTGATCCTACCAGCTTACTTGACACACCACTGGAACAAATAGTACAAAGGTCTTTTCTGAAACTTAAGCCTGAATGCAGGGAAGTACTCAACATGGTTATCACGGGGAAGGACTATAAAGAAATTGCACGTGCCATGAAATATAAATCAGAAGATTATGCGCGAAGGAAGAAATACCTCTGTAAAGAAGCTCTCCTTAAAATAGTAAAAGCAGATCCTGAATTTGGTGATTATATTCCGGACCTGTAAAAGAACCTTCCTGCGAGGAAAACAATCAGAAGCAAAACTACTAAGAGAACATAACGCTTAAACGGCAAATAAACCGACTCATCATTTCCCATTATCACCAGTGTACTCCAGAAATAAGGATGGGATCTCATCTGATCTGCCTGTTCCAGGTAATCCATTCTTGCTTTTCTGAGAGACTTACTTTTTGTTAACCCCTTCTTAAGATTTGTATAGAAAACTTTTACTATATCACTTCCTGAATGATCGTCAACTTCCCAGAGAGACATTATCACACTTGGGCTACCCGAATAGAAGAATCCCCTGGCGAGACTCATGACTCCTTCACCCGATTGTAGATATCCTGTACCTGTATTACAGGAGCTAAGAAACAGCATTTTTGATTTTACGGGAATATTATAAACTTCATAAGTATTGAGCAGGCCATCTTCAATACTGTCACTTTCCATGCTGAATATCATTTTTGAATACATTGGGTCATTATCGTTCAACAGTGTGTGCATAGCCAGGTGTATTATATCGCCCTTAATTGCATTTCTTTTAAATGCACTCTCTGTAGCCCGGTCATCAATGTAAAGATCGCCTCCGAGCAACTTATTTATGTATATTGCTTCCTCTCTTGCCCCTGTTATGTTGCCAAGGTTCTCATTTTGTAACTGCCTGTTCATCAGAAGCTCTTTTACCTTGAGTTTACCGGTATATTGAGGAGCAAAGCTTAGAACATTATTAGAGATACTTCTTCTTGAAGATAAAGTTTCCGACATAATGGTAGCTGAGTACTCATATATTATCTCAAATTCATTAAGTAGATAGGAAAGTCCCCTGTAATTTATTTCAGTGTAACCAGGCATTTCGCTTATTAGTGCTTCGAACGGAATATATGAAAGTATGTCATCACCTGAAATAATTATCCTGTCAGATATAAGGTAGTCCTTCACAGGAAGAACAAGTTTATTATATAATTTATTGGCCAGGGTAATATATTGCTGGTATTGTGCCCTGGTGCCATTTACTATTATTGGATTGGTTAATATATTCCTGAATTCTACTATCAGGTTCCTGAGCTCATTTCCTGAACTATCAGATATGATCTCGAGTGTTTCACGGTTAACAAGGAAAATATACAAGAGACTGTCTGAAAGGTAATATTCAATAAAATTACCATCTCTCCCAATGCTTTTACGTATATCATCGGCATTGCTTACTGAGGTGCTGTGCCTGAGGTTATAGTACCTTGGATATTTATTTTTAAAAACCTGGACTAGTGAATCATATTGGGCACTTGCCCTGAAGCTTAGAAGGCGATAGTTATCAATAAGTTCACTATCAGGGTTCTGTTTAGAAGATTCGTTATATATAGCTTCATTATAGTCCCTTAAATCGGCCAGTAAAATTCTTTCCTGCCTTGCCAGATCATCAGGAAGGTGGAAATTCATTGCCCTGTTATTTCTGGTTGCAGCAAGCAGGCTGGCAGCTTTTGATTTTTCAGATATTATTAAAGCTTTTTTACAATAATCGGGGTTTCCGGTAATGGTGAATAGCTTATATAATACTGTAACTGTCATGTCATAAGCATCAATATATCTTCCCGAAACCTTGCTCCTGCTCTCGTCCTGCTGGATCTTAAGTCTGGTTTCCTCAATAGCCTCAATAGCCTGCCCTGATGCCACGAGAGCATCTTCAAGATCCTGTATATTATTGTTATTTCTGTTTATATCAAATAAGATTTTGCTTTTTTGAAGAAATACGAATGGCATCGTACCTACTGACATCTCTAAAGAGTCACTTATTACTTTATCAATATATTTCAAGCCCTCCGAGAATCTTCCCGTATGATACAATATCCTGGAATAATACAGGAATGCTTCGTTCTTTACCCTGAGGTCTTCGTAGTGTGTATCGACGTATGTCAGTATTGTATTCAATACATTTTCAGCATTACTGTAATTCTGTCTGTATTGTATCAGGAAATATGTGTACGTGAGTAACTGTATAATATGATCCCTGCTATTATTACCAAATTCTTTTTCTGCCACCTTAGCTGTTAACAGTAAATAGCGTTCAGCCTCATCAAACATATCAGTGTCAGCCAGTAAAAAAGCATAATTCTCGTATACGGAATTTACCAGCCTTACTGGTACTTCATCCGAATCAATTAAATCCAGCGCTTTCTGGAAATATTGATTTGATATATCTGAATTACCGAGTTCATAATTACACACCGCGATTGAGTTATATGACCTGATCAGCCTTTCAATATCCACGTTTCCGCTTTCTTCAGTCAGCGAAAGCATCAGTTCAAAGTTTTGTATTGCCCGGGTATAATCAAAAATACTCACATATGATACTCCCGAATTATAGTAAAGATTAATTAGTATACCCCTGCTGGTCATGTCCATGTTCTTTTCTGCCAGCTGAATACCCCTTAATGAGTATGAAAGCGCCCTTTCATTCATATTCATATCAATATAAATTGCTGAAAGGTTAAGTAAAGTTCTCAGGATATTTGGTGAATCAGTCCCAAAAAGCATTTCCCTTGTACTCAATGCTAATTCCAGGTTTTCACGAGCTTGCTCATTATTTCCCATATACATATATGATAGTGCCAGATTGGATCTTGCACGTGCATAAATGTCATCAATGCTGTCTACAGCCATCCTGTAATCGAGGGATTTTTGCAAAAGTCCGATGGCCTCAGGATATAGATGCTCCAGATAATTATATGTTCCGGTGTAATAGAAACAATCTGACAACAAGATGCTATCTCTAATATTATGAGAACTAATATATTGCAGTACCCAGTCATAATATCCACCCGCGTCCGGACTGTTGCTCTGCATCGCAAGTTTAAAGTCATCAAGCTTCCGTACTATTAATGAATCGTTTTCATTATATGGAATATCCTGGAAGGCTTTTGCACCAGGATTGAAACAAAACATAACTAGAATCAGTATAAGGACGAACCTGGAAAACATACTTGATCTTCTTTAAGGTTTTTGCTCTGTGCCTTCAAATATCAAAATAAGAACTCTAAAAGCCAAAAAAAAGTATCAACATATCTTCCTGACTAACTGGTATTTAGAAAATATTCTAAAAAAAAGTACTCTTTCACATGTCACAAACGAGGCAAAAACAACATGTATATATGTAACGTAAACCCGATTAATTAAATGTGTAACCAAAGAATTAGAATGATGAAAAAACTAAATCAAGATGAGCTGGAAAGATTTAATGATTTTTTACTTTCAGATGAAGAAATGATACTCGTGCGCGGTGGAAACTCCGATGGAGAAAAAGGGATGTCACTTCCGCCAGTCACAGAACCTGAGATTTAAACCAGGGAGAAAAAAAGAAATACAGCGATCTGTAAAAGAGTGAAACCGGGAAACCGGTCATCGGCTAACTAAAATAATGCCGGTGAAATGGAGCATGCTTAATATGTCACGAGACAGGCATTATTGCTTGTGCGACATATCGTAAAAAGCACTGAATTCAGGTTAGGAGAAAAGGCAATAATTAAAATTATCTGCCTGTATTAAACTGATTATAAGGTATTTATTATAATATAATATATATTGTTCAGATGAAATATAAGAAATTATGAAAAAAATTGAGTTCAACCGGTACCTCGAAAGATACCTCGAGGGGAATATGCAAAAAGCCGAAAAAAAATGGTTTGAGGCAGAACTTAAGGGTAATCCTGGCTTAAAGAAAGAGCTTGAATTACGTAAAAACATTAACAAGCATATTGAAAACCAGGAAGCTATTGCCTTCAGGCAAAGTCTCATGAATGCCGAAATACGGCACAGAAAAACTGCCGCAAAAAGAAAAGTCACGAGCAAGCACATTATTCAGTACGCTGCTGTGTTTGCTGGACTGGTACTTATAGGTACCTTCAGCCTATATATAATAAAAAACAATGGTGATGTAAGTATCGCTGACAAGTATTCACCTGAATATGTTCCGTTTTCAGAATCGCGTTCATCTTCTTCAATAATTGATGAAGCCTATGCAAAAGCTACAGAATATTATAATTCAGGAAATTATACCGAGGCTATAATCTGGTTCAACAAGATTGTAGACGCGGATATGCAGGTTGAGTTTCTGAAAGGATCTTCCCATATGCAAATCAGTCAGTTCAAGGAAGCCATAGGAGCCTTCACTAAAGTGGTTGAAGACAGCGATAACCTTTTTATTGAAGATGCCTGCTTCTACCTTGCTGTGTGCTATTTGCAGATAGATGATAAAATCACTGCAAAACAAATGCTGGAGGAAATTGGGAACTCCGGGAACAGACATAAGAAAGAAGCAAAAAAACTTTTAAAAAGAATTGATTAGTCAGAACAATCAATCATTGGAGATGAATTAAGCAAAGGAGAAGGTTATGACTTTTGGGAGAAATACGGAAAAGGAATCGAAACCAGCTGATATGAAAAAGTCAGATAATAAAAATCCTGTGCAACATACTGATATGTTGAATACTCCTAATTTACTTACAGGATTGTCTCATGAAGTACGAACATATATGAACTCTATAGTTGCGTTTACCTTCCTGAGCAATAATGACAACTGCACGGTTGAACAAAGGGACGAGTATAACAGGCATATCATGACTTCATGCGATCAGTTAATTGCATTATTTGATAATTTCCTTGATTCGGCATTGATTGACTCCGATATCCCCAGGTCAACTATTACAAAATGTAAACTTAAAACCTTACTGGAAGATCTTCTTGATGATATTAATAATTCCATATGCAGATTTGACGAGAAGAAGGTTACACTACTGCTTGATGAAAAATCCGGAGATGACTCAATGTATATTGATAAAGAGAAAATTAATCGGGTTTTAAAGAACCTCTTTTTCAATGCATTTGAGAACACGGAATCAGGTTACATCATGATTGGTTACAGGAAGCAAAAAAACCTTACTGAATTTTACGTTATTGATTCGGGTAATGGTTACACAAAGAATCGGGAATTACTTACCTGTGACAATATTACTAAATGCCTGGGTAAATATCAGAGCACATTTAATACTGTTTCATTCATGCTTTCTCGTAAGCTCATTGAGAGTATGAATGGCAAGTTGTGGTTAAGGCCCAATGGTGTACGTGGAACTGCTATGTATTTCTCAGTTCCCGAACCCAATATTATGAAAGAAGGAAATTCTGAACATATTTCATCCAGAATCGCAATCTGATAATAATCAGAATCCTTTCACCTGTTTTATATGTCTGCCTAAAATGGGTATAAGAGCACCTTTCAGGGTGCTCTTTTTTTTTATTTTATCATTATTATTCGGAAATTTCAATTATCCGTATTTCAGTCCGCCTGTTCCTTCGTTTTCCCTCTTCACTATCATTGTCATACAGGGGCACTTTCTCACCATATCCCTTGTAATGGAGGCGGTCAGGAGCTATACCTCTGTCTATTAGATAATTACGTACTACAAGAGCTCTTTTTTCAGAAAGCACAAGGTTGTGTTCATCAGTGCCTGTAGAATCTGTATGGCCACCAATTTCAACAGTAAGACCCGGGTTGCCGGCAATCAATGAGAAAAGCTTATCCAACTCGGGTAATGATTCTTCCCTCAGATCCCATGAGTCGAAAGCAAAGAAAATATTATGCAGGGTCATATACTGGCCAACCTGGATGGGACTTAATAGTATAGTTTTTTCAAAAGGTTCAACTGAACTGTGTTCACCCTCCAGCATAAAATTTTCAGAAAAGAAAAGATAAGCTTCGCAGCTTACATTTATACCGTAATTATACCCTGAAGGCAGGCATACAAGAAAATTTCCTTCTGAATCAGTAAATGACTGAACCACCCTGTTCTTTGTACTTAAATTAATCAGCTCATATGTAGCTTTCAGGTTTCTGCCTGTAATCCTGTCAATCACCTTGCCTTTAAGGTAGGACACAGGATCAGGCCTTAGAAATTCAGGCATTACAAAGTAGTACAGATCTCTTCCTTTAAGAGGATTTATTTTGGAGGAAAAATATGCTACCTGTCCTGATGAATTAATTATCATACCTATTTCATCGGTCTGTGTATTAATAGGATAGCCAAGATTTTCAGGATCGGACCATGTACTGTCAGGTTTCAGGCGAGACATAAAAATATCAAAGCCTCCCATGCAAGGTCTGCCATTGGACGAAAAATAAAGTGTTTTACCATCAAAATGTATGAATGGAGACATTTCATCACCGGAGGTATTAATAATATTCCCGAGGTTAACAGGTTCTGACCACCGCCCGTCTTTCACCAGTTTACTTACCCATATATCCATTCCTCCATATCCTCCCGGGCGATTGCTTACAAAGAAAAGCCTGGAGCCATCAGAGGAAAGTGAAGGTTGAGATTCCCAATAGTATGTGTTTAAGGGGCTGCCTATATTTATTCCTTTCTTCCACCCGGCCTCTGTCCTGGCCGAATAATATATGTCACACCCTCCCTTGCCATCCTCCCGGTTACAGGCTGTAAAATACATGTAATTACCAGCTGCCTCCAAGGTTTGTGCGCCCTCATTGTATGAGGTATTAAGAGGGGACCCGGCGTTTCTTGCCTGAATCCAGCACCCATTTTCACGATAACTGTAATAGAAATCTTCCTGTAATGCACTGCCCATCAGGTTACGACCTCTAACTCTGTTCTGCCGGGTAAACAGCAGCATATTGTCATCAGCAGTAATAGCAGGCCAGTATTCATCATTGGTAGTGTTAATGGCCTCACCCATGTTAACCGGGTTGAAATCAACAGGAGTTAATATGGCCTCCAAAGCAAAATCGCAATCTCTGATAAACATCTGTGCCTTAACGGCATTAACGGATTTTTCTCCTCCGAGTTGCAGGTACAGAACAAACTTACTTTTTGCTTCAGCATAATTCCCTAACATAAACTGAACTTCACCATATCCGAACCATGCCGGTACAAAGAAGACTGAATCAATGAGCATAGCTTCACGATAGGCACTGGCAGACTGACTGTAATTAAGCATATCCTTCGATAACTCAGCCAGCATTAGATATGCTTCTATGAATCCAGGATCATTTTCAACTGCATCAAGAAGGTGTCTTTCGGCTTCTTTATAGTTTAAAAAATCATATGCTTCCCTGCCATCGTTATAAGACTTTAAGGCTTTATTTGATCTGGTATGAAGCTCCTGGGGCAGCAATAAAGCAGGCTGAATGAGAAGCAATAATATTATAATAGCCTTTAAAAATACTATTAAGGTATGCCCATGAATTTTTGACTCTGTAGTGATATTGACCATTCGCTATGGTTTTTAACATATTCAATAATTGCAGGCATAATTCTTTTATAGCTGCTCCATTCTGGTTGAAGATACAATTTACATCCTGGTGTCACGCTGTTCATGTATTTTTCAGCCCATAAAAAATCATCCTTATCTTCTATTATTACCTTCAATTCCCCTGCCAAACCACAAATATCCAGAGTTGGGGGGAGATTTTTTTTTGGTGAAAGGCATATCCAATCCCATATACCTGTCAGCTTATGGGAACCTGAAGTTTCAAGGTACGTTTTTATGTTCAACTTCTTCAATTCCCTGCAAAATGGTTCCAGGTTATACATCAACGGTTCCCCTCCTGTTACCACCACTGAATCAGCACCTGAATCTATTATTCCTTTTATTATTGAATTAATATTAGTCATCTCCCAGGACTCTGGATCCCATGCAAATTTTGTATCACACCAGTTACACCCTACATCACAGCCTCCTATACGTATGAAATATGCAGCTCTACCCGTGTGAAATCCTTCACCCTGTATTGAATAGAATTGTTCGACCAGGGGAAGTTTAATACCTGTATTTTCCGGTTCCTGTTTCATATTATTCAAGGTCCATAATCTTGACCCTGTAAATCGCCTGTTGCATCGAAGTCTTTTCTGACGCAAGGTAAATATAATTCCCGCTAACAAAGACTGATTCGACCTGTGTGGATTTTAATTCAGGTAAAACATACTTGGTATATTCCTCTGAGAACCTTACCTCATTGGTGTTTTTAAAATGCAACAAATAAGTTTCATCTTTATAATAACCACAGAGAAACAAGGATTTACCCTGGCTATGATAATATGCACCGGTAACCAGGAAACCGGTTTTGAATGAATCGACCGGGCTAAGTATATCCTTATTGCCTTCTTTCACATTATACATGCTTGTGGTCAAATCCTTTCTATTTTTCGAAAAACAATAAATCCCTTCAGGTGTGACGGTCATCGCCTCACAATCCCATTCATTTTCACTTTTTCTAGCTTTTGATTCCGCCTTAATCGAATATTTTATTTGAGTTGTTGCAACAGGTGGTTCAGGATATTTAATACTGTCAATACTTATCCTGTAAATGGCAAGGTCTCTTCTCTTCCCGTTGTTATTACCAAAATCACCTATATACAGTTTACCTTTGAACACTGAAAGTTCTTCCCAGTCCTTATTCCGGATATTACGAAGCCTGTAATTATCAATCAGTTTACCGGTTTCAAGATCAAGCATAAAAATATATGAACCGTTACCCCCGTCATTAATGGCATAAATCACACCGTCATGAAGGCACATGCCAGAAATTTCGCAAAGCAGCGGACTAATGGTTATACGGGAGTCTACCTCAAGAGTTCTAGTGTCCTGAGATTTAAGAATGCCATTTATAAACAGGAGTATAAATAAACATGCAATTTTTGATCTCATCACCATTGGTTTCTAGCGCACCCGGAGAGCTTGTTTTATTTTATCAAAAAAGTCAGTATTTTCAAAAAAACCTGTAAAATTCTCAGCTCCTGCTCCAAAAGCGAAAACAGGTACTACCACTCCAGTATGTCCATTAGTTGAAAAACTGGCTATCACTGATCTGTCTTCAAGATTACCACCCGGAAGGGCCATCCCCCCAGTTTCATGATCTGCAGTAACTATGACAAGTGTGTTTTCATCTGTTGCTGCAAACTGAAGAGCCACAGCTACTGCAAGGTCAAAATCATAGACCTCTTCTATTATATACTGCGGATCGTTATCATGTCCGCCCCAGTCGATCTGAGACCCTTCAACCATAAGGAAGAACCCGTTTTCATTTCGATTAAGTAATTTAATAGCTATATTAGTAGCTTCAGGAAGCATATTACTTCTGCCGTCGGAATATCGCGGCATATGTACATCTGCCAGCAGTCCGGCCACTTTATCTTCAGTAACCTGCATCAGGTCTTTTAATGTATAAACAACTTCATAACCATCATTTTCAAGGACTTTTATCAGGTTGCGCTTATCTCTCCGTTTATTGAAGTGTGATTTACCTCCACCAATAAATACTTCTGGTTGGTTTCTTACAAAATCAAGAGCAATCCCTTCATAATCGTTCCTGTTGACATTGTGTGCAACAAATGATGCTGGTGTTGCATGAGTAACTGCACTTGTGCTTACGACCCCGTAAGACATCCCCTTCTTTTCCCTGAGTAATTCAGTTATAAGCTCAACATCAGTACTGTCAGGCCCCATTCCAAGCATACCATTTCGCGTTTTCTTCCCTGAAGATATAGCAGTTCCACTTGCAGCAGAATCAGTTACATAATTATCATACGACTGTGTATTTGCAAAACCTATGTGTTTTGTTGTGGTCATATTCAGGTTATACCCGCTTATTGTCATTGCCCCGGAAACCTGTGCAATCCCCATACCATCACCTATTAACAAAATTACATTCTTGACCCTTGGGCCAGAAAATTGAGGATCATCACCATATTCAGCTTTAAAGGATGAAACGGCAAAACCAATAACAAGTAATAAAACTGTTAATTTCAGTCTGGTCAATATTATTTTATATTTAGAAATCATCTCGGTTATTTATATTAAAAAGTCTGTTATAT
>CAZSJH010000060.1:13615-14813 GCA_964607105.1 uncultured Rikenellaceae bacterium | reverse complement strand
TGAAGGATTGTCAAATAACCAGACCAATCCGCTTGCAACATGTTTCTACAGGCATAATTACGGATGGTACAAAGGAAATAATGTGGCTGGAAATATCTATATGGAAATTCAGCCTATCGAAGACCTGGTGATCAGGTCATCCTACGGTATTGATGCCTGGTTCGGTAATGGCAGGTCCTGGAGTCCTACATATGCGCTTGGTACATTATATACCAATCCAAAAGATGCAGCCAACCAGAATATGTATTTTGGTAATAACTGGACATTGACAAATACCGTAACTTATAACCATGTTTTCGGAGATCATAGAATAACCGCCCTTGTGGGTAATGAGTTCTACAATAACCAGATAAACATGGAGGTAGGAGGATGGATGTCTGATACAAGGTTCCAGGATCCTGATTATGCTTATCTCAATAATGTTGACAAAACAGATATCAATTCAATAAGTACCTGGGGTGCTGACTGGGCTGCCGGAGGAGGAGGTTTGATGTCATATATCGGCAGGGTGCAGTATAACTTCAGGGAAAAATACCTCCTAACTGCTATTATGCGTGCAGATGGATCCTCAAATTTTGCTGAGGGCAACAGATGGGGTATATTCCCTTCAGTTGCAGTAGGCTGGGTAGTATCTGACGAAGCTTTCATGTCTTCAGCAGCTGATTACCTCAATTTTGCCAAGTTTAGGGCAAGCTGGGGCCAGAACGGAAACCAATCAATTGATAATTTTATATATAGCTCTACAATAAGATACCTGAGTCCAGGGTATTACTTTGGTGATACAAAAACTGTATCAGCACCAACTGCTTTACCCGCAAGGGTAACAAACCCGGATGTTACATGGGAAACATCAGAACAGCTGAATATTGGTTTTGATACCAGACTGTTTAATTCAAGGATGCTGTTTAATTTTGACTGGTACAGGAAAATGACCAGGGACTGGCTCGTTATCTCTCCCATACTTGGAACATCAGGTGCTGATGCCCCCTGGATAAATGGTGGAGATATACTTAACAGGGGGATCGAACTGACCCTAGGATGGAATGACAGTTTCGGTGACCTTAACTATGGAATTACTTTTACGGGTGCACATAACCACAATGAGATTACAAGGATTGCCAATGCCGATGGTATAATACACGGACCATCCCATGTATTGTCACAGGGAACGGCAGAAGTATCAAGGTGCGAAGTGGGA
>CAZSJH010000060.1:0-13605 GCA_964607105.1 uncultured Rikenellaceae bacterium | reverse complement strand
TGGTTACGAAACAGATGGACTCCTGCAGAACCAGGATGATGTGGAAGCTTATGTTACACCCGAAGGGCAACCTTATTTCAATGACCAGAGACCTGGTGATGTGAAATTTGTAGACCAGAACCTTGATGGTGTCATTGATGAAAAGGATAAAATCATGCTGGGTGACCCGAATCCTGATTTTGAACTTGGTACACAATTACATGTCGATTATAAAGGAGTATATGTAAATGCAACCCTCATTGGAAGGTTCGGAATGCAGATAATGAGATCCTATCGTTCTTTCGCCGACAATTTTGACCAGAACTATACAACAGATATCTTTAACCGCTGGCATGGTGAAGGAACCTCAGACCGTATTCCCAGACTGAGCTCATCATCCTCCAGGAATACCAACTTTATATCTGATATTTATATGTATGATGCTGATTACTTGAGAATAAGTAACTTTACTGTTGGTTATATGCTGGACGAACTGCTTTCTGGTTTCAAAGCTGTCTCCAGTGCCAAGGTGTATGTAGCTTTCAAGAACCTTTACACCTTTACCAAGTATAAGGGAATGGATCCTGAAGTAAGTTTTGGCCATGATGCAAGCTGGGCCTCAGGTATAGACCTGGGCTTATATCCTCAGGCCAGAACAGTGATGTTTGGTTTAAGTGTCTCTTTTTAAACAGAAAAAAATAATAACAAATGAAGAAGATAATATATATAATTTCTGCTGCACTTCTGGTATTAATTGCCAGTTGTGGTGAGGACTACTTGGATACGAGAAATCTGTATGAAAAGAGTCTGGAGAACTACTATAGCTCGCCACAGGATATAAACGAGGCTATGGCAGGTGTTTATCATGCATTGTACACCCCCGGTGTGCACAGCATGGAACACCTGGCAGCAAACCTGCTTTCTGACATGATGCTCGGTGGCGGTGGCCCTGATGATAAATCTGCAAAGAGAGTTGATGCTTTTATCGACCCTGAAGAAGATACCTATCATGACCTGTGGAAAATATCCTATAACGGGATCTATCGTGTTAATGTCATAATTGAGAAAATGCAGGAAGCTGATTTCTCAGATTATTTCTATACTGAAGCAGAAGCCACCGAGTTTAAGGATCAGGCTCTTGGAGAAGCTTATTTTATGAGGGCTTTCTTTTATTTCCGTATGGCTAAGTTTTTTGGCGGTGTACCCCTGATACTTTCAGTGGATGCTGCAAGGGATGCCCCGAGGGCTACCTTAACAGAAACATACGCTCAAATTGCTTCTGACCTGAAAATGGCCATCGAAACAATGCCTGATACACCCTTCCCGAGTATACCAACCAGCCGTTACGGGCATGCAAACAAGTGGGTTGCTGAAGCATACATGGGAAGAGCCTTCCTTTACTATACAGGTTATATGACTAACCAGGAGGGTCAGGCAACAAGCGAACTGCCCCTTGCTGAAGGTGGATCACTAAATGCCGGCGCTGTAGCTGCATATCTTGATGATGTTGTTAATAACAGTGGCTATGACCTTGCTGGTGATTTCAGAAATATATGGCCTTACTCATATGTCAATACCAGTGCCGGTGAAGTAGTATTGCCCTGGGCTGAAGATGAAGGCCTGGCATGGATTGGACAGGATGGTCATACACCTACCTTCGGTACCGGTAATATCGAAACCATGTTTGCAATACGCTATGCTTTCGGTAACTGGAGCTGGGGTCAGTATTATAACAACAGGGTACCACTGTTTTTCGGACTTCGCGATAACTCACTTGTTCCCTTTGGACAGGGCTGGGGCTGGGGCCCGGTTAATCCCAACCTGTGGAATAGCTGGGATACAGATGATCCCAGGAGAGAAGGTTCAATTCTTGAACTAGGCGTTGCAGAGATGGGAACCCAGGATTATGAAGGTGATAAAGGAGACCATGAGACAGGTTTCTTCAATAAGAAATATACCACGATCCAGCATAATGGTGATGATGGTGTGGCCGGTATGTTTTATTATATCTATGGCCAGAGTAATAATGACATGCAACTATGGGCAGCCCAGGATTTCATTCTGATGCGCTTTGCCGATGTGCTGCTGATGCACTCTGAAATTACACAGACTCCAGATGGTATGGATGATGTTCGTGAGCGAGCCGGTCTTGATCCGCTGGGGGCATATACACTTGACGCTCTTAAGCAGGAACGCCTGCATGAATTTGCATTTGAGGGACTGCGCTGGTTTGACATTGTCCGATGGGGCGATGTAAATACGGCATTTGATTACACTATTGATGTCAGGAACTCCGGATCTGATGCAACATACAGTGTGACTTACAGACCTGAAACCAAAGGATTGGTACCAATACCTGAAACTGAAGTCAGGTTGTCTAATGGTGCATACCAGCAGAATCCCGGATGGTAATTAAAATATTCATAATATAAAAAAATAAGAGTTATGAAAAATAAAATAATATTAAGTCTTTTTATCGGTTTACTTACACTGGCATTCTTTTCGTGTGAGTCTATCGTTAAAAGAGATGTCCTGGAAAATTCAACAACCGTTGACGGTGTTACACTTGTAGCCACCCAGAGTACAACGGGTGGTAACGAGGTTACCCTCGAAATGACTACTCCGGGAGTGACCGGATACTGGAATTTTAACCTGGGTAAGGCACTTACCAATAAGGTTACATTTATTTATCCCATTCCCGGGACTTCAACTTTCACATTTGTTGGTACTCTTGGAAAGGAATTTTTTGAGAAGACTATTGATGTTACGATTGACCAGCTTGACCATGCGCTCGACCAGGACTGGTATGACCTTGTAAGCAACAATACCGCTGAAGGTAAAACATGGGTGTATGCAGGTGCTCCGGGTGATGGCACTAACTATTGGTATATGTCAGCTCCCTATAACTGGGCTGAACTGTGGTGGAATGCAGGAGCAGGTGATATGCCACCTATTGATGTCGATGGTTCGATGACATTCGATTTAGATGGTGCTGCAAACTACACATATCTGGCTGAACCGGGTGGAACTCCTGAGGTTGGTAGTTATGTACTTGATGTGAAGAACCAGACACTTAACGTAAATGGTCCTAATATTCTTGGTGGTGGTATTACTCCAGGCTATGACATCGGTAATCACGATGGCGTGTACCAGATAATATCATTAACAGAAGATGAAATGATCCTTTATGTCTCGGATAATTCATGGGCAACAGGCTGGACCTGGCATTTTAAGCCTGCTGAAGAGTAGAACTACAAGATGTTTGGATTTTTAACAATAGAAGGATTATGTTCGGGTAGTTATTCCGGTAATTTTTCGAACGGTAGAAAAGAAATATAATCCTTACTGAAGAGAGTTTTATATCTCGGTATAAAACTCTCTTTTCTTTATTCTATTACCTGATAACCTTAATCTTTATAGGGATATGACAAGGACATTTTCTCTTATCGTTTTCTTTACCCTATTCGTCAGCCTGCCTGGAGTACTGTTGATGTCCTGCCAGAAGGAAAGTTATCCTGAATTTACACCTGATTTCAGCTATGATATATCAGATGAGGACCCTAATGTCTTAAGATTCGTTAACACTACCTCGGAAGAACATGCTTACATGCAATGGAATTTCGGTAATGGTGAACAAACAAACAGACAACCTGCTAACAAACTGACCTACACGGTTTTCTATCCATTGAAAGGGGAGTATCCAGTAAGCCTTACAATATGGGGTAAAAGTGGCAATGAAGATGATAAGAAATCAATAACTAAAACTGTCAGTATTAATTACAGTGCACCTGATCCCGATTTTGAATATGAAATTCTTAGCGGATCACCCAACCTGGTTAAATTAACTGATATAAGTACAGGCGATTATGAAAGTGTTACATGGAGGTATCCGGGAAGGGTAATTGATGGTGTGCCCGGTGAAGTAAGGGTAATATATCTGGCTATGGGCGCTACCTACAATCTTGAACTCGAAATAAAAAGAGACGAGATTTCCAAAAGCATAAGCAAGGAAATTATCATCCAGGCAGATGATCCTGATTATTTGGATCATTACGAGCTGGTGTGGTCAGATGAGTTTGAAAGCGGAGAGCTTGATAATGAAAAATGGGTACATGAAACCGGAGCCTCCGGCTGGGGGAATGATGAACTGCAAAATTATACGGATGGAGAGAATACATCAGTTTCCGATGGAACATTAAAGATTACCGTAAGGAAAACAGGTACAGGCCAGAATCTTGGAGATTATACATCCTCCAGGATTAATGGTACAGATAGTTTTACATATGGCAGACTTGAGGTCAGAGCAAAAATGCCGGACTATAAGGGCCCGGGATTGTGGCCGGCAATATGGATGTTGGGAAGGTCGATCCGGGAAGGAACGTCATGGCCTTTGTGCGGTGAGATTGATATAATGGAATATGTCAGCTGGAACCCCGATCATTTCAGCACTGCCATTCATACGGAAAGCAATAATCACACTATTGGGAATGCAATAACTGCAGGTGTATCCTTACCTTCAATCGAGGAGGAGTTTCATACTTATGGTTTTATTTGGACCTATACATACCTGAAATTCTACATTGACAGTGTTGATAATATAATTCTGACATATAATAAGCCAGGTAGCTATAACCAGGATAACTGGCCATTTGATCAGCCATTCTATTTCCTTTTCAACATAGCTGTGGGAGGAACATATGGTGGGGTTGAAGGAGTAGATGATGATATCTTCCCGGCGGTAATGGAGATTGACCATGTACATGTTTATCAATTAAGATAAAGAAGTGATTCATATTTACTGAAATAAAATTTTTACTAAGAATTAATAATGGCAATATCAAAAACTTATATATACCGTATCTCCCTAATTGTAGCGCTAGGGGGATTCCTTATGGGATTCGATGCTTCCGTCATATCTGGTGTGGTGAAGTTTATTGAAGTCGACTTTGACCTTACTAAGTTTCAGCTGGGATGGGCTGTGAGCTCTTTAACATTGACATCCACACTGGCAATGTTAATTGCAGGTCCCCTGAGTGACCGTTTTGGTCGAAGAGTTGTATTAATGGTTGCAGCTATTCTTTATGGTGTTTCAGCTGTGGGATCAGCCCTGGCACCCAGTTTTGCTTTCCTTGTAACAGCAAGAATGATAGGTGGTTTCGGTGTAGGAGCATCATTGATAACAGCACCCATGTATATAGCTGAAATATCCCCTGCAAAGGTGCGAGGCACAATGGTTTCATTTAACCAGCTGAATATAGTGCTGGGTATATCAGTTGCATTCTTTACCAATTACCTGATCCTGCGTCTTGGCGATAATCCTTCGTCCTGGGTGAGTTACCTTGGTATTGATGAATATAACTGGCGGTGGATGCTCGGTCTGGAAACACTCCCGGCAGTGCTTTATTTTCTGTTCCTGCTGGCAGTACCTGAAAGCCCCAGATGGCTCGCTATGAAAGGCAGGGAGAAGGAAGCACTGGGGATACTTGAAAAAACTACTGACAGAGCACAGGCACAAAATGTGCTCGGAGCACTTAAGGAAAACCTGGAGAAAGACAAGGGAAGGAAATCAGTTTCTCTTAAAGACCTGTTTAAACCAGCCCTGAGACTTGTCCTGGTAATTGGAATAGTGGTAGCTATCACACAGCAGATAACTGGGATAAATGCCGTATTCTTCTATGCCCCAATGATTTTTGAACAAACCGGAATAGGATTGGATGCCTCTTTTTCCCAGGCAATATTTGTGGGTCTGACTAACCTGTTATTTACTATCCTGGCAATGTGGCTGATCGATAAACTGGGGAGAAAATTCTTACTCATTATAGGACTTTCAGGAATAATATTGTTTATGGGCTTGCTATCAGCCGGATTCTCAAAAGCTACCTATAACCTTGACGCTGATGATGTTGAAGTTCTTAAAGAAAAAATAGACAGCCCTCACTGGTACAAGATACAGGATATAAATTATGACAGCGATTTGAGTTTTAAAAAAGCTGTTTCAAGGACTCTTGGTGAAGATGTACTGCTTAAGTACCAGAGTGACTTGATAACCAGGGCTATAGATATTAATCCATGGCTTATACTTATGGGTATACTGGGATTTGTAGCATCTTTTGCGGTTTCCATAGGACCGGTTATGTGGGTGCTTTTCTCAGAACTATTCCCGAACTGGATAAGAGGTGTGGCAATATCTTTTGTGGGCTTTATAAATTCAGGGATCAGCTTTCTTGTTCAACTTGTATTTCCCTGGGAGCTTGCTAATTTAGGTAACTCTGTTACCTTCCTCATTTTCGGTGCTTTTGGTGCAGTAGGATTGATATTTGTCCTGATTACACTGCCCGAAACAAAGGGTAAGACCCTGGAAGAACTGGAAGTTATACTGGCTAAAAAAACTTAATATAATGTATATATGATGATGGTAGAATTTAAAAAGATATTGATAATAATGGGATTATTTTCAATTATGGCTTACGGATGCAATAGCCCAAAAGAAAGAAAAGAGCCTGCTGCAGAGGGTCCTCGTAAAGTTGAGCTAAAACAGACCGACGGTAAATACAGGTTGTTTGTTGATGGGAAAGAATTTTATGTTAATGGAGCAGGACTGGAGTTTGGTTATATTGAGGCACTGGCTGAAAGCGGAGCCAATTCATTCAGGACCTGGCGCACTGATAATGGTCGCCAGACAGGTAAAGAAGTTCTTGATAAAGCCTATGATAACGGTTTAATGGTTATGATGGGTATAGAAGTAGGAAGGGAACGTCACGGGTTTGATTATAGCGATACTGCCTGGGTTGCAGAGCAGAAAGCTGACATTAGAAGACAGGTGATGGAGCTGAAAGATCATCCTGCCCTGCTTGGATGGGGCATAGGTAATGAATTAAACCTCAGCTATACCAATAAAAAAGTGTGGGATGCAGTAAATGATATAGCTAAGATGATCCATGAGATCGATGGAAATCACCCCACAACTACAATGCTGTCAGGTATTGGTAAAGACGAGGTGGATTATATAGGCGAGAACTGCCCTGAGATAGACTTCCTGAGTGTACAGTTTTATGGAGATATTGAAAATCTTGCTACCAGGATTGAAGAGGCAGGGTATAGCGGTCCGTATATTGTTACTGAATGGGGAGCAACAGGTCACTGGGAGGTTGCAACAACACCCTGGGGTGCACCCATTGAACAAACTTCGACCGAGAAAGCAGCAGCTGTGAAATACAGGTATGAAAACTCTATTCTTGCTGACAGTGCCAACTGCATGGGATCATTTGTATTCCTCTGGGGTCAGAAGCAGGAAAGAACACCCACATGGTATGGTCTGTTTACCGAAAAGGGCGAAAAGATGGAAGCAATAGATGTTATGCAGTATTTCTGGACAGGTGAATGGCCTGAAAACCGTACCCCGGAGATCATAAAAGCTAAAATAAACGGCCTCACTCGATATGAGGGAATTACCGTTGAGGCAGGATCAGAAAATACTGCGCTGGTTGAATATGCAGATCCTGATAATGATAGTATAGTGATAGAATGCGAAATTATGAAAGAGGTAACTGACCTCGGTGATGGAGGTGATTTTGAATCACGCCCTGTTTCCATTGAAACAGAAATAAGCTGTAATACGGATGGTAACATAACATTTACTGCACCGGAGGAAAAAGGTACATATCGCCTCTTTATATACGTAAGAGATAATAATAATCATGCAGGAACAGTCAATGTTCCATTTAAAGTAGAATAAAGAATAGTATTTATTGTCAGGTAAGATATATATAGGGAATCAGGAATACAGGTTACCAGCAGAGAAAGTGGGTGGTAAGCTGGTAACTGTTGATGGCCTGGAGTATTATGTCATTGAGAACTATAATCTTATGGATCCGTTCTTAATGTCCATAGTCAGTAACTCAGATCACTGGATGTATATTTCCAGTACAGGAGGCTTGACGGTAGGCAGGAGAAACCCTGATAACTCAATATTTCCATATTATACAGATGATAAAATACACGAATCCTACCTGACGACAGGCAGCAAAACTCTTATTCTTGCAGTCTTAAATGATAAAAAGTGTTTGTGGGAGCCCTTTACAGATAATTACAGGGGAATTTACAGCATTAGACGCCACCTGTATAAAAGCATCGCAGGAAACCGGGTAATATTTGAGGAAATAAATGACGACCTGGATCTTATGTATCGCTATTCCTGGATGAACAGTGAAAAGTACGGGTGGATCAAGAAAAGTTCATTAATCAATATTTCGGGGAAGCATAAATCAGTAACTGTACTTGACGGACTGAGGAACATATTACCTTACGGAGTAAGCCAGATGATGCAGAACGATATGAGTACATTGCTGGATGCTTATAAAAAGAATGAACTGGATACCACAACAGATCTTGCTATCTTCAGACTTGCATCAATACCAGTCGATCGTGCAATGCCCAGTGAAGCCTTAAAGTGTACAACTGTATGGTTCACAGGGTATGCACCTGTGGCTGTATTGCTTGATGACACACAGCTGGAAAAATTTGAACATGGAGGGAGCATTAAAGCTGTAGAAGAATCAAAAGGGGTGAGGGGCTGCTATTTCACGATGAGTGACTTTAACCTTAAACCTCAGGAAGAGACTAACTCTTACTATGTTATCGAACTGGAGCAGGATTCGTCAGACGTTGAAGACCTGATTTATATGCTGGAAAGTGATAAGGATCTTCCTTCTCTCCTTGAAAAAGATGTGGCTCTCGGAACGGATAAGCTTTACGAACTTGTTAACATGGCTGATGGTATTCAGCTGAGCGCTGACAGAATGAGCAGCATTCGACATTTCTCCAATGTGATGTTCAATTCAATGAGGGGAGGATTATTCGAGAAAAGTTATGAAATCAGCAGGGAATATTTTGAGAAACACCTCGAAAAGTATAGTAAAAAGTTGTTGCCGGAATATAAGAAATGGTTAAATACCCTGCCGGAAACAATAACACTGAACAATCTTCTTGAAAGGGTGAAAAAACATGGAGACAATGACCTCTTAAGATTAAGCTATGAATATTTACCATTAAGCTTTAGCAGAAGACACGGTGACCCAAGCAGGCCATGGAATAGGTTTGACATCAGGTTGAAGGAGGAGGATGGAACATCATCATTCAGCTACCAGGGCAACTGGCGTGATATTTTCCAGAACTGGGAAGCCCTGGCTTTTTCATACCCCTCTTTCCTTCCTTCGATGATATCCAGGTTCCTTAACAGCTCCACGGCTGATGGTTATAATCCATACCGCATAAGCAGTGATGGCATAGACTGGGAGGTCCCTGATCCGGATGATCCCTGGACTCACATAGGTTACTGGGGCGATCATCAGATTATATACCTTCTGAGGTTACTTGAACTGGAATATAAATTTAATCCCGGGCAACTGGATGAATGGCTTGATTTAAAAATATTCTCCTATGCAAACGTCCCTTACAGGATAAAGGAATATATAGAAATACTGAAGGATCCATACGTAACTATTGATTTTGATTCTGTAAAGAATAATGAGATTGAAAAATTAAGCTCTGAAATAGGTGCGGATGGAAGAATGATAATGGATAAGGAAGGCAGGGTCGTAAAAGCCTCGTTCACAGAGAAGATAATTGTTTCATTGCTTGCAAAGACCGTTAACTATATCCCGGATGCAGGCATCTGGATGAACACCCAGCGGCCTGAATGGAATGATGCAAATAATGCACTTGTGGGAAACGGTGCCTCGATGGTGACCCTTTACTATATGCGCAGGATGATATATTTCCTGAGGCAATTGTATGACAGGGAAAGGCAGAAGGAATATAGAATAAGAGAGGAGATTGCTGAACTCTTCGTAACAACTTTTAATATTCTTCTGGAAAGAAAAAATACTGTGGCTGCTGAGCTTGATAACAGGCTCCGTAAGAAGATTATGGATAAACTGGGCATGGCAGGCAGCGATTATCGCAAAAAAGTATATAAGGGATTCTCAGGCCGCTTCTCAGTAGTAAGTGGCAGTAAGCTGATAGAATTTCTTGATATTCTGTCTGATTACATCGATATGGGCATTTCGGCTAACAAGCGTCGGGATGGCTTGTATAATTCCTACAACCTGGTTAACATATCAGATTCAGCCGTTGAAGTAATGCCATTACAGGAAATGCTCGAGGGGCAGGTAGCTGTGCTGGGTAGCGGAATACTGAAGCCGGTGGAGGCTGTTGAATTAATTGAAAAGATGTATGCCAGTGACCTCTACAGGGCTGACCAGGATAGTTTTATGCTTTATCCTGATAAGAGATTGAAATCATTCAGGGAGAACAATAATGTTAGTTCGGCGGATGTATCTAAATCCAGACTACTTAAACAGATGCTCATAGATGGTGATAATACAATTATTCAGAAAGATGTAAGAGGCAACTATCATTTTAACGGCAACTTCAGGAGTGTTGAAGATTTAAGTTTCGCACTGGATAGTATTACTCAAAAATACGCTTCACTGGTTGCGGAGGAGAGAAACCTGATTACCGGTATCTATGAATCGGTGTTCCAACATAAAAGATTTACAGGGAGAAGCGGGTCATTCTATAAATACGAAGGGCTTGGCAGTATTTACTGGCATATGGTGTCCAAATTGTTGCTGGCAACAGCTGAAAATGTTGTTAAATCATATGATGGGAACTGCGATAATGATGTATTAACTAATATATTATCAGTTTATTACAGGATCAGGTCGGGAATAGGAATGGACAAGTCACCATCAGATTATGGAGCTTTCCCGGGTGATCCTTACTCACATACACCATCGATGAAAGGAGTGCAGCAGCCTGGTATGACAGGTCAGGTGAAGGAGGATATTATATCAAGATACATTGAACTTGGCATCAGGATTGAAAACGGAAGATTATGTTTCAAACCTGTACTTTTAAGGAAGAAAGAATTCATTGAAGATGAGAAAGGTATCAGAAAACTTGGATTTACTATTTGCGGCACTCCTGTATGGTATATAATTGGAGAAAAACTGTCGTTGAAAATATTTTATAAAAGTGGTAATGTGGCGTCAAGCGTTGATGCTGAATTAAACAGGGCTCAGAGCCAGGAAGTGTTCTCCAGAAGTGGTTTAATTAAGAATATAGATGTGATCGTATCCAATGATCAGCTTCTTGAAATATGAAAAATATGAAAAAGTTAGTCATTATTATTGCTGCATTAATTTATTGTTCTTCAGCTTACCTGCAAAGCCAGGATGTCGAGGAAAAGATAAATGAAATAATAGAGCAACTCAGCCTTGCAGAAAAAGTCAGGTTGTGTCATGCACAATCAAAATTCAGTACTCCCGGTGTTGAAAGGCTCGGCATTCCTGGCCTGTGGATGTCAGATGGTCCCCATGGGGTGCGTGCCGAGATTGAATGGGACAGCTGGGCATATGCAGGATGGACTAATGATTCATGTACCGCATTTCCTGCACTTACATGCCTTGCTGCATCCTTTAATCCTGAAATTGCATATGAATATGGTCGTGCCGTGGGTGAGGAAGCCAGATACAGGAAAAAAGACATCCTGCTGGGGCCAGGTGTGAATATTTACCGGACTCCTCTTAACGGGAGAAATTTTGAATATATGGGAGAGGATCCCTTCCTCGCATCAGAAATGGTGGTACCCTATGTGAAAGGGGTACAGGTTAATGGCGTGGCAGCATGCATTAAACATTATGCACTTAATAACCAGGAAACAAGAAGAAATAATATCGATGTGGATCTTAGCGACAGGGCTCTTCATGAGATATATCTGCCGGCCTTTAAAGCTGCTGTAACAGAAGGTAATGCCTGGTCAGTTATGGGTTCATATAATAAGTACAGAGGGCAGTATTGCACACATAATGAAATATTGGTAAATAAAATTCTCAAAGGTGATTGGGGATTTGATGGTGTGCTTGTATCTGATTGGGGATCAGCGCATAATACTAAAGAAGCGGCTCTCTATGGTCTGGATATCGAGATGGGAACAGGGTCGGATGGCCTGACGTATTCACTTAAGAATGCTTACGATAATTATTTCCTGGCTGTACCATTCCTGGACATGATAAAAAGTGGTGAGATTAATGAGTCAGTTGTAGATGAAAAAGTAAGACGGATACTCAGGCTGATGTTTCGTACTACAATGAGCCCTGACAGGCCCCTCGGATCAAAAGGGAGCCAGGCTCATTTCGATGTGGCCAGAGAGGTTGCCAGGGAAGGAATTGTGCTTCTTGAGAATGAGGATAACTTCTTTCCCGTTAATCCGGATAAGGAAATTACAATTGCAGTAATTGGTGAGAATGCAACAAGAAGAATGAGTGTTGGAGGAGGATCATCAGAATTAAAACCTATTCATGAGATATCACCCCTGGATGGGATAAAAGAAAGGTTCGTTAATGCCACTATTGATCATGCAATGGGTTATGCTTCAGGGCCTTCTGTTTATGGATACGTAATACCTTCACGACTCGATGCTGACTCACTAAGGAAAATAGCTATAGAAACAGCAAGGGGTGCTGATATGGTGCTTTTTATCGGTGGATTGAATAAAAGTCACAGGCAGGATTGCGAGAATGGTGACCGTGAAGGCCTGGGTCTTCCTTTCGGGCAGGATGAGCTGATTAAGGATATTCTGGCTGTAAATAGAAATGTTGGCATAATACTTCTAAGCGGTAACGCCGTAGCTATGCCATGGATAGAAGATGTAAAGGGAGTAATACAGGCCTGGTACCCCGGTAGTGAAGGAGGGCGCGCTATAGCTGATGTCGTTTCAGGTGACATCAATCCTTCGGGCAAGCTTCCTTTTACTTTCCCGGTTAAACTGGAGGATAACGGCGCCCATGCATTTGATGAACTATCATACCCCGGTGTTGATGATAAGCAGGTTTATAAAGAGGATATATTTGTTGGTTACAGGTGGCACGACACAAAAAAAACTGTACCTCTATTTGAATTTGGATTTGGTCTTTCATATACCTCATTCAGTATTAATTCTGCAAAAACCGACCGGAAGAGGTATTCAGAAAATGATAATATTGTCGTTACGGTAGAAGTTGAAAATACCGGTGAAAGGGAAGGGGCAGAGGTAGTACAGGTGTATTCCCATGATGTGATATCGTCTGTAAAGAGGCCTTTAAAGGAATTAAAAGGATTCCGGAAAGTCTATCTTGCACCGGGAGAAAACAAATCCGTCGAGTTGGCTATTCCTGTCAGGGATCTTGCCTTTTATGATGAAGAATTAAATGACTGGAATATCGAAAGAGGAGAATTTAAATTAATGGTGGGAGTGTCGTCAAGGGATATCAGGGAGGTATTGGAGATTACAGTAGAGTAGATAATTGCAGAGTGGCCAGGGATGCCGGATGAATGAATTTCCAACAATTGTCTTATACTGGAAAATTTCCTAAATTGCAAAATGCAATTATAAGAAACATCCATGGCCCATGATGTATTCATAAGTTATTCCCATAAAGATAAAAGCGTTACTGACGCCGCCTGTTCAATCCTGGAAAAAAATAAGATACGTTGCTGGATTGCACCGCGCGATATTACTCCCGGGGTGCCATTTGCCGAAGCTATCATCGATGGTATTAAAGGAGCAAAAGTATTTATCCTGGT
>CAZSJH010000059.1:0-15077 GCA_964607105.1 uncultured Rikenellaceae bacterium | reverse complement strand
TAAGCAGGCTGCCTTCATCAACAGATCCTTTTACAGTATATAAAAGAGTTTATTCAGGAAATGCATATGCAAATGTTGTTATTAATACAGAGATAAAAATCCTGACTCTTGCGCAGAACTCATTTAAAATTATTGAAACAGGTAATAAAGCAGAAGTGGAGGAATTTTCTTATGACCTTGATCACAGCCTGGTAAAGACGGAGGTACGCGATGTAAAGAAGCAGACAGGCAAACTGCTCCTTACAGACGCTGAGATTGTTGTGTCAGGTGGAAGGGGAATGAAGTCACCGGATAACTGGGTTCCCCTGGTTGAGCTGGCCGATCTGCTCGGTGGGGCAACTGCCTGTTCAAGACCTGTTTCGGATGAGGGCTGGAGACCACATGAGGAGCATACTGGACAGACGGGTAAGATAATTGCTCCTGACCTGTATTTTGCCGTGGGAATATCCGGAGCAACACAACATATTGCAGGTGTCAGTGCATCCAAGTGCATAGTAGCCATAAATAATGATAAGGATGCACCTGTTTTCGATGTGGCTAAATATGGGATAGTAGGAGATGCAATGAAGGTATTACCGGGTCTTATTGAGGCTGTAAAAAATGCAAAAAAAGAATAGCTCCTGACACAAAGAATATAATATGCAAAAGCAGATAATTTTCGCTTTCGTACTCCTCGTTACCCTGGGTGTTTTTTCTTATACAACATTGAGGTTAGTACGCTTTTTTAAGCTTACTAAACCGGCATTCCCTATAAAGAATACAGGCAAAAGACTTGCCATGACAATGAAAGTAGCGTTCGGCCAGTCAAAAATTTTCAGGATGCCTGTTATTGGATTTTTCCATGCACTTGTCTTCTGGGGCTTCTGTATTATACTCATCGGAAGTATTGAAATGATTATAGATGGCCTTGCAGGAACAGATAGGGTGCTTAAATTCCTGGGCGTAGTATATGACGTAATAATTGCTTCAGGTGATATTTTTGCCCTCCTGGTGGCAATCTCAATAATCATATTCCTTGCACGCAGGTTATTTTTTCATATCAGCAGGTTTGAAGGCATGGAAATGAAAAAATCATCTCATGTTGATGCAAATATCGCACTTACACTCATTCTTCTGCTTATGATCAGCTTGCTGGGTATGAATGGTGCATATTATTCTGGTAGTGTCAAAGCAGGACATGTGATGGCAGGAGCTTTCCCGGTAAGCTCGGTAATCTCACGCATATATACTGGAACAGGTCCGCACACTGTATTTACCTGGCATGAAATATTCTGGTGGTCACACATAGTGCTTATTTTCGTTTTTGCCAATATTTTACCCTACAGCAAACACTTTCATGTGTTTATGTCAATACCCAATGTTTATCTTTCCAGGCTGTGGCCTCTAGGCAAACTGGTTAATATGGATAGTGTGACAAGGGAAGTGAAGTTGATGCTTAATCCTGAAACTGCCTTCAGTGCAGCCCCCGAGAATGTACAGGTTGAAAGATTCGGTGTCAAGGATATTGAGGACGTGACATGGAAAAATTACCTTGATTCACTTTCATGTACTCAGTGTGGACGATGTACGGCAGCATGTCCTGCCAACATAACCGGGAAAAAATTATCACCCCGCAAAATCATTATGGATGTCCGTGCCAGGATGAATGAAAAAGGACCATTAGTAGTAAAGAAAGGTAAGGAATATGAAGATGCAAGGAGCCTGTTGAGGGATTATGTTTCCGAAGAGGAGCTGTGGGCATGTACAACATGCAACGCATGTGCCGAAGAATGTCCGGTAAATATTAACCATCCGGAGATGATAATTGATATGAGGAGGTACCTGGTAATGGAAGAAGGGCAGGCACCGGGTGAAATTAAGGCGGTATTTAATAATATAGAGAATAATGGTGCTCCCTGGCAATATTCATCTGAAGACCGTATGCTCTGGGCAGAAAATATTGAAATAGCAATCAACGAATAAACCCTTCTATGAAAACAAAAAAGGTAAATGTACCTGTCATGTCTGAACTATTCAGCAGGGGAGAAAAGGCAGAATATCTCTTCTGGGTTGGTTGTGCAGGAGCTTTTGATGACAGGTATAAAAAGGTTGCTGCTGCCTTCACTAAGATACTGGCATACCTCGATGTCAGCTATGCTGTACTGGGAAAGGAGGAGACATGCACAGGCGACCCGGCAAGAAGAGCAGGGAATGAAATGGTATACCAGATACAGGCCCTGCAGAATATCGAGACTTTTAAGACATATGATATAAAAAAAGTAATAACCATCTGCCCTCATTGTTTTAATATCTTCAGGAATGAATATCCTGATCTGGGGGCCGGTTTTGAAGTTATCAGTTATGTGAGTTTCCTTTCGGACATGATAAAAAAGGGCATATTGAAGCTGGATAACAAAGTTTTGCATGATAAGATCATTACATATCACGACCCCTGTTACCTCGGACGGGCAAATAAAATATATGATGAGCCCAGGGATTTGCTTAAGGCCATAAGCCACGGGCTGAATGAAATGAAGCGTAATAGAAGTTATGCTCTTTGCTGCGGTGCGGGTGGAGCACAGATGTTTAAAGAGGCAGAGAAAGGTGATAAGGAAATTTTTATTGAAAGGACTGAAGAGGCTCTTGAAACAGGTGCGGATATTATTGCCACAGCATGTCCTTTCTGTATGACCATGATAACTGACGGATTAAAATATAAAAATAAGGAAGAAGAAATAGAAAATCTTGATATCTGTGAATTGATTGTCAGGGCATTGAAAATTTAAAATATAAATCAAAATAAACCAATTAAAATGGAAAACATGGAACTCCTGAAAAGCGGCGAATTTCTGATACGGGATACCAGCCATCAGAATATATTTATACCTGAGGAATTCGACGAAGAACAGCAAATGATAGCCCAAACCTGCAAAGATTTTATTAAGTCAGAAGTTTATCCCCGTCTGGAAGACCTAGACAAAGGTAACCGTGAATTGATGAAAGAAATAGTGAAAAAATCCGCAGATCTTGGTTTGATGGGGATATCCGTTAATGAAGAATACGGGGGCTTCGGACAGTCATTTGTGACCCAGATGCTTGCTGCCGAAACTTTAGGAGCAGCTTATTCCTTCTCGGTAGCCTTTATGGCCCATTCCGGAATAGGAACATTGCCAATATTATACTATGGTAATGAAGACCAGAGACAACGGTATGTAACAAAACTGGTGACGGGAGAATTAATAGGTTCTTATTGCTTAACAGAGCCCGGGGCAGGGAGTGATCCCAATGCGGGCAAAACAAATGCAATACCTTCGGAAGATGGCAGTCATTATATACTTAACGGGCAAAAGATGTGGGCCACCAATGCCGGCTTTGCAGATACCCAGACAGTGTTCGCCAAGATAGAAAACGACAGGGTATTGAGTGCATTCATTGTCGATTCCGCCAGTGAAGGAGTAGTGGTTGGTCCTGATGAGCATAAAATGGGAATAAAAGGATCATCAACCGCACAGATATATTATAATGATGTGAAAGTACCTTCATCCAACCTGCTTGGTAAAAGAGGCGAGGGCTTTAGGATCGCTCTTAATATACTGCATATGGGCAGGATAAAACTCGGTGCAAGCGTCCTGGGGGCCTCCAAGAAAGCTATTAATGATTCAGTGCAATACGCTAATGAAAGAAAACAATTCAGGACCCTGATAGCAAATTTTGGAGCTATTAAGCATAAACTGGCTGAAATGGTGATCAAAACATTTGCTGCCGAGTCGGCTGTGTACAGGGTGAGTAAGGATGTTGATGTGCTGATTGAAAAATACAAATCTGAAGGCCATGATAAGGGGCGCGCTACAATTGATGCAATTGCCCATTATGCAGTTGAAGCTGCAATACTTAAGGTTTATGGCTCCGAGATGCTTGATTTTGTAGCGGATGAAGCGGTCCAGATTCATGGTGGCATGGGATATTCAGCTGAAATGGATGTTGAGAGAGGATACCGTGACTCAAGGATAAACAGGATATTTGAGGGAACAAATGAGATTAACCGCATTTTGTTGGTTGATACTGTTATGAAAAGAGCATTGAGAGGTGATTTTGACCTTTTTGACCAAGCAGCAAAACTGGCTGACAATATTTCCGGTATCGAAGTATATAAAGCAAAAGATTCGGATGATTTCTTTACCGAGAAGTCAGGTTATGTTAAGAATATGAAAAAAATTGCCCTGCTTTTGATTAATGTTGCAATAAGGACTTATGAACGAAACCTTGTGCATGAACAGGAAATCCTGAATAATATTTCTGATATAATAATGGAGATTTATATCGCTGAATCACTTGCACTGAGGGTAAATAAGATAGAAAATATTAAAGGTGAGGCAGGTATTTACAGGGATATCCTTGATGTATATGTATATGATGTTGTGCAGAATATACGTAAGTGGGCTATGGATGCTATATACTCTATTGATAATGAGAACTCTGCAGATCTTCTGAAAGCTGTTAGTGAACTTTCAGAATCTACCGGGGTAAATGTTAAAGAAGCACGCAGGCGGATAGCCGATAAGTTAATAGAGGATAATATTTACAAGTTCTGATAAATTATACTACCTTCCTGCTACGTCCAGGATAGCATCGAAAAGGCTGTATGGTGAACCCAACGGGACGTCCTGGGATAATTCCCAGACCATGATCCCTCCTATGTCATTGTCAAGGAGAAAGGATGTCTTATTTTTAATGAGTGTCCTGCCATTGAAGCTGTATAAACCAAAGTTATTATTGTCAGGCAGCGGAGGTGCCATTTCAACAATATGCCGGTAAGTATAGGTGCGCGGTGAGGTATCTCCTTCTTCATACGGTCTTTTCCCATAGAAAGGGACACCCATAATGATTTTTCCCCCCGGGATACCCGCATACACATGATTATAAGTATAATCCTCGAACATGGTTAGAGGCACCTGGTTGCCCTGTTCGTCCAGAATACCATAGCTCATAACATTTATGAAATCAACCAGCGGATGAATACCCGACGAAAATAGTATCTGAGAAGGGACCAGCGCAACAGAAAAAAATAATCCATTGGCTCTTAATGAATCTGAAAGTATACTGGTAAGTATACTACGATCCTGTGGAGGGATTGAATAGGGATAATCCTCCCAGTCGAGATCAACTCCGTCAATATTATGCTCAAGGCAGAACCGGACCAGCTGGCTGATATAATTCGCCCTTTTTTCAGGATCCTCAAACATAGGGAAAATAGTCTCTGACTCGTACCATCCGCCCAGGACAATAAAGAGGAGGGCATCACTGCGAAGCTGGTCCCTGATAATATTAATATCGGATACCCTGCCTTCAGGGACTTCAAACAGCCCATTCTGGTCTGGAGCAAGCGAGAAATAGTAAAGAATATCAAGATATTGAAGAGCATCCAGATCTACATTGTCCATTCCCCAGTATGGCAGGTAAGCAGCTACAATAAGATCATTTTCTCTATGTTCTGGTTCTTTTTTGGAGCAGGACCAGGCCATTAGAAATATCAGGAGAAAGGAGATGTGCTGTACCTTCATTAAAACATTACTTATTTAGAATCTAAACATATTATTGGTGCTCTTTGCAGATTATATGCCGGCTGAGTATTTTTAAGATATAAAATATTTAATATGAAGGTAAGGATTTTTTTACTCATTTTAGTATCTGTATTCAATTCATGCAGGGAAGCTGCAATATTCGATCCTCTTGATTATGTAGACCCCCAGATAGGATCGGTACATGGCCGTTGGTTTTTCTATACACCCGCAGCCAGGCCTTTTGGCATGGCTAAACTAGCACCACATACCAATGCATATGGAAGTATTGGCAGCTGGCTGCCATGCGGGTATGACGACAGGCATGAATCGATTGAAGGGTTCGGCCATTTCCATGAATTCCAGGTTGGAGGACTGGTTTTTATGCCCTTTACGGGCAAGTTGAAGACTGTTCCGGGTACACTGGAAGAACCTGATTCAGGGTACCGGTCACGATTTTCTAAAGATTCAGAAATCTCGATGCCGGGTTACTATTCGGTTGTACTGGATGACTACGGAATTAAGGCTGAAATAACATCGACAGAAAGAGTTGGTTATCATAGGTATACTTACCCCCAATCCGAAAGATCAGGAATTATTATTGATATAGGTCATAAGCAGGGAGAAAGCAGTGATGTTACAGAAGCATACATAGAGAAAATATCAGATGATGAGCTTCAGGGTTATATAATTACCTACCCGGAATATGTAAAATTTTGTGATCCAGGCAACAGGGTGAAAATGTATTTTTATATTAAACTGGACCGTGAGTTTGTGTCCTGGGGGACATTTACTGATGATACAATATCTCCGGGAGAAGATATGACAAAAGGAGTTTCGAATGGAATGTATCTTAATTTTAACACCTCTGAGGATAATGAAATAGGAATTAAAACAGGATTATCTTATACCTCCATTGAAAATGCACGCCTGAACATGGAAACTGAAGCATCAAGCCTTGATTTTGACAGTGTTAAGAATGAGTCACTGGAAGCCTGGAGGAAGAAGCTTTCAGTGATAACTGTTGAAGGTGGCAGGGTTGAGGACAGGATTAAGTTCTATACCGGCCTTTATCACGCCTTGCTCGGCAGGGGTCTGGCAAGTGATGTAAACGGACAGTATCCCAGAAATGATGGAGGCATAGGACAGATTGCCCTTGATAAAAACGGTAAGCCTGAATATAATCATTATAATACAGACGGTATCTGGGGTGGTTTCTGGAACCTGGGTCAGCTCTGGGCCCTGGCTTATCCCGATTACCTGAGTGAATACATGCAATCTAATCTTGATTTCAGTGATGAGACGGGATGGCTGCACGACGGGGTTGCAGCAGGTGCCTATTCAAACGGCGTACAGACCAATTATAATGGTTTAATGCTTGCTGCCACGTATAATTGCGGGATAATGGACTTTGATGTTGAGAGAGCTTATACAGCTGCTTATAAAAATGAAACAGGCTACTCAAGAAGGGATTTCGGATCAGGTAAATATGACCTGCATTATTTTGTTAACAACGGATATATACATTCTTATGATACCACCCTGTCAAATGGTTGGGTCTTCAATTTTGGAGCATCGCATACCCTTGAATTCTGTTTCAGCTCCTTTGCAGTGGCCGAGTTTGCAAAAGCACTCGGGAAAACGGATGATTATAAAAAGTTAATGAAGCAGGCTAATGCCTATAAACTGATATTTGACCAGGAGACGAAATTCATCAGGCCCAGGAATGCTGATGGTTCATTTATCGATAATTTTAATCCCATGGAACCATGGAGAGGTTTCCAGGAAGGTAATGCCTTCCAGTATACATGGTATGTTCCCCATGACCCTGCTGGAATAATAGAACTGGTTGGTCTTGACCTCTTCAATGAGCGGCTTGAAACCATGTTCACTGATGCACGAAAAAGTGTATTTGGAGGAGGAGAAGAAATAGACAGCTTTTCAGGACTCGAAAAACTGTATAATCAAGGTAACCAGCCTTGCCTAAATAATTCCTGGCTTTTTAATTACTCGGGTAAACCATGGCTGACACAAAAATGGGTCAGGCATATTTGTGATGAATTTTACGGGACAGAACCACTTCATGGTTATGGTTACGGACAGGATGAGGATCAGGGTCAGCTTGGAGCATGGTTCGTGATGGCCGGTATTGGACTTTTTGATGTTTCAGGCCATGCATTCAGTAAACCAGTTTATCAGATAGGCAGTCCTTTGTTTGATAAGGTAACTATTAAACTCAACCAGCAGTACTATGAGGGTAAGGAGCTAGTAATTAGAACAATAAATAACCATCCGGATAACATTTATATTCAGAAGATCGCATTTAACAATGAAAATATTGACAGGTTCTGGATAGAGCGAAACCGTATTATTAAAGGAGGTGAACTGATCATAGAACTTGGAAATGAATCTGCTATAGATGACAGGCGTCATAATTTACCCCCGTCTATGAGCAATATAACACGTTAAAGAATATAAAATAAATTGATTTAAATCAACATTTAACACCATAAACATCAGTTCCAACCATGTAAATGTATTTGTTTATCTGCCTATGTACTCATAATTAGATACAATATATTTATAGCTTTAAATTTATTATATATTCAACCCGTTAATAATACTTTATAGCATCTAATTAATATTGATATGAGAAGAAGAACAAAAGTTGTAATTAATATTGCTTTCACAGTAATTATTACGGCAATAATCGGATTAACGGCATGTGAGAAATACAGCTATGATCCTCCGGTTTATGTGCCACCTGATATCACTCAACCTTATGATACAGTTTACTACAGTACAGATGTAGCACCCTTGTTTCCTGCCTATAATTGTACAGGATGTCACGGTGGAGCAATCTCACCTGATCTAAGGGAGTCAGAGTCCTATGAATCATTAACGGAGGGAGATTATACAGATTTTAACAACCCTCTCGAAAGCATTGTGATTGAAAAGATTGAAGACCCGGGGCATGGTGGAACATGGAAAACCAAAGACATACATACATTACTCGACTGGATATACCAGGGAGCACAGGATAACTAAAAGAATGTAAAAACATAAAATGAAAACGATGAAAAAAATACTCTCATTATTATTGATTGCCTTTTTAGCAATTCCGCTTATTGCCCAGGATGAAGAGGAAGACTATCCTGTCAGCTTCACCTTTGAGACCAGTATTCTGGCCGATAATCAGACAGTTATGACTCCCTACAAGGGTATGATAGAATTTGAGATTCACCACCGTTTTGGCCTTGTGACTGACGGGCATGAATCACTTTTCGGAATATACTCACCTTCAAATATCAGGCTTGGTCTAAACTATGGAATCACCGACAGGATTATGATAGGTGCGGGTGCAACCAAGGATTTAAGCCTGTGGGATATACAAGGTAAATATGCAATTCTGCGACAAACGGAGTCAGGCCATATGCCTGTTTCACTGACCTATTATGGAAATATGGCTGTTGAGGCAAGGGCTGATGATAACTTCGGGCCTCCGGAGACTTTCAAGTTTGTACATAAGCTTTCTTATTTTCACCAGTTGATTGTAGCGAGGAAATTTTCAGAAGCATTTTCCCTGCAGCTGGCACCTACATTCATTTACCTCAATGCAGTTGAGACAGGTTATAATAATACTAACTTCGGTATTCATGCCGGTGGTAAATTTACTTTTGTACCATCACATTCAATAATATTTGAATATGATTATCTTTTTACACCACCTGATACTGACCCTGATGGTGACGGGACAGATAATTTTGAAAAGACCAAACCGCAGATTGTCATAGGCTGGGAGAAAGGTACCCCGACACATGCATTCCAGCTTTTCTTTGCCAATTATAAAGGCATTTTAGGGCAGAGGAATTTTGTATATAATAAAAATGATTTCTGGGAAGGTGAATTCCTTCTTGGGATGAATATAACAGTCAGATTTTAATAAAACTGTTTATAAATGAAAATTGCACTAACTTTTGTTTTAGCACTTATTTCAGTTGGCCTGCTAACGGGAAATAATAACACCGTTTTGCAGGATCCACAAGATGATATCCCGGTAGTTAAGGGGATTGAGAATAATATCTTTGCTGAAGATAACGAGAAATGTCTTGTTTGTCACGGGGAAACTTATTTTGAACTTACTGATACTGCCATGGGAATTACCCGGAACAGGCTCATGTGTGTGGACTATTTTGTTAAAAGGGATGATTATTACCAGTCGAATCACTGGAGTTTTGCATGTACTGATTGTCATTCGTATGACTTTGAGACCTTCCCGCATCCTACTTCAACAAGGTTGGAAGAACCCTATCACTGTAACGATTGTCATGGGTACGATGAACAATATGCCAGGTATCAATTTGAAGAGATACAGGCTGAATACGAGGAAAGTACACATGCCGTGATAGAAGGATTCTCATGCTGGAAATGCCATGATCCTCATAGTTATGAGATAAATATCAGAAATTCAACTAACCTGGAGGAGACAATATTATACGATAATAATATGTGTCTCGACTGTCATGCAAATTATGATAATTTCAGACTTTTAACTGATCGTGATGAAATGCAGATAATTGAGCTACATGACTGGTTACCGAACCAATCAGCGCATTTTACAAGTGTAAGATGCATAGAATGTCATACCGAAATAAATGACAGTATACTGGTTGCGCATAAAATTCTACCAAAAGACAAGGCTGTAAAAAGATGTACAGAATGCCATAGCTCTGACTCCCGTTTGCTGGCAACATTATATAAATTCCAGAGCAAAAAATTAAGGGCAGATGTAGGTTTCGTCAATGGTGTTATTTTTAACCAGTCATACGTTATTGGAGCCAACAGGAATGTTATCCTGAATATCCTGAGTTTTTTGATATTTGCAGGAGTTATTTTAGTAATATTTGGACATACTTTTTTCAGAATTTTAAGGAGGAGCAAATAAATGGCACGACGATTATATTTATACCCGGTTTGGATAAGGCTTTGGCATTTACTCAATGCTGTCTTATTCCTGATATTAATTTTTACAGGTATCAGCCTTCAGTTTGCTGGAAGCGATAGATCTTTTTCGCTGATACGTTTTGACCAGGCTGTAGCATGGCATAATGCTGCTGCAATAATACTCACAATTAACTATGTGATTTTTATATTGGGAAATGTAATTACCACAAACAGCAGGCATTACAGGATTAAAAAAGATAACTTCTGGTCTGATCTTCTCGCTCAGCTTAAATTTTATGCATTTGGGATGTTTAAGAAAGAAAAACATCCTTTCCCTGTTACATACGAGCAGAAATTCAATCCCTTGCAGAAGATATCATATGTGCTGGCAATGTATGTCGGCATGCCGGTAATAATTATTACAGGGTTTGGCTTGTTATTTCCTGAAATACTCGTTCAGCAGTTCTTCGGTGTTAGCGGCTTGCTGATAACGGATATCCTACATATATCAATAGGATTCATCCTTTCAGTATTTTTGGCCATTCATATATATACCTGTACTCTGGGAGAAAAGCCATCAACTCTTTTTAAGAGTATGATAAATGGATACCATGAGGAGCATAAGGAGCATGAGTAATATTTAAACTAACATTTTATGGGGAACAGTGATAAGCCAGAAAAATCCAGGCGGAAATTTCTGAAGAACATTGGAGCCGGTATGGGGGCCCTTACACTTGGAGGAGCTGGCGCCGTTGCAGGAAATAATATTATCAGCTCCCCGGATGAAAAAGTGAAGGTCCTTACAGCTGAAGGTAAGCTTGTGGAAGTTGATAAGAATGCCCTTAAAGAGCCCAAAAAAGAAACCAAGGAGCTCCGGGAAACGGCCCGTGAAGGCTTGCCGTCAAGGAAGTTTGTAATGGTAATCGATCTGGCTAAATGTGCAAACGCCCGAAAGTGTGTTGAAGCCTGCCAAGAGGGACATATGCTGCCAACGACTCATGAGTGGATTAAATTATATTCAATTCAGGAAGCTGAACATACTGCACCTTATTGGATGCCACGTCCCTGTTTTCATTGTGATAACCCCCTGTGTGTTAGCGTATGCCCTGTCGGAGCCACCTATAAAAGAGATGATGGAATAGTCCTGGTCGATAGTAAAAGATGTATAGGATGTAAGTTCTGCATGACAGGCTGCCCCTATTCAGCAAGATCATTTCACTGGAAAGACCCCGAGGTAGAAGTGCCTGAAGATCATGTTTATGATCCTGAACTGAACATACCTCCCGTTGAAGGCACCGTTGGTAAATGCGTCTTCTGCGCCGATAAACTGAGAAACAACGAACTGCCACGCTGTGTGATGGCATGCCCCATGGGAGCCCTGTATTTCGGTGACATGGTTGAAGATGCAATAACCAATGGACAGGAAACATTGAGATTCTCTGAAACCATGGAACAAAAGCATGGCTACCGTTTTATGGAAGAACTGGGTACACACCCCAGCGTTTATTACCTCCCACCGGTAAATCGCTTATTTGATTATGATAGCGGGATGGATGGCCTGGATGAACAGGACAAGGAACGATATAAGAATACAGGCCCAAGGGATGCAAAAAAATAATATGCCACTGCTGTGATAATAATGAATAATAAAAGTCTGATTAAAGACCTGACACCGGAAATTGTGTCAACCTCAAGGAAATGGTATATCATTTTTGTCTTATTCGTTATAATCTGGGCCGTGGGTATCTATGGACTTATTCAACAAATCGATAAGGGACACATTGTTACCGGAATGAGAGATAACGTGGTATGGGGAGTTTATATCGTAAACTTTATTTTTTTTATGGGACTTAGCTATGCCGGGGCACTGATCTCTGGCGTGTTGCATCTTTTTAAATCAGAATGGCGGGGCCCCGTAATACGCTTTGCTGAGCTTATAACAGTCATATCACTATGTATAGGTCCTTTCTTTATTTTTTTCTGTATAGGACGGCTCGACAGATTGCCATTCCTTTTTGCATTTCCCCGGATACAGTCACCTATAACCTGGGATGTTATTGCAATTATCACCGACCTGTTCGGCTGCTTTATTTTTCTCTACCTTTCACTTATTGAGGATTTTGCAATATTACGCGATACCGATGATATTAGAATTAAGCCATGGAAAAAGAAAATGTATCGCATACTCGCCATCGGTTATCAGGGGACAGAGATACAATATAAAATACTTGCGAGGGCTAAGAATATTATGGCAGCGATGATTATAGCAATTGCCATCATTGTGTACTCAGTACTGGCCTGGATTTTCGGTGTAACATTACAACCCGGTTGGCATAGTACCATTTTCGGCCCCTATTTTGTTATTGCTGCTGTTTTTTCCGGTACGGGTCTGCTGATAATACTGATGCAGATATTCAGGAAAATTTATAAACTTGAAAAATACATAACAAAAAAGCACTTTATAAATGTTGGTGTACTCCTGCTCATAATAGCAGCCTTCTATGGTTATTTTACCTTTAGCGATTACCTGACAAAATGGTACGGATCTGTAAAAATGGATAAAATATTGATCGACAAACTGTTCGAAGATTATTATTTCATGTTTATTATAGCTAACTACCTGGGGATTCTTATTCCAATAATAATAGTCGGTATTCCGAAGTTCAGGACGATAAGGAATATTGTTATAGCAGCTGTAATAGCGCTTGTGGGCTTATGGTTTAACCGTTATATTATTGTAGTACCAACCCTGGAAACACCTTTCTTGCCTATACAAGACTACAGGATGGATTTCATCAAATATTCACCAACATGGGTCGAATGGGCTCTTACGGCGGCAGGAGTGGCTATATTTGGAATATTTATGATGTTGGTATCGAAACTGGCACCTCTGGTCTCAATCTCTGAAATGGAAAATGCCGGAAAAAAAGCGGAACTAAAAAAGGAAGGGGTATGAGGAGAAACACACGTAATAATAAATTCTGTGTATCCCTTCTCCTTACGGTGGTATGTTTATATCCCCTTGTTGCGCAGGATCAGGAAGGAGATGAGTTAATGAGCCCTTATATGGAGTTCAAGTATTTAAAAAATACCGAAGGCCAGCGTTTACTTGATGCGAAGGTTTTCCTTGCAGGTGAACTGGGATTAATACCACTTGAAGGACTTCCAGTTCTGTTTTATACAAATATGGAGGAACCTGAATTACTGGGTGAGGCGGTTACAGACGCTAAAGGAGTTGCTCGTTTTATTATCCCCGGTGATATGGCCTTACCTGTTGATGAAGATAACAACTGGTGGTTCTATGCTGAATTTGAGGGGAATGATCAATACGATATGGCTATGGAAGAGATCAGCCTGATGGATGTGAACCTCGGGATGAGCATTGAAGAAACTGATGAAGAGAAAATGATTTATCTTGAAGCGTATACTACACTGGAAGGAGTAAATATACCTGTTACTGATGAAGATATTTTTATTTTTGTACCAAGGATGTTCAGCCTCCTGTCAGTTGCAGAAGGATATTTTATTGATGGAAAGGCAGATGTGAAATTCCCTGAAGATGTGCCTGGCGATGAGAATGGAAATCTGACTGTAATAGCCCGGTTTAATGACCATTGGCAGTTTGGGAATGTAGAACAGAGGGTTGAGACGGACTGGGGAGTACCTGCTTCACACGACGTTGCTGAATCACACAGAGCCCTCTGGACACAGATAGCTCCAAGATGGATGATAGTTACGCTTACGATTATGCTCATAGGAGTATGGGGTCATTACCTGTTTGCTATAATAAGCATGATAAGGATTAAAAGAAAGGAAGAAAAACCAGAATAATTTTTAGCACGATAATTGCATTACTAATATTGAATTAAAATTAAATTGTTATGAAAAAACTTAGAATTTTTGCTATTGGTCTATTACTTACCGGACTTGGATTAGCGTTTATTTCAATGACTCCTCAGCAAAAGAAAATGCCTGAGCCATGGGAAGTACCGGCAAAGTACAAGAACATGGAAAATCCTGTTGCTGCCGACGATGTCAGTATTCAGAAAGGTGAAGCTGCCTATAAGAGAAACTGTGCTTCATGCCACGGTAAAACCGGTTTGGGTGATGGCGTAAAGGCAAGGGCTCTGAAAACATTCTCAGGTGATTTTTCTGGCGACCAGTATCAGAATCAAACAGACGGAGAGCATTTTTATAAAACAAAGTTTGGTAGAGGTGAAATGCCTGCCTACGAAAACAAAATTCCCGATACTGATATATGGCATATGGTAAACTATATGCGTACCTTTAAAGCCGAATAACAGTAATTAATACCAATTTAAGCGAAGTAGAGCTAATCTATTGCTGGCACGGATCTCCGGATCCGTGCTTTTTTTTTGGATTAATGGAACCGTAGAGCATTAACCTGCCGGCAGAATGTGAGTACTGCGAGTTCTGCGACATCAGAGCACAGGTCTGGAGAGCTGTGCCAGCAGATAACCAGATCCACACCAGCGGGGTAAGTAAATAATCAAGTAATCTACTAATCCAGCATTCAAATAAAAAAAGAGGCTCCCGCTAGGGAACCTCTTTAATATTTAAATGAAGACTATCTTT
>CAZSJH010000058.1:0-15086 GCA_964607105.1 uncultured Rikenellaceae bacterium | reverse complement strand
TTTTTACTTTTGTCTTTTTACTTTTGTCTTTAATCTTTAAAATTTAATCTTATGAAAACCAAATCCTCCTTCCTTGCAGCATTATCACTTTCTGTTCTAATGCTTTATTCCTGTTCAGGCGATAAGTCCGGTGAATCACTCTCAGTAGACACCACTCTTACCCATGGCCCCGAAAACGGTTCACTGGTTATTGTTGGGGGAGCGATGCAAGACACCAATATTGTGGACCACTTCATCGAACTGGCCGGAGGCCCCGATGCACCGATAGTAGTTATACCTACTGCGTCGGGATCCAGGGAGATCAGCAACGAAAGAGTAACACGATTCCTTACGGAGCGTGGTGCAACAGATGTCACGGTGGTTCATACCTACGATTCACTTCAGGCGGATAATCCTGAATTCACGGAGCCTATAAAAAAGGCTTCGGGATTGTGGTTTTCCGGCGGCAGGCAATGGCGCATTGTTGATGCATATGGAGGAACGGTAACAGAGAATGAGATAAGGAAGGTGCTTGATCGGGGAGGTGTGATAGGAGGATCATCAGCCGGGGCGACGATACAGGGAAGCTACCTGGTAAGGGGAGATACAAAAACAAATACTATTATGATGGGCGACCATGAAAGAGGCTTCAACTACCTTACTGCTGCGGCCATCGACCAGCACCTGCTGGTGCGTAACCGCCAGCACGATCTCGTGGAAGTGATAAAGGCTCATCCCCATCTTCTGGGCATTGGACTTGATGAGAATACTGCTATAATAGTAAGAGGCGATGAGTTTGAGGTCATAGGCAAAAGTTTCGTGGCAATATACGACTATGAGCTCTGGGGAAAAGGTGAAAATGGCGAATCATCTTTAGCCAACGAAGGAAGATTTTTCCTGCTCCGCGAAGGTGACAGATATAATGTGCATGAACGTAAGGTTACACACTGGTCAGGTGGCAACAATCGTGACATTTTTGCAGAACCCGACACAGCTCAAGTGTCAGCAAACTGATGGAATAAATATAAAGACGAAAGGCGGTCAATGGTTCTTTACAAAGAGTTAGGTTTATTTCTACATGGATTCATTTGCATTTCCATTTGCATTTCCATTCGACAGTCTGGATGTTAGGGTTTGCGGCCGCCTTTCTTTCCTGAAAAAAGATTGTTTAAAAAGAGGATTAATAATTTACAGTAAACAAATAGTGTTTTGGCACGCTATTTGTTTTTTATTTTGTACACAGGCAATCTCCAATATATACCTCGAAAAAAAAGGGCAGCCAGGTAAACAAGATCTTACCTGGCTTTTATTTTGTAAGCTTCCTCTAAAATATTTAAATGGTTAAATTTCGTCAGGGGATAAATGAAGATTAAAGATTTTAAATCTTAAATCCAACATTTCCAGGCCCCCTAAAGATCCTTATATCCAATAATCTGTCTAACATCCCTGATCGTCTTCCCCGCGCTCTCCCTGGCTTTCTCCGCTCCTTCCCTGACAACCTTTGCCAGGTATGTCTTATCTGCCATTATATCATTAATCCTTTTGCGGATGGGGGCGGTGAATTTATTGATATCCTCGGCAAGCTGCTTTTTCATGTCACCGTAGCGGATCTCGCATTCAGCATGTTTCTGCCTGAAATATTCCACCGTTGAAGTATCAGACATCACCTCCATAAGGGTAAACAGGTTTTTCACCGGTTCAGAAGGCTCCTGGCTTGGTTTTTCCGGTCCGGTATCGGTAACGGCCCTCATGACCTTCCTGTGTATTGTCTTCTCATCATCGACGAGGAAAATACCATTGCCTTCACTCTTACCCATTTTGCCACTGCCATCCAGCCCGGGTATCTTTATAAGCTTTTCACCGAAATTATATGCATCAGGCTCGGGGAAATAGTCAACCTTGTACATGGTATTGAAGCGTCGCGCAAATTTACGTGTCATCTCCAGATGCTGCTCCTGGTCCTTGCCCACCGGTACCTTGTTGGCTCTGTGAATTATTATATCGGCGGCCATAAGAACGGGATAGGTTAGCAGCCCTGCATTTACATTGTCAGGCTGTTTTCTCACCTTTTCCTTGAAGGATGTTGTACGTTCAAGTTCACCTACGTAAGCATTCATGTTAAGCAGGAGGTACAGCTCGCATACCTCGGGAACGTCACTCTGGATAAAAAGTGTGGCTACCCCGGGGTCAATGCCACAGGCAATGTACTCGGCCATTACCTGTTTTATATTCATGTGCAGGTTCGTCGGGTTGGGATGAGTGGTGAGTGAGTGATAATCTGCTATGAAAAAATAACACCTGTTCTCATGTTGCATCTTAACCGCATTGCGTACCATGCCGAAATAATTACCCAGGTGAAGATTGCCCGTTGACCTTATGCCGCTTACTACCGTATCCATCTGCTATAATTTAAATTCCATCGCAAACCTACTTTATTTTTGATAAATTACCAATATATGATCCCTCCCCCTTTTAGCTTTTACTATCTTTGCAAAAATCAGTATGATTATGGAATCAACTCGACAGAAAAAAGTATCCAGGTTATTACAGAAAGAGCTGGCGGAGATATTAAGGCAAAAAACAATGGAGCTGGCAAAGGGGAAGATATTAACCGTGACTACAGTGAGGGTGAGCCCCGACCTGAGCCTGGCAAAAGTATACCTCAGCATATTCCCTTCCGGGAAAAGTGAACAGACTCTTGAAAAAATAAGCGATAATACACCAAGGATACGTAATCAACTGGGATTCAAAGTGCGTAACCAGCTTAGGATTATACCCGAAATAGCATTCTATCTCGACGACAGCCTTGATTATATAGATAATATTGACTCTATCCTGAATAAGGACTAACATCAATATAATGAGATATGACCCGGTAAAAAGCCGTATTGGCAGGATGGTCAGCAGATCGGTATGGCTGAGAAAAATATTTTACACCCTGCTTGATATACTGCTCCTCAGAACATGGCATGTTAAAAAAGCCCTGAGGCATTTCGTTATAGCCAACCCTGATGCTGAAAATATACTCGATGCCGGGTCGGGATTCGGACAGTATTCCTGGAGGATGTGGAAATTAAATAATAAGTTGAATATACTCGGACTTGACATAAAGGAGGAGCAGGTACACGACTGTAACAGGTTCATAAGCAAGACCGGGGCCGCTGGCCGGGTGTCATTCCGTGTTGCTGATCTTACCTCTTACAGTGTAAACGAGGAATATGACCTGGTACTGTCAGTCGACGTAATGGAACATATCGAAGAGGACAGGGCTGTATTCGGTAATTTCTTTAACTCACTGCGCAGGAAGGGTTGGCTTATCATATCAACACCCTCCGATAAAGGTGGATCTGATGTACACCATAAAGATGATCATTCATTTATCGACGAACATGTAAGGGACGGTTACGGCATTGAGGAAATAAAGGAAAAGTTGCAGTCGGCAGGCTTTAGTGATATTACAGCATATTACACCTATGGGAGGCCGGGTAAATTGTCATGGAAAATATCAGTGAAATACCCTATTGTTATGCTTAATTTTTCAATGATCCTTGCCGTCATACTTCCGTTTTATTATATTTTAGCAATGCCCTTTGCCCTTATACTTAATTTTCTTGACCTGCGTTTTAAGCACAGGGAAGGCACGGGGTTGCTGGTTATCGCAAAAAAATAAAACCATTGAAACTATCGCTTTACATAGCAAAAAGATACTTGTTCGCGAAAAAATCGCGTAACGCGATAAATGTCATATCAGGAATATCTGCGGCAGGCGTAACAGTGGGTACTATGGTGCTCATCATAGTGCTCTCGGTTTTCAACGGCCTGGAAAACATGGTTAATTCACTTTTTTCAACCTTCGATCCCGATCTCGAAATAAGGATAAATAAGGGTAAGGTTTTTACTCCCGAGGCCAGCCAGCTCAAGGCTCTCGAAGAAATGGAAGGGATAGCCGATTACTCAACGGTGCTCGAGGAAAATGCTTTGCTGAACTACGATGATAGACAATATATAGCTACGGTAAAGGGTGTAAATGAAAATTATCCTGATATAACAGGTCTCGACAGTGTGATGTGGGACGGACAGTTCCTCCTGAGGAAAGAAAATGGGAGACCCTATGCAGTGGTGGGACTGGGAGTGGCCAATAATCTCGGTATAGGCCTTAATTTTATTACGCCACTTATCATCTACGTGCCTGAACGACTGGGCAGGGTAAGCAACCCCGCCAATGCTTTTGTCAGGTATGTAATATTCCCATCGGGTATCTTCTCCGTTGAACAGGAATATGATTCCCAGTATATGTATGTTCCCATAGAGATTATGAGGGAATTGCTTATGTATACCGATGAAGTGTCATCCCTGGAGATAAAATTCACTGAAGGGACAAATGCAGAGGATGTCCAACCGGCCGTTGAAGAATTATTCGGCCCCGGCTACACGGTGAAAAATAAATACCAGCAGCAGGAGATATTCTATAAAGTGATGGAATCAGAAAGGCTGGCAATATTCTTTATCCTCACTTTCATCCTTATAATAGCTTCTTTTAATATTATAGGATCACTCACCATGCTGATCATTGAGAAGGAAAAAGATATAATTGTTCTGCGCAACCTGGGCGCCAACAACAAGCTTATTAAGAAAATATTCATCTTTGAAGGATGGCTTATATCGGCTATTGGAGCCATGACCGGACTGGTACTGGGATTCATAATATGCTGGCTGCAGCAGGAACTGGGTATTGTAAAACTGCAGGGCGAAACACTGATAATGGATGCATACCCTGTGGCAATGAAACTGAAAGATTTCATTGCAGTACTTGTTACCGTCCTGCTTATAGGATATTTTGCAGCATGGTACCCGGCCTGGTATATGTCAAAAAAATTCCTGAAGAATGAAAAGAGCAAGTAAACATATAGCTTTAATTATTTGTCTGTTGCTGATCCTGGTACAATCATGTAACAAAACCACCAAATCAGGCATTCACAGGTCTGAAGCAATCCCTGAGAACGAGATGGTTGCAATATTGATCGACCTGTACATGGCTGACGGACTCCTTAATTACCCGCCTGTCAGGAGTGATTTCTCCCAAAAGGATTCCATTGAAAATTATATTGACGTAATAAAAAAGCATGGTTATACAAAAGAAAAGGTGGATAAAAGCATTGAATACTACTTTATCGATAAGCCTAAAACGTATGAAGCGATATATGACAGGGTGATAGAAAAGCTATCCGGGATGGAGGCTGATGTTATCCAGCAACTTTCACAGGACGCTAACCTCAACCGTAACCTCTGGAACGGTGAAAGGAGCTATAGCCTCCCGGATGTGGGCGTGAGCAACCCTGTTGAATTCAGTGTGGAAACAGCAGGCATGGGTGAATATGTGATAAAAGCCAGGATAACACTATACGAAGATGATCAGAGTATTGACCCGCATATACAGGTGTATTTCTGGTACGATGATGGTACGGAAGAAGGGGTGAAAATACCCTGGGATAATTATGAACTGGTTAAAAGCGGCAAACCACTAAATGTGACATTGAGGAAAGCACTTACCGACCCGAGGGTTACACATATAAAAGGTAAACTGCTGAACCATGCCGAACAGCCGGATCACTGGGAAAAACATGCCATGGTGACCAACATCATCATTAATAGGAATGTGGAACAAACAGATATAAGAGACCCCGGATGAGAAGATTCTCGGCACAGTACATTATAACCGGTACCGGTAAAATACTCAAAAGAGGTATAATTACAACCAGCGATGAAGGTCGTATAAGTGACATTGAAGATACCGGCGGAGAGCTTCCTGAACTATCTAAAACAAAATTTTACAACGGCATTATCGTTCCCGGCTTCATAAATTGCCATTGCCATATTGAACTGTCAGATATGCATAAACAGGCAGATGAGCATACCGGGCTCGGTGAATTTATCAAAAAAGTAAGGGAGACAAGGGCACAGCAAGAAGACTATGTGCTGAAATGCATAGCCGATGCAGATAAAATGATGTTTGAAAGGGGCATCTCAGCATGTGGTGATGTGTGTAACAGCAGTATGAGTTTTGAGATAAAAGAGCAAAGCTCTATAAAATACATTAACTTCCTCGAAGTGTTTGGTATCGATCCAGGGAAAGCAGAAAAAAGGATAAATGAGGTACTGGAGCTCAAAAAAGAAGCATATAAATATTCCTCAAAATCATATATCGTTCCTCACTCCTTCTATTCAATGTCAGCCACACTCCTTGAAAAAGTAAAGGAGCTGTCATCAGACAATGAGCTGAATACAGTGCATTTCATGGAATCTGAACAGGAGGCAAACCTTCTTAAATATGCTGCCGGCGGACTTATGGAATCATACGGGGCAATGGGTATAAGCCCGGATATGTTGTACGACCGGGTGCCCGACCATATTACAGGGGTACGGGATTATATAAGTGCAAACGGCAATCTCATCCTGGTGCATAATACTTACGCGGGCGAACAGGAAATACAAGAAGCGGGAAAACGGGACAAATCTTTTTTCTGTCTCTGCCCGGGCTCAAACCTCTATATTGAAAATACCCTTCCGCCCGTAAAAACCCTTATGAAACTGGGAGCAGATATAGTGCTGGGTACCGATAGTCTTGCATCAAACAAAAGCCTGGATATACTTGGGGAAATGAAGATCATCAGCAGTAATTTCCCGGACATAGGACTTGAAGAAATAGTGCAATGGGCAACCATCAACGGAGCACGGGCACTAAGTATTGAAAATGATTACGGCAGCATTGAAAAAGGGAAAAGACCGGGGCTGGTGCTAATTGAAAATGCTGACCTTGTTAATATCAGCCTGGGTGAAAAAAGCAGGGCTGTAAGACTGGTGTAGAACCTAGGTCTTAATCTTTGAAATAAAATCTACCGCAGCCCTGTCATCAGTCATCATATGATCATCAAACCATTTCTCAAGGTAGAAATACATATCGTCATATACATTACTGTCAGCACTCTCATAACCTTCCCTGAATGCAAGGATGCGATCCATAAATTCATTGTGTGAATTCCTGTGGCTCTCCAGGTCGGTATAGCCAAGTTTCTTCATATTTATTTCCTCCCTGATCATATACTGCTCGTAATAGTAAGTAAGCTGGAAAAAAATATCCGATATATCCCTGTTCTCAACACCACCCGCAATTATCCTCCTCATCTGGTTAATAATATCAAGAAACTTTCTTGCCTGCTCATCATACAGGTCGTGGTGAAGCTCATATTCTTTCTTCCAGGTATATGGATCAGGACTAACAGATCTTTTCATAAGATAAATTTTAATAATTCTAACCCTTTTATTTAGCTTGTAAATATACAACACAGTATCGCTAATAAAATGACAATAGTCATTACCTAAAACAACACGGCATATCATTCAAAATATACTATTTTTGTAACAACCACCCGTTCTTTTTACCGGTAACAGGGCCGTAACCGTCTGATCCATGAAAGATAATGCTCATAAAAATATTCTTGTCTGCCCACTTATCTGGGGTACGGGTCACGCAACCAGGGTGCAGGTGGTAGCATGGGAACTTAAGAAGAGGGGACATAAAATTATAATTGCGGCATCCCCTTCACTTCATAAGACGTTCGATAAAAAGGTATATGATGAACTGGTAAGCTTATGGTCACCTTCAGTATCCTATCCAAAATTTCTTCCTTCCTACCTTGCAGTGCTTTTCCAACTGCCTGTAATGCTTACTGCCTTTCTTTCAGACAGGTTCAGCTTGCCAGGGTTAATACGCAAGTATGGTATTGACCTTGTCATTAGTGATAATCGATTCGGCATGTGGAGCCGGAAAGCGTACAGTGTATATATCACCCACCAGCCCAGGGTTGCTGTTCCACGGACTTTTGCTTTTGCCGGTCCGCTTGTATCGGCCTTACACAGGTCTGTTGCCCGGAGGTATGATGAATGCTGGATACCCGACCTGCCGGGCGTAGATAACGTCAGCGGTATGCTTTCACATGATTGCAGGCTGCCACCTTATACAAGGTATATTGGTATATTGAGCCGCTTCAATAAGCAACCTGTCCCGGCACTCCTTTCAGCCGGCCGGGAAAATGTACAGAAATTCAAATTTCCTCCAGCTCAATATACCCTGGCCCTGCTCTCCGGCCCGGAACCTCAACGCAGCATACTTGAAAACCTTATACTTTCCAGGAAAAACATACTGCCGGGCAGCCTTGTAATTGTTGCTGGCAGGCCCGGCGACGAAAAAGGAAATAGAGCTGATGCCGTATTGAGATATCCATGGCTTGACGGATTGTCATTATACAGGCTTATGCGCGATGCACAGCTTATAATCTGCCGCTCGGGTTACAGCACAATAATGGATCTTTTCACCCTTGGTAAGACAGCACTCCTGGTTCCCACACCCGGTCAGCCTGAACAGGAATATCTCGCGGGCTACCTTTCCGGTAAATATGGTTTTAATACCATCACGCAGAAACAACTGGCAGGTGATTTTGCTATACCGGATACCGGCAAGGACATAATATGGAAAGGGGATGAAAACCTTCTTGGTAAAGCCCTGGATGATCTCATCAGAAAACAACCATAATGAGCCACATGATAATGAAGCCCAGGGCAAAACCCGCATATACCTGGGAAGGTTTATGTGAATTAAGGTATAACCTTGCTGCCATGACCAGACCTGAGAATAATATAATTAATACCCATATTCCCGTCAGATCGGCATAGGTCCTTACCGATAGTGCCATAACAGCTGCCAGCAGGCTGCCCAGGCCAGCGGAATGAATAGAAATTTTCCACTTTAAGGTTATCAGCAGTATCAGTAAAGTAATTATTGTGGTGGCAAGGATGAATGACTTTATTATTCCTGGTATCTGGAATGAATAAAATATTATTGTGGTAATAATGTACATCAGTGACCCGATAGCCATGGGTATGATCCTGTCTGTCCTTGTGTCCATGCTGTAGGATGAAATAACGTTCCTGTACTTCAGAAGTGGCATAATTGCAACGGGCACAACGGTCATATTAACGAAAGCCAGCAGGAGAATAATACCTTTAAGGCTCCCGTATCTTACTGCCAGCTCGTATGAGAAAAGAGTCGGGGCGTTGAAAATAATCAATAGCCCATATATTGGCAGGAAGCCCGGGAAGAATATTACGGATAATATCTGTGATACCAGCCTGAGAAAATTGTTATCTGAATAATTTATCATTATGCCTCCTTCCTTAATCTCGCAACAGGTATATTCAGTTGCTCACGGTATTTGGCTACCGTACGCCTTGCAATCTGGTAACCTTTTAATTGTAAAATTTCTGTTAACCTCTCATCGGTCACAGGTTTTTTCTTATTCTCATTCTTTATGCATTCCTGCAATATGCTCTTTATTTCCCTTGTCGACACTTCTTCACCCGAATCTGTTTGCATTCCCTCAGAAAAAAAATATTTAAGGGGCAGGATACCGAAATGTGTCTGTATATATTTGCTGTTAGCCACCCTGGAAATTGTTGAGATATCCAGACCTGTGGCATCGGCAATGTCTTTCAGTATCATAGGCCTGAGCCTGGTCTCATCACCCTCTATGAAGTATTCCGTCTGAAAATCAAGTATTGCGTTCATTGTAAGAAGCAGTGTATTGTGCCTCTGCTTCATTGCATCAATAAACCACCTTGCAGAATCAAGCTTCTGTTTGACGAAGGATACTGCTTCTTTCTGCTTCTTATTCTTTTCCTTGCTTGCCGAGTAGGCTTGGATCATCTCGGCATACGTCCGGTTTATTCTCAGCTCCGGCAGGTTCCGGCTGTTAAGGCTTATCTCCAGTCCTTCCTCACTATATTCAAGTATAAAATCAGGTATTATATGATAATTGTCCTTACTCATGGGGTCGCTGAAGGAGCTCCCGGGCCTTGGGTTCAGCTTTAGAATTTCATCCAGGGCATCCTTCAGCTCCTGGTTGCTTAATCCCAGCCTTGTCTTTATCTTGTCGTAATGCTTCCTTGTAAACTCATTAAAATACTTATCGAGTATGTCCATGCCATTTTTTATCGCATGGCTCTCCTGGTCTTTCCTTTGCAGCTGAAGCATCAGGCATTCACGCAGGTCCCTGGCGCCCACTCCTCGGGGTTCAAGATCCTGTACTACTTCAAGAACCTCTGTTAACTCCTCCTCGCTTGTTGTGATATTCTGTGAAAATGCCAGGTCATCAACAATATTTTCAATCTCCCTTCGCAGATACCCGTCTTCATCTAAATTACCCAGTATATAGTCAAGCAATATTTCCTGTTTTTCAGTCAGAGATCGCAGTCCTGCCTGTGTTGCAAGATACTCGGGAAAGGTAGTGCCTGAGGAAATTGGAATCTCCTGTTTTGTATCTTCTCCCCTGCTATAATTTCTTGATTCAAGCCTGTAATTTGGTATATCATCATCTTCAAGATAATCATCCAGGGAGAATTCATCACGGTCATTATCGTTCTGGTTATCCTCTTCATCCTGTGAATTAATATTTTCCTCCTCACCATCAGCACCTTCCTCCAGCGCAGGGTTTTCTTCAATCTCCTTTTTTATCCTCTGCTCCAGCTGCATCGTCGGTATCTCAAGCAGCTTTATCATCTGTATCTGCTGCGGAGAAAGCTTTTGTAAGAGCTTCTGTGATAATTTTTGTTTCAACATCTCGTACTGGTATCAATACTAAAATTCAGCATTCCTCGGTGTCCTGGGAAAAGGTATCACATCCCTTATATTTTTCATTCCTGTAACAAAGAGCATCAACCTATCGAAACCAAGTCCGAAGCCACTGTGTGGGGCAGTACCAAATTTACGTGTTTCCATGAACCACCAAAGTTGCTCCTCCGGTATGCCCACTTCCTTTATCCTTCTTTCCAGCTTATCATATTCTTCTTCTCTCTGCGATCCTCCTATTATCTCACCTATCAGTGGGAAAAGTACATCAAGAGCCCTCACTGTTTTGCCGTCATCATTTTGTTTCATGTAGAAGGCTTTGATATCCCTCGGGTAATCAGTAACCATTACCGGCCTTTTATAATGCTTCTCCACCAGGTACCTCTCGTGCTCTGCCTGCAGGTCCCGCCCCCAACCAACAGGGAATTCCCATTTCATGCCCGATCCTGACAGCACATCTACTGCCTCGGTATATGTAATACGTGCATAATCATTTTCAAGCACAAATTTCAGTCTTTCTACCAGGCCATTATCAATCATGCTATTCAGAAATTCAAGGTCATCACTGTAATTATCCAGTGCATACCTGATAAGGTACTTCGTCAATTCCTCTGCAAGGTCCATATTATCGTTAATATCATAAAAGGCCATTTCCGGTTCTATCATCCAGAATTCAGACAGGTGTCTTGGCGTATTGGAATTTTCGGCCCTGAATGTAGGGCCGAAAGTATATATCTCACCCAGCGACAATGCTCCCAGCTCGCCTTCCAGCTGGCCCGAAACTGTAAGGTTTGTCTCCTTGCCGAAAAAGTCCTTTGAGAAATCAACCCTGCCGTCTTTTCCTTTCGGTGGATCATTAAGGTCAAAATTTGTTACCCTGAACATCTCTCCTGCACCCTCAGCATCAGATCCTGTAATTATTGGCGTATGTAAATAAAAGAATCCCTTGTCGTTGAAATATTTATGAACGGCATAAGCCATGGCATGCCTGATCCTGAACACAGCCCCGAAGGTATTGGTCCTGAACCTGAGGTGAGCTATCTCCCGCAGGAATTCCATTGAATGACCTTTCTTCTGCAGGGGATATTTCTCCGGGTCAGCCCCGCCATATACTTCTATCTTTTTTGCCTGAATCTCAAGAACCTGACCTTTCCCTTCTGATCTTACCAGCCTTCCTTCAACCGCCAGGCAGGCCCCTGTGGTTATAAGTTTAAGCTGATCCTCGTCAAAGGCGTTCATATCGACCACAACCTGTATATTGTGTATTGTTGAGCCATCGTTTATTGCAATAAATGAAACCTGCCTGTTTCCTCTTCTCGTACGTACCCATCCTTTAACCAGTACATCCCTGCCTGGTTCAGATTCCAGTAACCGCTTTACTTTTTTCCTAACCATAAAAATCATGCTTTTGTCAATTTTACTTATGACAAAAGTAAAAACTAATATTCAATTTAGCATGATTTTTGCGGGCTAAATGTTCCTCCATGTGGGTGTAGGTCATTTACCCATACTTCATCGCATCATTTTCGCATCACCCGTACATGAACTGAGCTTTCGAAGCAAAGCTAGCCATCGGGTTTATGCAGCAAACAGGTATTTTTGAGCTGTTGGCAATGATTTGTTGCTCCTGGGCTCCCAGCACATAATCAGCAAGTGTGATATTTTTTGTGGTCATTATCAGTATCAGGTCTGCTTCAACACTCTCCGCAAATTCAATGGTCTGTTGTGCCAGGTTGCCCTTCTTCATATCATGTATTTCGTATTCTATATTATTCTGTATGAGATATTTAATAGCATAATTAAGGTTTATATTAGTCTTTTTAAGAAGGCTTTTATCGCTTGTAACCGTTTTAAGTATATGTACTTTTGAATCAAAATATTTACCCATGAAAATAGTCATCTTGAGCTTCTCCTTATTTTCCGTTCTGAAGTCAACGGGGAAGACTATATTCTGGTATTTTTCCATATCCCTGGGCTTATCCTGTACTACAATAAAAGGCACCTTTGATTTTACAAGCACTTTGAGAGCCCAGCTCCCGGTCAGTTTTTGCATACCTTTCATCCCATGTGTACCCATAATTACCAGGCTTGCTCCTTCCTCATTCACAAACTCTGCAATGGATGTAAATATAGATCCCGGGGCAAGGGCTATTTTTATATCAACATTATAAAGCGTCTTCCCGTCCTCTGCTATTTTATTAAGCCTGGCTTCTTTCTTCTTATATTCTCCGGGTTTTACTCTCCTGTCGACTATATGAAGCAGGGAAATGTCGGCATCGATCATCTTGGATATTTTGGCTGCATGTGCAAGAGCATTTTCAGCTTTTGTTGTAAAGTCCCAGGGGACAACAACAAGTTCCTTTTCTTTTTCCATGATTAATAAATATTGATCTTAGGTAAAGTTAAAATCTTTTCGGCAATATTCAAACCATTTCGTTTGCCAGTAATCTCTACCCCTCTTTCTTCACTTCTTTTCGGGGTACCATGCAGGTGGTACCTGCAGCCACGATTAATGCCACTATAAATGTCAGCTCTGAACTCACTCTGAACCTTAAACTAAAGGTACATGCTCTTCTGCTGCTTATACAGCTTGCTGTATGTTCCACCAGTTTTAATCAGTTCTCTGTGCGAGCCCGATTCAACGAGTTTACCCCTGTCAATAACCATTATCCTGTCAGCTATGCTAACGTTGGCCATTCTGTGACTTATTAGTATGCATGTACGCCCTGCTGCCAGCTCTTTGAAGCGTGTGAATATTTCGTACTCTGAACTGGCATCCAGTGAGCTTGCCGGCTCATCCAGTATGAGTATCTCTGAATCCCTGTACAGGGCTCGTGCAAGTGCTATCTTCTGCCATTCACCCCAGCTTAGCTCCCTGCTGTCGTCAAACATCCTTCCTATAACCGTTTCATATCCCGAGGGCAAAGCCTCCAGCAGCTCATGTATACCCGCTTTCCTTGCAGAATCCCGCATTCTCTCTTTATCAGTCTCGGAGAAAATATCACCGGCTCTTATATTGTCAGCCGCACTGAGATTATACAGCATAAAATCCTGGAATACAACTGAGAAGAGCCTGCGGTATTTATCCGGTTCAATATTCCTTACATCCTTGCCGTCTATAAGTATTTTTCCTGCCTGCGGATCATAAAGCCTGCACAGCAACCTTACCAGTGTTGTTTTACCAGCGCCATTGGCTCCTACGAGTGCTACTGTTTCTCCCCTGTTAATCTTAATGTCAATCCCTTTCAGTACGTCACTATCTGATGAAGGGTACCTGAAATAAAGGTTTTCTATCCTTATATTATTCCTGAGATTACCTACATCAACCACCGGCGGCATGACTACTATCTTTTCTTTCAGGTCGAGGAATTCGAACACGTCACTTATAAAAAGGCTGTCTTCGTACAGACCTGCCGTAGCTCCCAGTATTTGTTTAATATATGTCATGCCCATCCTGAAAGCCAGCAGGAACATTGCCAGGTCGCCCAACCCTATACTGGAGCTTACTGTCTGCATAACTATGTAATAAAGGATAATCAGCACGGCGGCTGCCTTAAAGATTCCTGATACCAGTTCTATCAGCGAGCGCTTTCTAACAATACTTAACTCTTCCTTTTTCTGCAGGTCGAAATTCTTGCGGAACAGCCCGGAGAAATAACTGCCCAGCCCAAAAAGCCTCAGCTCACGCGATGGCCTGTCTCCTGTCAGCAGCCAGTTGAAATATGCTGCCTTGCGTGCTACGGGAGTCAGATCCCTGCGGAAATTATACAAAACATCAGCATAATAGATCCTGAGCCATATGCCAGGTATGTTTGCAACTATCAGTATTACTACCAGCCACCAGTTCAGCGTTGCCAGCAATCCTGCCATCAGCAATAAGGATATTCCTGCTCTCAGTATTGACACTATATTGTTTACTATTGACCCGGGCCTGTAAGGAGCTTCGCGTGAAGCGCGGGTGAGGCTGTCATAATAATCAGGGTCCTCGAAATGCTGCAGGTCGAGTGAGACCGACTTCTTATGTATCAGCCCGTACATATACGATTCGAGGTGGTAGGCCTGCTTTTTACGTATAAGGTTACCCAATGATTGTACTGCCTCGTCAAGGAAATATATTATAGCTATGGCCAGTATCATCAGGAGCACCATCCTGGTGTTGGTCGCATTAACATCAGCCGCTGCCACCGTAACGGCATCGATAAGCTTCTTGATATACCATAAGAGAGCCAGCGGAAGGAAGCTGCTTATCAATGATATAATGATATTGGCTGCTGTCCACCCCGGTGCTGAACGCTTCACAAGCCGGAGAGATTTTCCAAACAGGCTGATCCTGGATTTCATAGCTTGAATATACAAATTATTTACGATCCATATTGACTCTCCCCGCTGGCGCAGGTCTCTGACCTGTGCCGCGGGGCTCGTCGAG
>CAZSJH010000057.1:0-15326 GCA_964607105.1 uncultured Rikenellaceae bacterium | reverse complement strand
TGGGTTATCTCTTTCCATGAAGAAAAACGCCTGCTTTCTGAACTTGAATATGTAAATCAGAACCTTGAAAAAATTGTAAAAGAAAGAACATCTGAACTGGCAAATCAGAAAAGCGAATTAGAAAGGCAGAAAGAGGAAATTGAAGAAAAAAATTCAGACCTTAAAAAGAATATAAATATTAAGAACCGGGTATTTTCAATCATAGCACACGATCTTAAAACCCCGGTTGTAAACCTGGCAATGTTAATTGATAATACAAGAAATACAATTGAAGAAAATAGACTTGATACTCTAACTGAAGAAATAGGGAAACAGGTTGATTTTACAATCAATCTTATAGATAACCTTCTTAACTGGGGGAAAGCACAGCAAAACCAGATAGATTACAGGCCAGCCAGATGGAATATGACTGATATTGTTCTTGAATGTTTTAACCTGCTCAATGCCCAGGCTGAGTTAAAGGGTATTCAAATGAGCTACTCACACAGGGGGTCGCCTGAGGCATGGTGTGATCGTAATCTTGTAGCAATCATCCTGAGGAATCTTTTTACAAACTCTATAAAGTTCACTCCTGACAATGGGAAAATATACGTATCGGTTGAAGAAATTGCAGATATCAATCCATTCTTAAGGATATCCGTGAGGGATACCGGGATTGGCATTGATTATGATAACCTTGAAAAACTGAACAGAAACGAAATTATAAAAAGTACCATAGGCACAAGGGGTGAAAAGGGCACGGGGTTGGGCATACAGCTGTGCCATGAGCTCGTACAGCTCAGTAAGGGTAAAATGCACATAAAAAGCACCAGGGGAGAGGGGACAACAATCAGTTTTACCCTCCCCACTCAATCATGGCTTGAAGAATAACCCGGGCTATGATAAGGCTGGTTTTCCTGACTCACCTTATTCCACTATTGTCATTTCATCCAGCAGGTATCCCGCACCGGCAAATTTATCAATCAGGAATAACGCGTAACGTATATCAAGGCTTATATTACGACTCTGTTCGGGATTAAACATAAGGTCACTCATAACACCCTCCCAGGCACGGTCAAAATTAACGCCAATCAGATGACCTTCAGCATTTATTACGGGGCTTCCTGAATTACCACCTGTTGTATGGTTATCAGCTATAAAGCATACAGGTATTTTACCATCCTGTGCGTATCTTCCATAATCTTTAGAGTAATAAAGCTCTTTAAGCCTGTCAGGTACATCATAATCATATATTTCCGGATTATCTTTTTCGATTATACCCTCGAGTGTTGTATAGTGTGTAAAGTATACTCCATCTCTTGGTTCATAACCACCGACCTCACCATATGCAACCCTCAGGGTAAAATTGGCATCAGGCCATAATACATCATCCTTGGCAAATTCCATCTGAGCCTTCATATACAGCCTGTCAAGATTTCCAATTTCGCGTGACACATTTATATAATCAGGCCTCACCTGCTCATCCAGGAATGTATTTACACCTTTAGCCAGGATATAAAGGGGGTCAGCTTCCAGTTCACTTATGAGCCGGTGATCAAAATTAGACACGAACTGTGCTGCCTTCTCGTGATTTGTAAATACACTCTGCCTGTAAATATCATCAGCTATACTACTGAAATTACCATTGCATGACTTATATAATTCTTTGTATTCCGGTATTTGCCACTTTCCTTCAAGCTTATCACCGTAAAGCTTAAGCATTGCCATAAACAGTTTCTTATCAGTTGACCTGTTATAATTATGAAAGAAATTCGGGATACGACTGGATAGTCTTTCCAGCATATTTTTTATCACATCCTCGCCTGCATCTTTATTAACGGCCTCCACCAGTGGTATAAATGAAGCCGCCAGGCTAATAGCTTCCACACCACTTCTACCCATTATTTCTGAAGTATATGAGTTCACCAGGTAATATTCCTGCATCTGTTCATACAGTGTTTTATATGAAGGTAGAATGTGTCCATAATTCTTATCCCTTCTCCTTCTGTCTTTTACCCAGGCTGTGAATTCCTTCTCAAATTCTTTTTTCATTTCAATGGTTCCCAGTCTTTCCATGCCTGTCTTCTCTCCTATCCATCTCTTCCATGAATTTGATATACCCGCAGCCTTACTTGAATATTGTATCCTGACTTCAGGGTCAGCATCCATAGCTTCCTTTATTATATCTAACTTGGTCCCCCTGAGTTCAATCATTTTAGGATATACATAATCAATTAGCATTGATATATGATATGAAGGAACATATTGTGATGTACCCCCGGGATAGCCAAATACCATTGTAAAGTCACCTTCATGAACACCTTGAAGTGAGATTGGAAAATGAAAAGCTGGCTTGTAAGGGACATTTTCTTCTGAGTAATCTGCAGGCATATTGTCCTTATCCGAGTATATCCTGAACAATGAGAAATCGCCTGTATGCCTGGGCCACATCCAGTTATCTGTATCACCTCCAAACTTTCCTATAGCTGAAGGAGGTGCACCTACCAGCCTTACATCCCTGTATGTCTCGTTAACGAAAAGAAAAAATTGATTCCCCATATAAAAAGGCCTTACAAAAGCTGAATAATGAGTCCCCTCACTTGCCCCGGCCACAATCTCGGCTATATTAGCTTCTATTATTTCATTTTTCTCTTCTTCTGACATTTTATTCTTAACACCTTTAAGCACCCTGTCGCTTACATCTTCCATATATTTCAAAAACGTAACTGTAAGGCCCTGATTTGGTAATTCTTCATCACGTGACATAGCCCAGAATCCGTCTGTAAGGTAATCATGTTCCAGGCTTGAATGCGCCTGTATACGCCCATATCCGCAATGGTGATTCGTTATCAGCAAGCCTTCCGGACTAATAAGTTCAGCTGTACATCCCCCTCCGAATATCATTACTCCATCTTTCATGCAGGCCCTGTTTACACTGTAGATATCCTCTGCCGTCAGCTTGAATCCCTTTTCCTGCATTATCTGAATATTGAACTTTTCTATCAGCAAGGGTATCCACATCCCCTCGTCACTCCTGGCAAAAGGAGTGGTTAACAAAACTAATAACAGTACAAAACTTAATTTCTTCATAACCATATAGTTTAATGATTGATAATACCTATTATTCAATAAAATTCTTCAGCTCTGCATACAACTTTTGTATTGGAAGGCCCATAACATTGAAATATGAACCTTCTATCTTTTCAATACCAATGTACCCAATCCACTCCTGTATACCATATGATCCGGCTTTATCATAAGGTTTAAAATTATCGACATAGAATTCCATTTCCTCAACCTGCAATTTAGTAAAATATACCTGAGTTTCGGAAAAGAACGATTTCATTTTCTTGCCATCCGCAATACATACTGCTGTTATAACACAGTGTTTCTTGCCTGAAAGTCCACTCAGCATTTGAATAGCTTCTGCCCTGTCAACAGGTTTATTGAGTATATTATCATCCTGGCATACAATTGTATCTGAAGCTATTACCAACAGGTCTGCCCCTTTTATTTTTTGTCCTCTTATAACCGATACTGCTTTTCTTTCAGCCAGAGAAAGCGCTATTTCTTCCCTTTCAAGTCCGGTGGTATATTCTTCACTAACAGAAGGTATCACAACTCTGAATTTAATACCCAGGGCTTTCAGCAGCTCCTTCCTTCTCGGTGAACGTGAAGCAAGTATGATATCTTTACCTTTAAGCGTGTCTGTCAGCATACCTACAATGAGACTCCTTTATCAATGACAAATCGGAATAAAACAGTGTATAATATTCCTGTAAGCATTACTAATTTGATGATTGTACTGACTGTGCTGAACTGTTCCGCATTTTTTCCCCTGATGAGAAACAGGATGCTAAACACAAGAGGTAATACGACTGCCAGTAAAATATAAAGAAGTGAGATAATATCTTTTATGTATAATGCCCACATTATTATCATAAGTATTATTGTAGCAGCTAATACTAAAGATGCCACCACTTTTGAAATCCTGATCCCGCCAACAACAGGCAATGAACGGCTTCCATAAGCCCTGTCACCTTCAAAATCTTCCATATCCTTTACTATCTCACGGGAAAGTGTTGTAAGAAAAGCAAAAACAGAAAAGCCTATTACCCAGTAAAAAATGACATCTATTGTTGACAGGCTTATAAGGCCAGTACTGTAATAATTGTAAAGGGCCAGCAACTCGTATACAACCACCAGCAAGGGTACCAGAGCAGTAAGAAAGGCAACAACAATATTCCCGACCAGGAATTGTTTTTTATATATTACTGAATAAAAATATAGTAAGCCTGTTACCAGCAAAAAGAATATACCCATCCAGAAATATCCTGTTCGGAACGAAACCCAAAAACCTGCGATTACACCAATGGTACTGAGAATATTATGCCACATCATTGCCCTGCGCCGGGGTATCCTGGTACCAACAATCACTTCACCTTTGTTTACCAGGTCGGTTCTGATATCAAAATAATCATTTATGACGTATCCCCCTGCTGTAATACACACAGTAGCGAAAACAATGGTCAGGAAATCAATGAAATTGAGCTGGAGATCAATATAACTATTTGGCCCTCCCGGCAACATTCCATCCAATAGCATATTCACTGCCAGTGTATCTATCAGGGCATATTTAATTAGAAACTGGGTGATTATCACTATCAAAAGGTTCTGCCACCTTATAAGTTTCAGAAATGCTATCATAATTTACCAGATAAATGCATCATTATTCATCCATTTTCCATGCAATCTCATTACCTGCTCTATAACGTCCCGTACACATCCATCACCACCACCTTTATCAGATATATACATGGAAATTTGCTTAATTTCATTATCAGCATCACCGGGACAAACAGCAACACCAGCCATCTTCATAACATGATAATCAGGTATGTCATCCCCCATATAGAGAACCTCGTCGCGTTCAAGATTCGAATCTCTGATAAATTTATCCAGGATATCTGCTTTTTCTGATACATCCAGATAGACTTTTTCAACTCCCAAAGAGTTGAGCCTTTTCTTAAAAGGTAATGAATTTCCACCTGAAATAACACACACCTGATACTCGTTTTTAACAGCTAGCTGTAAAGCGTAACCATCCCTTAAGTTAATGGTGCGCAATGGATTGCCGTCCATATCAAGTGTTATTGTCTGTTTTGACAGAACCCCGTCAATGTCAAAAACAAATGCTTTAATTCTCTGTAGATCCTCTTTAAAATTAGCCATCTATTCAGCCGGTATACTTTTTAATAATAGAATCAGTTATTACTCTGTATATTTTCTGCAAATCAGGAGAGAAAGATAATAATTCCAAATGCTTTTCAATAGTATTTTTATCATTTCTTACAGCAGGACCCGTTTGTGATTTTTCAGGTCCCATGTCTGAGGCTTTATCCATTGTTTCCCTCAGTAAAGGTATGAGTACATTAAAATCCATTCCTGCCCGGGTTGTAATCACCTCACCTGCACAATACATATGATTCACAAAGTTACATGAAAACACTGCCGCAAGGTGAAGGTATTTTCGTTTATCACTATCGAGGGAAAACACTTTATTGCTAAGTGATAATGCCAGTGATCTCAGTAGCTTCTCCGAATAGTCATTATTTGCTTCAATAAAAAGCGGGATGGAGGTAAAATCATATTTCCTCCCGCGGGTAAAGGTCTGCAGGGGATAAAAAACACCATGGTTGCTTATCCCTATATCAAATACTCCAAGGTCTACACTACCTGCAGTATGTGCAACAACCGTTTTACGCGGAACTTTCAACTCTCCCAGTACATTTCTCAATGCATCATCATTAACTGCAAGAATCACCACATCTGAGTCCATGGGTATAAGGAGCTCATTTCCATGTTCACATCCAAATTCGGAAGCAAGTGCAGCTGCTTTTTCAGCTGAACGGGATACTATCTTTAAAATCGTATTCCCCTGAGTATGTAAAGCCCTGCCCAGGGCTGAACCCACCCTGCCGGCACCAATAATCACTATTTTCATAAAAATTAGCTTAGCATTTTCTACAGAAAGATAAAAAAAAATAGGGAGTTACTAACAAAGTAAGGGATGATGAAAGTGTAATAAGAAAGTTACGTTATCAACAAGCAACGAGTTGGAGCGGAGTAACAGCCTTGACTGAATGAAATGAACGTCGGAGAAACGAGTAATAGGTATTTATTTGCCGTACAAATCCTCGTAAATATCAGTCATCTCGAAATCATATGACTTGTACATATACGAGTAGTATGAGCCACTACTGGATTGCATTACGTAATTACAATTCCAAAACACATGACCGTCAACAAGTACATATGCACCATAATTAAATTTTTTCATCTTACTCATAAATGCGGATGGATTACATACATAATATGTTGTATAAGGATTTGATAAAGGGGTAAATGTTGCCTGGTTGTATGCAGTATCAGGGTAGATATAGACCGGGAATCCAACGAGTTCATTAATTACATCGCCACCACAGCCGCATTTTGCCTGTTTCTTGCAGGAACCTACTGAGAGGGCTGCAATTATTATCACAGAGAATAATATTTTAAAAGATATTTTCATTGATCAGGTGTTTCATGACAAATTTACAAAACAATAATTGTAATAAAAACTATTTGAGGCACAGGCTCTCTTGATCGTGAACCAAAGGAACAGTTAATAATCACAAAAAACCTGCCAGAAAATATTTTCCGGCAGGTTTTTAATCAAGCAGTTCATCAGGCCTGTGCTGTAGGGCCTCCAAAATTCATTGGCATTACAGGCCCTGATCCTTTGACCTCTTTTATGGGCCCATGTACGGCCTCATATTTTTTTATATTATCAGCCAGAGCACCCAGAAGTCTCTTGGCATGTTCAGGCGTAAGAATAACTCTTGATTTCACCTGGGCTTTTTTGATACCTGGCATTATTCTTACGAAATCAACTACAAATTCGGAAGACGAATGAGTAATAACTGCCAGGTTTGAATATATTCCCTGGGCTACTTCATCATTAAGCTCAATATTAATCTGGTTTGGATTCTTCGGTTTTTCAGCCATAATTGTTTATTTTTTTTCTTCTTCAACTTCTTCTTCCACTTCTTCTTCCTCTTCACTTTGGGCTCCCTTCACCAGTGCTTCATATTCTTCTTTTGAACCAACAACTATATTATTATAAAGTCTGTCGCCTGTTCCGGCAGGAATAAGGTGCCCTACTATCACATTTTCCTTGAGTCCTTCAAGAGTATCTACTTTACCGAGTATTGCTGCTTCATTAAGCACCTTGGTTGTTTCCTGGAATGAAGCTGCCGAGAAGAAACTGTTCGTCTGCAAGGCTGCTTTTGTAATACCCTGAAGTACCTGGCTTGAAGTTGCAGGGATGGCATCACGTGCTTCCACAACCTTCTGATCCCTCCTCTTGAGCATTGAATTTTCATCTCTGAGCTTACGGGCAGTTACAATCTGACCTGATTTAAGAATTTGGGAATCGCCTTTATCCAGAACAACCTTCTTATCATAAATCCAGTCGTTCTCATCCATAAACTCAAGCTTATCAACTATTTGTTTCTCAAGGAACTTGGTATCACCCGGATCGATGATCTCAACCTTACGCATCATCTGCCTTACAATGATTTCGAAATGTTTGTCATTGATTTTAACACCCTGTAACCTGTAAACTTCCTGTATCTCGTCAACAATATATTCCTGAACCTTGGTTGGTCCCTTGATTGCAAGAATATCTGCAGGTGTAATAGCACCATCAGACAAAGGTATGCCTGCTCTTACGTAATCGTTCTCCTGAACAAGTATCTGCTTAGACAGGGGAACAAGATATTTCTTAGTCTCTCCGGCTTTTGATGTAATAATTATTTCACGATTACCTCTCTTTATTTTCCCAAAGCTCACTTCCCCGTCTATCTCGGACACTACTGCCGGATTTGAAGGATTGCGTGCTTCGAACAACTCAGTTACCCGTGGCAAACCACCTGTTATATCTCCTGATTTACCTACTGCACGCGGAATTTTCACCAGCACATCACCAGCATTAACCTTGTTACCTTCAGTCGACACGAGGTGTGCCCCAACGGGAAGGTTATAAATCTTGCTTACTTCTTTCTTATCCCCAACAATCTTTATGGTCGGATTTTTTGTCTTATCCCTGGTTTCAGTAATAACCAACTCCTTGAAGCCTGTCTGTTCATCCGACTCTTCCCTGAAAGTAACACCTTCAATAAGATTCTCAAATGCTATCTTACCTGATATTTCTGATATAATAACAGCATTGAAGGGATCCCATTCACATATCAGGTCACCCTTCTTAATCTGATCACCCGGGTTAATATATAACTTCGATCCGTAAGGTATGTTATGTGTTGTCAGTACAATGCCAGTGTTTTTATCAACAATCCTCAGCTCACCAAGGCGTCCGATAACAATATTTAACTTACCCAGATCAGTGTCTTTTTTCACCACTCTGAGTTCATCTATCTCAGCAACACCATTATAACGTGCTTTAATACTTGATTCAGCAGTTATATTAGATGCGGTACCTCCCACATGGAATGTACGAAGAGTCAGCTGTGTTCCTGGTTCTCCGATACTCTGTGCAGCAATAACACCAACAGCTTCTCCTTTTTGAACCATATGTCCTGTGGCCAGGTTGCGGCCGTAACACTTGGCACAAACCCCCTTCTTAGATTCACAGGTAAGTACCGATCTTATTTCAACCTGCTCGATTGGTGAATCTTCTATCTTCTGCGCAAGATCCTCTGTTAATTCAATTCCTGCATTAACAAGAAGGTCACCTGTAAGGGGATGGTAGATATCATGTACGGTGGTGCGTCCCAGTATTCTTTCATATAGGGACTCAACCATTTCTTCATTCTTTTTAATGGCTGTTGCAATAAGTCCCCTCAGCGTTCCGCAGTCTTCCTCAGCAATTACAACATCCTGTGATACATCAACAAGACGACGGGTAAGGTAACCTGCATCTGCTGTTTTAAGGGCTGTATCAGCCAGTCCTTTACGAGCACCGTGAGTTGATATAAAATACTCGAGTACGGATAATCCTTCCTTAAAGTTCGAGAGGATCGGATTTTCTATGATCTCACTGCCTGTTGAGCCTGACTTTTGGGGTTTAGCCATAAGTCCCCTCATTCCTGATAACTGTCTTATCTGCTCTTTAGACCCCCTGGCGCCTGAATCAAGCATCATGTACACGGAATTAAATCCCTGCCTGTCACTTGAAAGCTGCTCCATAAGGGTCTTGGTAAGTTTTGCATTGATATGGGTCCAAATATCAATTATCTGGTTGTACCTTTCATTGTTTGTAATGAAACCCATATTATAATTTGCAAGCACATCCTCGACCTGGGTGTAACCTTCATTCACAAACTGTACTTTCTCATCGGGTATTATTACGTCTTCAAGGTTAAATGACAATCCACCCTTGAAGGCCATATTATATCCAAGGTCTTTAATAGCATCAAGGAAAGCAGCGGTTTTGGCTGTACCTGATTTTTTAAGCACATTCCCAATTATGTCCCTTAATGATTTCTTTGTCAGAAGCTCATTTATAAATCCAACTTCTTCCGGTACATATTCATTAAATATTACACGTCCTACCGTGGTCTCAATTAAGTGATTGACCTTCTTACCTTCGGCCATATCATCAACCTTGACTTTCACCACGGCATGCAGATCCACTTTACCTTCGTTATATGCTATTCTAGCCTCGTCCGGTGAGTAGAACACAAGTCCTTCACCCTTAACCTCAGTACTTCCTTTACCCTGTCTTGCCTTTGTTATGTAATACAGACCCAGTACCATATCCTGTGAAGGAACGGTAATGGGTGCCCCGTTGGCAGGGTTAAGAATATTATGGGATGCAAGCATCAGTATCTGAGCTTCCAGTACTGCGGCATTACCCAGTGGAAGGTGTACAGCCATCTGGTCACCATCGAAGTCGGCATTAAATGCTGTACATACAAGTGGATGCAACTGAATTGCCTTTCCTTCAATAAGTTTTGGCTGGAATGCCTGTATGCCCAGCCTGTGAAGCGTTGGAGCCCTGTTGAGTAATACAGGATGACCCTTAAGCACATTCTCAAGTATATCCCATACAACTGGGTCTTTCCTGTCAACAATTTTTTTTGCAGACTTTACGGTTTTTACTATACCTCTTTCAATCAGCTTCCTGATAATGAATGGTTTATACAACTCAGCAGCCATATCTTTAGGTAGTCCGCATTCATGGAGGTTCAGTTCAGGGCCAACAACTATAACCGAACGGGCTGAATAATCAACCCTTTTACCCAGGAGGTTCTGACGAAATCTGCCCTGTTTGCCTTTAAGGCTGTCGCTTAGTGATTTAAGCGGTCGGTTGGCATCAGTTTTTACTGCATTCACTTTTCGCGAATTGTCAAATAATGAATCAACAGCTTCCTGCAACATCCTCTTCTCATTTCTCAGAATCACTTCAGGAGCTTTGATCTCAATTAATCGCTTAAGCCTGTTATTCCTTATAATAACCCTGCGGTAAAGATCATTAAGGTCACTTGTAGCAAATCTTCCACCATCGAGGGGTACCAGTGGCCTTAGTTCAGGAGGGATAACCGGTACCACCTTTATTATCATCCATTCAGGCCTGTTAATATTCTGGGAAGCCCTGAAGGCCTCCACAACCTGAAGCCTCTTAAGAGCCTCATTCTTTCTCTGCTGCGATGTTTCAGTACTTGCTTTATGACGTAAGGTATATGAAAGGTTATCGAGGTCAAGCCGGCTAAGGAGCATATGCAATGACTGAGCCCCCATTTCAGCGATAAATTTATCAGGATCATCATCCTCAAGATACTGATTCTCTCTTGGAAGACTCTCAATGATATCAAGATACTCCTCTTCCGTTAGGAAATCCAGGTAGTTTATACCATCAACCTGCTTAATACCAGGATTAATAACCACATAACGTTCGTAGTATATTATTGAATCCAGTTTTTTTGTAGGTAATCCCAGCAGGTACCCAATTTTATTGGGCAATGACTTGAAGTACCAAATATGAGCGACAGGGACCACTAATGATATGTGTCCCATGCGTTCGCGCCGTACTTTCTTTTCAGTCACCTCAACACCACAGCGGTCACATACGATACCCTTGTACCGTATTCTTTTATATTTACCGCAATGGCATTCATAGTCTTTAACAGGTCCAAAGATCCTTTCACAGAATAATCCGTCACGTTCCGGTTTATATGTCCTGTAATTTATCGTTTCTGGTTTAAGTACTTCACCGCTTGAACGATCCAGAATTTCTTCAGGTGAAGCCAGTCCAATAGTAATCTTCGAATAGTTAGTTTTAGCTTTATTGTCTTTCCTGAATGACATATGTTGTAATTATTATTTTCAAAAAAAATCAAACACCTTACCTAAGTCTGCATATCAGTCGAGGTTAAGACTCAATCCCAGTCCCCTCAACTCATGAAGCAAAACATTAAGTGATTCAGGGATTCCTGGCTGGGGCATAGGTTCTCCTTTCACTATTACTTCATATGCTTTTGCCCGTCCTATTACATCATCAGATTTAATAGTAAGTATCTCCTGCAAAATATGTGCAGCTCCAAATGCTTCAAGAGCCCACACTTCCATCTCACCGAAACGCTGCCCTCCAAATTGTGCCTTACCACCCAGGGGCTGCTGTGTAATCAGCGAATAAGGACCTATTGAACGGGCATGCATTTTATCATCAACCATATGACCCAGCTTAAGCATATATATCACTCCAACGGTAGCCGGTTGGTGGAATCTCTCTCCTGTTCCGCCATCATAAAGGTAAGTAGTACCAAATCGTGGTAACTTTGCCTTATCGGTATATTCAGTTATCTCATCTATTGTTGCTCCATCAAATATAGGTGTCGAAAATTTAAGCCCCAGCTTCTGACCGGCCCATCCAAGAACAGTTTCATAAATCTGTCCCAGGTTCATCCTCGACGGTACACCCAGCGGATTGAGAACAATGTCAACAGGCGTTCCATCTTCAAGGAATGGCATATCTTCAGCGCGTACTATTTTAGCTACTATGCCTTTATTACCATGCCGTCCGGCCATCTTATCACCTACCTTCACTTTACGTTTCTTCGCCACATACACTTTGGCAAGACGAACAATACCTGCAGGAAGTTCATCACCTATGCTGATATTATATTTCTTACGTTTGTATATACCATCAATCTCCTTATACTTGATAAGATAATTGTGGAGTAGTTGTTTGATGGTATCATTCTTCTTCTTATCGGTAGTCCATTTATTTGGATTGACATTCAGATAATCAACCTCCTGGAGCTGCTTAAGGGTGAACTTGGTGCCTTTGGGTATTATATCCACATTGAGATAGTCTTTAACACCCTGTGATGTTTTTCCATTAACGAGGATAAAGAGTTTGTCAACCAATCTCATTTTTAAATCGTCAGCACTTTTTTCAAACTCCGAGTCAATTTTTTCAATCAATGGCTTTTCCACTGTTTTAGACTTACGGTCTTTTACAGCCCTGGAAAAGAGTTTCTTGTCAATAACCACACCTGTAAGGGAAGGCCCTGCTTTTAATGAGGCATCTTTTACATCACCTGCTTTATCTCCAAAGATAGCCCTCAGGAGCTTTTCTTCAGGTGATGGGTCAGATTCCCCTTTAGGTGTTATTTTTCCGATAAGTATATCACCGGGTTTAATATGCGCACCTATACGTATCAGGCCATTCTCATCAAGATCTCTTGTTGCTTCTTCACTTACATTTGGTATGTCAGAAGTGAGCTCCTCAACACCTCTTTTCGTATCCCGCACTTCCAGCAGGTATTCATCTATATGTATTGATGTGAATACATCGTCCTGTACAACTTTATCAGAAATAACTATGGCATCCTCAAAGTTATAACCCTTCCACGGCATGAATGCCACTTTAAGGTTGCGTCCGAGTGCCAATTCTCCTTCCTTGGTGCCATAACCTTCAGTCAAAACCTGTCCGTTCTTAACCTTGTCTCCTTTTTTAACAATGGGAACCAGGTTAATACATGTATTCTGATTTGTTTTCTGATACTTTGGCAGCCTGTATCTTCTTACATCATCATCAAAGCTGACAAATTTCTCTTCATCGGTACGTGAATACCTTATAACTATTTCTTCCGCATCAACATATTCAACAACACCATCACCTTCAGCCACGATAAGTATGCGAGAATCCCTGACCATTTTATCTTCCAGTCCTGTTCCAACAACTGGTGCTTCCGGCCTTATAAGGGGCACGGCCTGCCTCATCATATTGGATCCCATAAGAGCACGGTTGGCATCATCGTGTTCAAGGAAGGGAATCAATGATGCAGCTATCGAAGCTATCTGGTTAGGAGCCACATCCATTAGGTTTATCTTTTCGGCCTCTTCATGAGGATAATCAGCCTCAAAACGAGCTTTCACCCTTGGGTTAATGAAATTACCTTCATCATCAAGGGGCGCATTTGCCTGTGCAATAATCTTTTCTTCCTCTTCTTCGGCACTAAGCCATACAACACCACTATTTGTGAGATCAACCTTAGCAGTGTCGACTTTCCTGTAGGGTGTTTCTATAAAACCCAGCTTATTGATTTTGGAATACACACATAATGATGATATAAGTCCGATATTGGGTCCTTCCGGTGTTTCAATGGGACACAATCGCCCATAGTGAGTGTAGTGTACATCTCTTACTTCAAAACCTGCTCTCTCACGTGAAAGACCGCCGGGTCCCAGTGCCGACATACGCCTCTTGTGAGTCATCTCTGCCAGAGGGTTTGTCTGATCCATAAACTGGGATAGCTGGTTTGTCCCAAAGAAAGAATTAATTACCGATGACAGTGTTTTGGAATTAATCAGGTCAACAGGTGTGAACACCTCGTTATCCCTTACATTCATCCTTTCTCTTATTGTTCTTGCCATACGGGCCAGGCCAACACCAAACTGGTTGTAAAGTTGCTCACCTACTGTCCTGACACGGCGGTTACTGAGATGGTCAATATCATCAATATCCGTTTTGGAGTTAATCAGTTCAATGAGATATTTAATTATTTCTATAATATCCTCTTTGGTAAGAACCTTAACATCGGAGTCGGTGCTCAGACCCAGTTTGGTATTGATCCTGTAACGGCCCACTTCACCAAGGTCATATCTCTTATCAGAGAAAAATAGTTTATCAATAACATCCCTTGCTGTTGCCACATCGGGCGGTTCAGCATTCCTTAACTGCCTGTAGATATAAAGTACTGCTTCTTCTTCTGAGTTACAGGGGTCTTTATGCAGAGTATTGTAGATTATTGCATAGTCAGAAATATTCTGGTCTTCTCTGTGCAATAATATATCTTTTGCACCTGAGTCAACTATCAGGTCAATATGTTCATTTCCAATAACTGTTTCACGGTCCAGTACTACTTCATTCCTTTCAATTGAGACCAGCTCGCCAGTATCTTCATCAACAAAATCTTCGAACCATGACTTGAGCACCCTGGCAACTAATTTCCTTCCTACCAGTCGCTTAAGGTTTGTTTTGGAAACTTTCTGTTCTTCTGCAAGCTTGAATATTTCGAGTATTTCCTTATCGCTTTCATAACCAATGGCACGCAAGAGTGTAGTTACGGGAAGTTTTTTCTTCCTGTCGATATATGCGTACATTACGTTATTTATATCGGTGGCGAATTCTATCCATGATCCTTTGAACGGTATTATTCGTGCTGAATAAAGTTTTGTTCCGTTGGCATGAATACTCTGGCCAAAGAATACGCCTGGTGAACGGTGCAGCTGTGATACTACTATCCTTTCAGCCCCGTTTATTACGAAAGTACCTCTCTCAGTCATGTAAGGAACAGTACCCAGGTATACATCCTGTATTACAGTATCAAAATCCTCATGTTCAGGATCGGTACAGTACAATTTAAGTTTTGCCTTCAGTGGGACACTGAATGTCAATCCTCTCTCTATACACTCTTCTATGGTGTATCTGGGCGGATCAACAGAGTAATCCAGGAATTCAAGAATAAAATTATTCCTGGTATCACTTATAGGGAAATTTTCATTGAATACTTTGTATAATCCCTCATTTTTCCTGTTCTCCGGTGTTGTCCCCATCTGGAAAAACTCCCTGAACGACTTCAATTGAACCTCCAGAAAATCAGGATATTCCAACTGATTTTTAATGGTTGCAAAACTGATTCTTTTATTACTTTTTGAGGTCATTTATTATGGAATTATATGAACTTATTATTTAAACTACAAAAAGGCTTGATCCCGATTTAAGCCGGGATCAAACCTATAAACCTTTATCAGGTAAAACTTATTTAAGTTCAACTTCG
>CAZSJH010000056.1:0-15353 GCA_964607105.1 uncultured Rikenellaceae bacterium | reverse complement strand
CACTGGCAGGCAGTATTGAGTCATTGAATGTTTCTGTTGCCGCCGGGATATTGTTATATGAAATGGCCAGGAGTAGGGAGAGGTGAGTGGTGAGTGGTGAGTGGTGAGTAAGATAATTTTAGAGGACGAAGGCCGGAATGGAAAATAAAACGTCACTATTATAGTTATTGTCAGGTGCTGGTTGCTCGCTAGTTCACAGTACTTATATGACTCAGGCATATTCACACTGCCCGGGTTCAATTTTCCAATTTTATTCCCTATTTTTGGGCAGATTTTAAAAATGTTTTGAAATGTTAGGTGATTTTGATCTTGTCGTTTTTCTGAGAGATTTTTTCCGTGAACTGGGAGTGAGTAACAGTTGGTCAATACTCCTGGAAACGTTCATTATGGTAATACTGGTTGGTGTGTTTAGCTGGTTAGCGTATATAATAACCAGGTTCTTTATTGACAGGATTGTCACCGTCATTATCAGGAAAACTAAATTCAAATGGGATGATATATTCCTGGACAATAAGGTTTTTACACGCCTGTCTCACTTTGCTCCTGCTGTTGTTATTTACCTTATGGCAGGCTGGGTGCTCGAGCCATATCCCGGGTGGCTAACATTTGTGCAGAAATTAACCTTCCTGTACATGATAATAGCAAGTGTGCTATTCCTGTTTGCCTTTGTGAATGCATGGCATAAGATCTACCTTACACTCCCCATGTCTCAACACAGGCATATTAAAGGTTACCTTCAACTACTTAATATTTTCATCGGTGTGGTAGCTATTCTGATAATGATTTCAGTGATATTCGAAAAGGATGTAACCACACTTGTAGCAGGACTGGGCGCCATGGCAGCAGTCATATTGCTTATTTTCAGAGATACCATACTGGGTCTGGTTGCCAGTATCCAGCTGTCAGCCAACAAAATGCTGAAAATTGGCGATTGGATATCGATCCCTTCACGTGGGGCTGACGGTACAGTGCTTGACATTAGTCTCAATACCGTCAAGGTGCAGAACTTTGACAAAACAATCCTTACCATACCAACCTATGCCCTTGTGCAGGAATCATACCAGAACTGGACGGGAATGGAAGAATCGGGTGGACGAAGGATTAAAAGAGCCGTTCATATTGATGTAAGAAGTATATGTTTCCTGGATAAAGAACAAATTGATAAGCTTAAAAGAATACAGATCCTTAATGACTATATTGAGAGGAAGGAAAAGGATCTCAAAGACTTCAATAAGAAGCATAACATAGATGACAGAGTACTTGTAAACGGCAGGAGGATGACCAATGTAGGCACATTCAGGGCATATATAGATGCCTATCTTAAACAGCATCCTAAAATACATAATGACATGACTTTCCTGGTAAGGCAATTACCTGTTACAGAGAAAGGACTTCCCATAGAAATATATGTGTTCAGCAAAGACCAGGAATGGGCAAAATACGAAGCAATACAGGCAGATATTTTTGATCACCTCCTGGCTGTCATTCCCGAATTCGGGCTCAGAGTATTCCAGAACCCTACAGGTGCTGATTTTCAACAACTGACCAATCGATAAAAAACATGACTGAAGAAAAGAAAATTAAGGACTACATACTTAAAGGTATTGAAGAAGAAAAAGTAAATGGCCAGAACGATCCCTTCTGGACAAATCTACATAACACCGGTACCGCTCTGTGGCTCGACACTGGCGATATTGATGAGGCCATGGAGGTATGGAGTGGTGAAATGCAAGCATTGACTACAAATAATACGCTCATAAACAAGGTAATTCAAAAAGGAATATATGATGATTTTATTCCGCGTACCCAGGAAATCCTTGATTCAATGCCACGCAATAAAAAGATAGTGGAAATAGCCTTTATCCTTAACGCAAGACATGGTCTGCGTCTGACAAGGAAGTTTGGTGGTTATGTCAGTGTTGAACTGCATACGGCTACTGCCCACAATATTGATAAAATAGTCCATTATGGCCTGAGATACAGGGATATCTGTCCTGAAAAATTTATTATCAAGGTGCCATATACCGCAGCAGGTCTGATAGGAGCAAGAATACTTCAGGAAAAAGGGGTCAGGATAAATTTTACACTCGGCTTCAGTGCCCGCCAGAACGTAATGGCTGCATATATTTCACGCCCTGACTATCTCAATGTATTTCTTGGACGCATAGGTGCTTATGTTGTCGATAATAAGATTGGAGACGGCACAGGTACAGGTGAAAAAACCGTTATTGAAACACAGAAATATATTAATAAAATAAGGTCTGAACTGGGAACAGATACCAGACTGATAGCTGCCAGCATAAGACATCATAATCAGCTAGAAATGCTTGCAGGGGTGGATGTGTTCACCATTCCGCCAAAAGTGGCAGGCCTGGGACATAGGGAGCTGCCAGGTAATTTCATGTCAAGGCTCAGTGAAGATTATGCTCCCGGATTATCCTTTGATCCTTCTACTGAAGGGATGGACAAATTCTGGAAAGTTGATCCCGGGTTGTTACAGCTGGCTTCTGATATTGGGAATAATCTGCCGGGCTCAGGATCTGAGCTTGAAGAAATGATGCGGAACGAAGGTAAGGAGGATATGTTCCCAGTGTTAACCGAGGAGGAAAAACAAAGGATAACCGACGATGGCAAAATACCCGTCCGGTCAGCATGGTTGGAAAAAATGAACGCAGGAAAAATAGCACCTGACACATTGCTCAACCTTGCAGGTCTGGCTTCCTTCACCACTGACCAGGCAGCACTGGATAAACGGATAGATAATTTTTTAAAATAATTATCTTCACATAAAAGAATTAAATGCCGGCATTATGAAAAAGATAATAACACTTTTCATGGTCACCTTGAGCCTGTCTTCTGCAGGCCAGGTAAATTTTAACGACTATTTCACCGATAAAACACTACGCTTTGATTTCATGCTTGCAGGAAATAATGATACTACCATTGCTTACCCCCTTGAAATGAAGGAGGAGCCTTTCTATGGTGGTTCATTGAATAATCTTATTGATCCCTTCCATTACGGAAACCTGCGCTATTATATTTATGACCTGGAATCAGGAAAACTGATTTATTCACGCGGCTATGGATCCCTCTTCCAGGAATGGCAGACTACAGCCGAAGCAAAAAAGATAAGTCGCAGCTTCTATGAAGTGGCAACCTTCCCTTTCCCAAAAAATGATGTCAGGTTTGTGCTCAAGAGATACATGAATGACGGCAGCCTGCAAACAGTATACGAAACAATAATCGACCCAAAGGATTATTTTATTCGTAAAGAGCCTGTTAAGGGTGTGGAATTCACAAAAATAGAAGGAAAGAAAGATCATCATGAAGCCGTAGACCTTGCCTTTGTTGCAGAAGGGTATACTGCACAAGAGATGGATAAGTTCCACGGTGATGTAAAAAGACTGGCCGGGATACTCTTTAATTGTGAACCTTTCAGGAGCTACAGAAAAAATATAAATATCTGGGCCATTGATGCCGTATCAGAAGAATCAGGAACTGATATCCCCGGGGAAGGCATTTACCGAAAGACAGTAATGAATAGCAGTTTCTATACTTTTGACCTTGCAAGGTATCTGACCACTTTCGATATAAGGTCAGTGAGAGATTACGCTGCAGTGGTGCCATACGACAATATTGTTGTTCTTATTAACAGCGACAGGTATGGTGGTGGAGGTATGTATAATTATTATTCAGGTACTACATCCGATCACATGCTCACCCCACAGGTGTTTACACATGAATTCGGACATGGATTTGCCGGCCTGGCAGATGAATATTATACTTCTGATGTAGCTTACGAAGAGTATTATCCTTTTGATGTGGAACCATGGGAAGCTAATATTACCACGCTGGTTGATTTTGAAAGTAAATGGAAAGATATGATTGACAGTAACACTCCGACACCCACTCCTCCTACTAACGAATACAGGGATGAGGTTGGCCTGTTCGAGGGAGGTGGTTATTCAGCCAAAGGGATATACAGGCCACAGATTGACTGCCGTATGAAAAGCAATGAAGCAGACGGATTCTGCAAGGTATGCCAGGAAGCCATAAAACAAATGATAGAGTTTTATATCAAATAACAATCCATTCGTGGATGCCGCCCGAGAACTTACCGTTGAGCTTTACACGTAACCTCAGAGCGTTGGTACTTACAGGTTCAAACTCCAACACATCCCACTCATCTTTGGTAATGGTATATTCTGTTCTTGCCCGAACAGGCAGCCATTCCCCGTTTTCCAGGTATAGCAGCTCCCAGTCATCAGGGACCCGGCATCTTCCATCCGGCCGGTCATCGAAGCAGTATCAGGCAACCATACTTTCATCTCCCCGGGCCCCCTGTTGTTCCAGAGGTGATAGGGTATCAGCACCGCTTCATGAGGGTCACCAGTCACTAAAGCGTTCTCCATTGTCCTGCTGGCCGACAGGGCTGTTGTTTCCATGACAGTAGCTCCATTCAAAATATCTTCCTTATATGTTGCATCAATCTCAGCTCCCGGATCAAATACCAGGTTTAGCACTTTAGCATCACTATTATCCGGCCATTCAGCACAGTACATAAGCGGGCCCCTCTGTACTGAAAACTTATTCCTGTCAGCTTCAATCCTCTCATTTGCTATCACCTTTCTTACCGGCATTGGTAATACGAGCTTAATTATATCTCCTGCCTTCCATTTTTTTCTTATAACGGCATATCCGTCTACCATAATAATCTTAAAATCCTCTCCGTTTACTTCAAGCTGGATATTTGCTTTAATCTCATCCTTGAAGCTGTACAGATCTCCCGGAATGGCCTCATCGCACGCCCATCCCGGTATCCTGAGTCGTATGTCAAATTTCCTTTCAACAGCCGGGTCTACGTCTATCTCCACTTCCCCATCCCATGGATACCTGGTTTTCTGCACAAGTTTTACAGCATTATCTTCCAGATCAACCTTAGCTGTATTATCAAGATACATATTTACATATACCGTATTACCTGTTCTGGCATAGATGTAGCCAGGCACCGAGGGGATAAACCTGCTTATGTTCGAAGGACAACAGGCGCATCCAAACCATTCCTGCCTCTGGTGCTGCCCGGCTGATTCCAGCACATTCGGGTAAAAAAACCTGTCGCCACTAAGGCTGACACCCGACAGCAGGGCATTATAAAGTGTTCGTTCGAGAACGTCATAATATTTTCCTTCACCATGGTGAAGGAACATCCTGTGATTCCAGAACACACTGGCTATTGAAGCACAGGTCTCGCAGTATGCAGACATGTTGGGAAGATGATAGGGTTCACCGAATCCTTCATTACCGCCAGAGGCACCAATGCCACCTGTTACATACATTTTCCTGTACACAATATCTTCCCAGATATGGTTTATTGCATTAACATAGGCCTCATCACCTGTAAGGGCAGCAACATCAGCCATACCTGTGTACATATATGCTGCTCTTACCGAGTGCCCCACTGCTTCTCTCTGGTCAACCACTTTCATATGCGACTGTGAATATTCTTCTCCATCAGGGCCCCGCACATCAAGAAAGAATTTTGCCAGATCAAGGTACTTCTGCTCACCTGTGACAATATAGAGTTTAACAAGTCCTATCTCGATTTCCTGGTGACCGGGGTATGTTTCTATTTTGCCCCATCCCATTTCTTCATTAACCAGGTCCGCTGATTTAAGCGCTATATCGAGAAAGTTTCTTTTACCTGTTGCCTGGAAATGAGCCACTGCTGCTTCATACATATGACCCAGGTTGTACAGTTCATGGCTGAGTAAATGCGTTTTCTCCCATCTTTTGCCAACCCAGGGATGTGAGTCGTCACCCATTATGGACCTGTATGTATACAGGTAGCCGTCTTCTTCCTGTGCAGCTCCAATTTTGGATATCAGAGTATCAAGTTTTGCTTCGAGCTCCGGATCGGGAAATGTCTGCAGGCTATAGCTTGCACCTTCAATTATTTTAAATACATCGGAGTCATCGAATGGGTATGTTGAACAAAACTCGCCTTCAGCCATTCCACCGGCGATCTCAAAATTCTTTATCCTGCCAGTAATGGTTGATTGTTCTATGGCTATGGGAATAGTCACATCATGATTGGTTTTTATCCTTGGAGCCCAGAAATTATCGGTAAGCTTAACACTTGTGAAAGGTACAGGTTGAATGGGATAACCACTCTTTCCGGTTTCCGTCGACTTATCAGAACAGCCTGCCAGTAATATTCCTGAAAGCAAAACGAAAGTTTTGAATTTTAATCTTAACATATTATTTAGTTTTTTCTGTTTCTTTTAACCATACTGCCATTTCACCCGGCTCCCGGTTAGCCCAGTAAGCATAAGGGACAGCCTTAAGGTTGACATCATTACCATTAATATCTTTTACAGTACCGCTAATTATTCCTGTAGGGTAAGTCATATCCTGGCTAAAAGTGAATTGGAAATCAGTATCTTCAGCTATCCTCATATTAAACACACTGCACTCATTATCAATTTCTTCTACGCACCATACAATTGGTCCTCTCTGCAGAGCAAGCCTGCCACTGTCAGCTTTAACCTTATCATGCGCTTTCACCCTGTGAATATCCATAGGCAGCTTTAATTCAATAATATCTCCTTTTTTCCATTCCCTTTCAACCGCAATATACCCGTTCACAATAATCCCCATATATGGCACACCATTAATATTTAAAGTCCAATCAGCGTTACCGGGATTTTCAAAATAATACAGGTCTGAAGGAACAGGTTTATTATATACCCAGCCGGGTATTCTGAGCAATATCCTGAACTTGCGTTCTGTACCGGGGTCAATGGTCATCCTGACATAACCGCTCCATGGATATTCAGTTTCCTGCCTTAGCCTTAATTTCTTCCCATCCAGATAAGTATTTACTTCGCTCTGAACATATAGATTCACATAAAAATCACCGTTTCTCCTGGCGTAGATATACCCGGGTACGGATGGCAGAAAACGTACAATATTACCGGGGCAGCATGATACCTCAAACCAGGGGCTTCTCTGATAATCTCCGTATGCTTCAAGTGGGTTGGGGTAAAAGAAAAGATCGCCGCTGAGACTCACCCCTGAGACCAGTCCATTATACATTGTCCTTTCGAGCACATCGATATATTCTGCATTCCCATGTGCCAGGAACATACGGTGGTTCCAGAATACATTGCCTATTGCAGCGCATGTTTCATTATAAGCTTCAGCATTGGGAAGCTCATAATCATCTCCAAAAGCTTCTGTTTCACTTCTTGAGCCTACACCCCCGGTCAGGTACAGTTTTCTGCCAACTACGTTCTCCCATATTCTGTAAATAGCTTCACTGTATTCCTTATCACCCGTCATTGCAGCCACGTCAGCCATCCCGGCATACATATATGTTGCCCTCACTGCATGGCCCCATGCTTCAGACTGTTCCTTTACAGGTTTATGATCCTGCACATGTCTTCTATTATTATAAAGGGCAAAAACAGTGTAAGCAGGATAGGGTTCACTATCATGGGGTTTCCCCCTCTGATCGAGGAAGAATTCTGCCAGTTGAAGGTATTCTTTATTCCCCGTAAGCCTGAACAGTTTTACAAGACCCATTTCAATTACCTGGTGCCCAGGGGTATCATGTCTTTTGTCAGGCCCAAAAGTATCAACAAGCAGATCGGCATTTTTTATTGCTATGTCAAGAAAACTGGTTTTTCCTGTAGCTTCATAATATGCCACAGCCGCTTCATAAAGATGGCCCGAGTTATAAAGTTCATGGCTTCCTGACAGGTGTATCCACCTTTCTTTGCCCAATCCGTCAGCGGGATTATCCGGATCAATGGTCCGCCCTGTCATAAGATAACCGTCTTCCTCCTGTGCGATCCCGATAATTGCTATTATGCTGTCAGCATATCTCTCAAGCTCATCGTCGGGGTGCAGGGCAAGGGAATAGGCTACTCCCTCCAGGACTTTAAAAACATCCGTGTCATTGTATCTTTTTCCCTGGTGATTGCCCTCCATTATGCCAGCTGCTTTACTGAAATTATCAATCCGGCCTGTTTCCTCACTTTTCCGAAGGGCCTTAGGTATCGTTACTATCCTGTTAGTTTCAATGCGTGGAGCCCAGTAATTATCATCGATGTTTACCTCTGTAAATTTTACTGGTGTAAATGGATAATAAGATTCAGGTTCTTTCACCCTGCCGGTACAGGCTGATATTAAAAATATCAACAACAGTATGACTGCTGGTCTTGTATTGTTCATATCACCTTATTTGTTTCTTAATATCCTTCAGTCTTTTCATTATGTTGTTCTCACCTCTTCCAAAATAATCATGAAGAATGCTGTATTCAGAATATAATTTATCATAGATGTTTACATTCTCAGCTGACGGTTTATAGATGATATCTTTAACTTTCGCCATTACCCTGGCAGCCTCAAAGATATTATCGAAGCCTCCCCTGCTCTTTCCCGCTGCCACTGCACCGAACATTGCAGAGCCGAGTGCAGGTGCCTGTGGTGAGCCTGATATTTTTATCTCCCTGTTTGTCACATCAGCATATATCTGCATTATAAAGGGGTTTTTTTCTGCTATTCCTCCTGCCGCATAAATTTCATTTACAGGTACACCATTCGCATGGAAGGTATCGATGATCATCCTTGTCCCATAGGCGGTTGCTTCAATGAGGGCACGGTAAATTTCCTCAGTTTTTGTTGCCAGGGTCATACCCAGCATCATGCCTGAGAGGTCGACATCAACCAGTACCGACCTGTTCCCGTTCCACCAGTCAAGTGCCAGCAACCCGCTCTCACCCGGCTTAAGTTTTGCTGCCTTTTCTGTTAGTAATTCATGTATATCGATATCTTTCTCTTCAGCCTCTGCAAAATACTCACGGGGAGTGCAATTTTCCACAAACCACTGGAAATGATCACCCACACATGACTGACCTGCTTCATAGCCGAAATATCCTTCTACTATACCGTCTTCAACAACCCCGCACATGCCCGGTACGTTTGTTTCTTTTTCACCAAGCACCATATGACATGTTGATGTTCCCATTATCATCAGCATTTTGCCGGGTGCTGTGATGCCAACAGCAGGAACAGACACATGGGCATCAACGTTGGCAACAGCCACTGCTGTCCCTTCTTTCAACCCTGTGAGTGCTGCAGCCTCAGCTGTTATTTCTCCAGCCTTGGTTCCTACCGGAAAAAGATCTGTTGACAGCTTATTTCCAACCAGGTTTTTCAATTGTGGGTGTAATGATTCAAAAAAATCATCACCGGGGTAACCATCATGCTTATGCCACATTGCCTTGTAGCCGGCAGTGCATGTATTTCGCATCTCCTTACCGGTCAGCTGCCAGATCACCCAGTCAGCAGCTTCAATAAAACGATCAGCCGCATGGTATACTTCAGGTGCTTCGTTAAATGTCTGCCATACTTTTGGTACCAGCCATTCAGAAGATATTTTACCCCCGTATCTTTTCAGGAATTCCCGACCCTGTTTTTCTGCAATCTCGTTCAATTTGTTGGCCTCGGGCTGTGCTGCATGATGTTTCCACAATTTAATCCAGGCATTTGGCTCCGCTGAGAATGCAGGTATTTTACAGAGGGGTGTCCCATCGTCCTTGACCGGAAGCACCGTACAGGCTGTAAAATCAATGCCCACTCCGATTACATCTTCTGCCTTAACATCTGCTTCCTTCAAAGTGGCAGGGATGGTTTTCTTCAATACTTCAATGTAATCATCCGGATGCTGAAGTGCCCAATCCACTCCCAGCTTCGTCCCGTCGGGCAGCTGACAATCCATCACCCCGTGCGGATAGTCAAGGACCGCCGTAGTCAACTCGCTACCGTCTGCCACATTTATAAGCACCGACCGGCCCGAGAGTGTTCCGAAATCAATACCAATAACATATCTATTCATTTTTCTTCTTTTTTTTCTGGCCGTAATAAGCATCCTGGCCATGTCTTCTCTGATAATGTTTATCCAGCAGGTAATTGTCAATCATATCATAGCCTGCAATTGACAGTGTTAAAATTGCCATACGAGCCACCTCCTCAAGAACCAAGGTATTGTAAACCGCTTTTTCAGGATTTTTGCCCCAGGCAAACGGACCATGGTCGTTAACTATGACACCGGGGACAGATTCAGCATCTTTATTTTTAAATGTATCTATTATTACCATACCGGTATTCTTTTCATAATTATTTTTTACCTCTCCGGGACTCAGTTTCCTTGTACAGGGTATATCGCCATAAAAATGATCGGCATGAGTGGTCCCCATTGCAGGTATTGATCGTCCGGCCTGGGCCCACGCAGTAGCATGAGTGGAATGAGTATGTGCTATTCCACCTATGCAGGGAAAATATTTATAAAGTTCAAGATGCGTGGGTGTATCGGAAGATGGCTCAAGATCTCCTTCAATAATATTACCATTGAGGTCAAGCACTACCATATCAGCAGCTTTCATCTTATCGTATCCAATACCCGAAGGTTTGATAACCATCAGAAGATTTTCACGGTCAATACCGCTTACGTTACCCCAGGTATGCAACACAAGGCCGGATTCATAAAGCTTAATGTTTGCCTCAAGGACTTGTTCTTTCAGTATTTTAAGCATTTTGGGAACTGTTTTATTCAAAATAAATTATGACAGAAATGACTGATCATTACTGGACATCCAGGTTAAAGTAAAAACCCTGTCTTTTAAAATCTTCATACCTGGATGGGATAAACCTGTAATAATAAGCTCCTTTTTTTGATGTTTCTTTTTCTTTTTCATCCAGTTTTTCGAGAAGGTTCATCGAGATGATCTTTTTCCTGAAATTCCTTTTATCTATATTCCTCTGGTAAATGGCCTCATACAGATCCTGAAGCTGAACCAGTGTAAATTTCTCAGGGAGAAGCTCAAAACCGACAGGTTTGACCTTTATTCTTTCTATCAGTTGACGGTGAGCTCTCCCAACAATCTTTTTATGGTCAAACACAAGTTCAGGTATACGTGATATTGATCTCCAGTGTGCCGCACTGGCTTCAATCATAACGGGGTTCAGTTCAAAAGTATTGATCAATGCGAAATGTGATATCGTAATCACCCTGCCCCCTGTGTCCCTGTTCACATCTCCCCAGGCGTTTGATTGTTCCATATAGACATCTATGAGACCTGTAAGCTGTTTTAGTACACGGCAGGCAGCCTCTGAAACTCCTTCATCTTTTTTCACGAACCCGCCCGGAAGCGACCATTTCCCGAGCTCAGGTTCAAATCTTCTTCTTACAAGCAGAAGTTTCAGTTCTTTATCCCTTATGTCATATCCGAATATGACACAATCAACTGCAACAAGATGTTTTTCAAGAACCGCGTAATGATCAGTCATAGCATAAAACCTGGTTTTTGTGAGACAGAAAAATTATAAGGGACAGCCGTTGTCGAACCCTCATTACATCATCCTGCCTGTGAAATGGAAAAATACTTCATTCCATCTCAGTTCTTTTTTAAGGTCCATTATATTTGTTTCTGCGTCGATATTTACTGTTTCAATCCCCAGCATTGAACCAAAGTCATGCAGGTATTTCCAGTCAAGGGCAGTTGAGAAGCCTGTATGATGGGCACCTCCTGCCATTATCCATGCTGATGCCGATGTTTTAAGATCAGGCATAGGTTTCCAGAGTACATTTGCAACCGGTAGCTCAGGCATATCAGGACATTCAATAACCTTAACAGTGTTAAGCAAAAGGCGGAACCTGTTACCCAGGTCAATGATCGAAGCATTGATTCCATCACCGGGTTTTGCCTTAAATACAAGTCTTGCAGGATCTTCCTTACCTCCTATTGATAGTGGGTGTATTTCCAGTTTAGGTTTTTCCCCGCTAATACTCGGGCATATCTCAAGCATATGTGCTCCCAGCACAGCATTATTATCCGGTTCGAGATGATAGGTATAGTCTTCCATGAATGATGTCCCCCCATCCAGGCCATATGCCATTACTTTCATTGATCTCACCAGGGCTGAAGTTTTCCAATCACCTTCAGCCCCGAAGCCATAACCTTCTGCCATAAGCCTTTGCACTGCCAGCCCGGGCAGCTGTGGTAATCCGTGAAGATCTTCAAAGTTGGTGGTGAATGCTTTAAAACCCCCTTTCAGGAGGAAACTTCTTAACCCTAATTCTATTCGTGCCGCATCTTTTAAAAAGTCTGATTTTAATATATCCTTATCCCTTACCCTGTATAAATCACCATATTCCTCAACAAGCTTAGTAATTTCTCCGTTTGACACCTCTTCACAATCTTTCACCAGATCACCCACACCAAAGCCATGAACAGAATAATTCATCTGTATTTGCGCAGATACTTTATCACCTTCAGTAACTGCAACATCCCTCATATTATCACCAAATCGTGCTACTCTGAGCTTTCTTGTATCAGCCAGGGCCAGGGCTGCCCGCGACCATATTGCTATGTCCTCAATACAGCTTTTATCTTTCCAGTGACCCACCACCACTTTCCTGTCAAGCCTCAGGCGTGCACCGACAAATCCAAACTCCCTTCCCCCATGGGCTGACTGGTTCAGGTTCATAAAATCCATATCAATATCCTTCCAGGGTATATCACGGTTAAACTGAGTGTGGAAATGCAGGAGAGGTTTGCTTAGTGACTTGAGCCCGTTCAGCCACATTTTGGCAGGTGAAAATGTATGCATCCAGGTTATCAGACCAATGCATTTCTCCTGATTGTTCGCCTGTAAGCATAAGCCTGTAATGGCATCCGAGGATGTCAGTACAGGTTTAAAAACTACTTTTACAGGAATATCTTCAATTTTATCAAGATAAGAAGCTATTATTTCGGAGTCTTCTTTTACTTTTCTTAATGTTTCTTCACCATAAAGGTGCTGGCTGCCTGTAGCAAACCAGATTTCAGAATTTCTATAAATATCCATTAATCAAACATTTTTACCAGAAATACGCATAAAATGCTATAACAACAGCGATAACAATAGCTGAATTTACGAGGTCCCAGTTACTCCAGCTTGCCCTTGTAATAGCTCTTTGCTCAGGGGTAGCAGACCCAAGATAGAGACCCCTGATTGATTCTGCATTTACCTTCTTCGTGAACGAACTTACAACTACCATCAGGAGTATCACAAAGAAGAAAAGCGCTACCTCGTAATGGTACACATTGGTTTCGACAAACACTTTTGACCAGAATGAGCCCGGTGGTATACTACTCTCAAACACCATGAATCCCAGCTTAAGCATCCCGAGGAAAAAGCCTGTAACAAGACCCGTAAGACCCGCCGAAGGGGTAGTTCTCTTCGACAGAATACCCAGCAGAAAAACAGCTGCTATTCCAGGAGCAAGCATAGACTGTACTTCCTGAAGGTATTGATACAGCACATTACCTAACCCTCTCATTACCGGTATCCACATTATACCCAGGATCACAACAATAACGGTTGCTATTCTTCCTACCGTCACCAATCGTTTCTCACTAGCCTCCGGGTTATATTTTTTGTAAAAATCAACAGTAAAGAGGGTAGCTGAAGAGTTGAATAAGGATGAGAGAGAACTCATTAAAGCGGCAAGTATTCCTCCTACCACAATCCCCTTAAATCCTATTGGTAATAGTTCGGTAATCAGGGCGGGGAAAGCGGCATCTGAATTAGTCAGATCCAATAAGCCTTTCTTGTTCATGGCAAAGGCAATCATACCGGGAATCATAAAAATAAAAACTGGAGTAAGTTTAAGATATGAACCAAAAATTGCACCACGGCGCGATTGCTTCTGGTCTCTCCCCGAAAGCACTCTCTGCACTATATACTGGTCGGTACACCAGTACCAGAAACCAATTATTGCAGATCCGAAAAGGACTCCCGTCCATGGGAATTCTGTGTCTTTTGCTGAACGTACCAGCGTGGTCATATTATCCCCGTACTCATTTACAGGAACAGCCCTGCATATTTCCATCATCTCATTCCATCCGCCGAGCTGAATTAATCCCGTTATCAGTATAACAATCGACCCGGCCAGCAATACCGGCGTCTGTATAACCGACGTTGCCAGCACTGCTTTCATCCCTCCAAGGACAGTATATATGCCAGTAAGTAAAACAAGGCCAATGGCACTGATCCAGAAAAAATCAATCCCGAACATCGATTGTATTCCGAAAACCTCCTTAAAAACAACGCCCCCGGCATAAACCGTCACGGCCACCTTGGTAAGTACATAACTCACCAGGGAAATAATGGAAAGGATGGACCTGGATTGTGAATTATATCTTTTCTCCAGGAATTCCGGCATGGTGAATACACCACTCCTGGCATAAAAAGGAACAAAGAGCCAGCCAAGGATGAGTATTATCCAGGCATGTATCTCCCAGTGCGCCATTGCCATACCACTGGAAGCACCTGTGCCAGCCAGTCCCACAAGATGCTCGGAACCAATGTTGGAAGCAAATATTGAGGCCCCGATGGCCAGCCATGTAGCATCACGTCCTGCAAGAAAATAATCAGATGAGGTCTTATCTTTCTTCCTTACTATCCAGACAATTACACCTACCAGAACAAGACAAAACAGTCCGAGTACAATCCAGTCAATTAAAGTCATCTTCTTAAGAGTTGGTTATGTATATAAATATGGAAGAACTTTCAACATTCTATACCCGGACATTTATCTCTACCCTCATCCATTCACCTTAAAAAGGATGGATTATAACACTCTTTTTATTTAAACCAGGTTCAATAAACAAATATAAAAAAAACAATTTAATGTACTAATTACACTTAAAAATAATTTTCTATGGGAAAGTTATTTTCTTGAGTGACAAATTTTCTGGATTAATTTAAGGGGATTAAGGAATTATATACTTAGCCTTACGAATACGGCAAGTAGGTTTTTGAAGGGAATACCCCTGCCCCCAATGGCTATCAGCAGGGGGAAAATAGGAGATTAAAAAAATTATGGAAAGGTTGTGATGATAGATTTACAGGTTCCGGGAGGTATAATTAGGGGTGCATAAAAATACGCTTATACACCCCGATAATATTTTATTTCTTTGGTGTTAAGAGGTAATAAACCATTAATCCTAAACCTCCAAAAATAAATATCATACTTGGATAAGATGCGCCCGGATGCATACCCAACTCACCTACAAAATAACCGGCTGCTGCACCTATACCAAGACCTATCATGAACAGACCAACCTTAAGCGGATGGAAGAACCGTCTGGCATCACCTCTCTCTCTGGGTATCTGAAGTAATGATGCATCAGCACCTTTTTCAATAAGTGCCATTCTTTCTTTATTCCTTGTGGTGAAATAAAAATAATATATACCAAAGACCATTGCAAAAAACGCGATAAAAGCTATTACTACTTCCATGA
>CAZSJH010000055.1:0-15375 GCA_964607105.1 uncultured Rikenellaceae bacterium | reverse complement strand
AAATGGTAATGATGAAATTATAACTCCAAATCTAGACAGGTTATCCGAATCCGGTGTCACATACACACATGCATATAATATGGGCGCCAGGAATGCTGCTCTTTGTGTAGCCAGCCGTGCAATGCTTAATTCCGGCAGGTTCATATGGAGAGCAAAAGAACTATCCGATAAAGAATATTCTGGCTTCAGAGAACAGGGTAAATTATGGAGCCAGCTAATGTCAGACAAGGGTTATGATACGTACATGACGGGTAAATGGCATGTCAGTATACCGGCGGATTCAGTTTTCAGCTTAACTGGTCATGTAAGGGCAGGCATGCCGGGAACTGTAGCTGAAGCATACAACAGACCCCTTTCAGAGAAAGATACCACCTGGCTGCCCTGGCATAAAAAATGGGGAGGATACTGGGAAGAAGGGAAACACTGGAGTGAAGTGGTTGCTGATGAGGCAATTAGTTTTATTGACAGTTCCTTGGCAAGTCCGGACCCCTTCTTTATGTATATTGCATTTAATGCCCCACATGATCCAAGACAATCTCCAGAAGAGTATGTTGAGATGTATCCGCTGGAAAAGATCACATTACCTGCTTCATTCATCCCGGAATACCCGTATAAAGATGAAATGGGGTGCCCTGAAACCCTCAGGGACGAAAGGCTTGCCCCATTCCCCCGAACACCATATTCAGTTAAAGTTCATACACAGGAATATTATGCAATAATAACACATATGGACCGTCAGATAGGTCGAATAATTAAACACCTTGAGGAAACAGGACAGGATAAAAACACCTACATCCTTTATAGCGCCGATCATGGACTTGGCTGCGGTAAACATGGTTTACTTGGCAAGCAGAACATGTATGACCACAGCATGAGAGTCCCACTTATTATTGCCGGTCCAGAAATTCCCATGAATGAAAGAAGAAATTCACAGGTGTACCTGCAGGATCTTATGGCTACAAGTCTTGACCTTGCAGGTATTGATAAGTCTGAACATATCGATTTTAACAGCCTGCTTCCATTAATTTCAGAAAAAAGTCTTTCCGGTCCGTACAACTCTATATATGGAGCTTATATGAACCTGCAGAGAATGATCCGTACCGATAATTATAAGCTTATTTTTTATCCCGAAGCTGGAGTATACAGGCTTTATGACATGGTCAGCGATCCTTATGAACTTAAGGATATTGCCGGTGATTCTGCCAACATTGGATTAATACATGAATTAACTGAACATTTTAAGAGGCAACAGGAGCTTATGAATGATACACTTGATATGTCAAGGTTCTTTCCAGAACTATTCAATTAACAGTTACTATTAAGTAAGCCTATATTTTAACAGGTCACATCACATTGTAAATTACATTGCTTAGCTCCATGCAGATTAATACAACCCTGTAATCCTGTTTAAGAAAGACCTGTTATAATTCAACTCCCAAAAAAAATTTCCCATTTACTTGTTTATTACAAATTGATGTTTAACTTTGCATCACAAAGTACTTTTAATTATGAATATGAATTCGCATTCTGATGACCTGAAGACTATCAGGAAAATAATGGAAGAATCTTCCAGATTTCTGTCTCTTACCGGCTTATCCGGAGTTTTCGCAGGTATTTTTGCACTTGCCGGTTTCACGATCGCCTTCATGGCAATGCGGAACCAGGAAATATCAGAAAATGGTAATCTGGATCTGGTATTGTTTATCACTGCTCTTGTTGTACTCACAGCCACTCTGACTGTGGGGATTTACCTCTCATACCGAAAAGCTGTACGAACCGGGACCAGTATCTGGACCGGAACTGCCAAACGGATGTTATCGAACCTGATGATACCCCTTATATCCGGCGCAGTATTCATATTATTTTTCTATATGAACCAGGATTATCATTACATAATTCCAGCCATGTTAATTTTTTATGGCCTTGCCCTGGTCAGTGTTAGTAGATTCACTTTTGGTGAAATACATTACCTGGGTATTCTTGAAGTGCTTACAGGTGTTTTTGCTCTTTGCTTTCCGCATCATGCATTAATCATCTGGGCTTTTGGATTTGGCTTGCTTCATATTCTATATGGTTTGATCATGCATAAAAAATACAGGTGACAAAGAACCCGGACCAGGTATGAAAGAAATTTTGAAGAGTCTAAGCAAATTACTTGAGAACAGCGTCAGGCTGGGAATAATGTCAGCATTAATAGTTAACGATAACATCGATTTCAATACATTGAAGGAACTGCTAAATGTCACTGACGGAAACCTGGCAAGTCATCTGAAAGCGCTTGAGAAGAACGATCTCATTGAAGTCAGAAAACAGTTCATCGGAAGAAAACCAAATACCAGTTATAGCATTACCGGGAAAGGAAGAACAGTTTTTAACCAGCATCTTAATGCGCTGGAAAAACTTATAAATAATAGTTAGATATTTTTTTTAACAGCATACTTTGTAATTCAAAGTACTTTTAAAATAAACAGCATGAAAAACGAGAATCAAAACGACATTAAATGGTATGAAACCCTGACATTTAAAATGGCCCTGCTCGGTATTATGGCCATAATGTTTCTGTTACCCCTGGAACTGATAAGAACAGTTATTAATGAAAGAGCTGAAAACTCTCTATCTGTACAACAGCAAATATCGGAGGAATGGGGGAAAACTCAGACTATTACCGGTCCGGTACTTAATATCCCTGTAACAAGAACATTCTATTCTGACGACAACAGATCAAAGACTGCGGAAAGTGTGTGGCATATAATGCCTGAATACCTCGAAATCAAGGGAAAACTGACCCCTCAGATACGGTACAGGGGTATTTATGAATCTGTAATTTACGAAACAAACCTGTGCTTATCCGGCAATTTTGAAATACCGGCTCAAAAGCACGATCCTGATGTGGATATCAAATGGGAAGACGCATATTTCACCCTTGGAATATCTGACAACCGTGGGATAATAAAGGATCTGTTTCTGAATATCTCAGACCTCCAGATAAATGCCCATCCCGGGGTGTTTGACCATGATCTTTTTGATTCCGGGGTTACCTTCCCCATTGAAATTACAGCAGGCAGGGGCAGTCAGGAATTTGATATATCCCTGGAATTAAGGGGTTCATCCGGTTTGTTTTTCACGCCGACAGGCAAATTGACTTCTGTCAGTATTGAATCATCCTGGGAATCGCCATCATTTACGGGGAACTTCCTTCCTGAGCAAAGAACCATAGGCGATGAGGGCTTTTCAGCCAACTGGTATATCACACACCTTAACAGGAACTTTCCACAATCATGGTATGGGTCAATTCATAAACCTGAAGAGGAATCCTTCGGAGTAAACCTCATATTACAGGTTGATCATTACAGGAAAGCCGAGAGAAGCGCTAAATACGGCCTTCTTTTCATTGCTTTCACCTTTCTTGTGCTACTCTTCCTGGAAATATCCTCTAACAAAAGATTGCATTTATTTCATTATTTCCTGGTATCCCTTGCCCTGGTTCTCTTTTTCTCCTTGCTCAATGCTCTAAGTGAATATGTAGGTTTCAATCCTGCGTATATTATTTCTTCGCTTTCAACAATTGGATTGTTAACTCTATTCACAGGTTCATTACTAAAAAAAGCAAGGAATGTCATTATTGTATTCGGAATGCTTACAGCGCTTTATGTCTTCATGTATATTCTTCTTGCACTGAATGAACTCGCTTATCTGGCAGGTAATATAGGATTATACGTAGCGCTGGCTGCTATTATGTGGTTAGCCACAAAAACCGATCTTTTCAGGAAAAGTGGAATTTAAATGTAGCGGATAAAGGTTAAGTATCAATAACCGTTGATGCCCGAGAGGAAAATTTATATCAGAATAGATTACTATCCCATCCGGTGTTCAGAATTAATATGCCGACAAGCTGGGTCGGCATATTACTTTTTTTTAGTATTTTGCGGCCTCAAAATCATCAAGATGTCAATAAAGACAAAATCAATTCTTTTAATTCTGTTTATACTGACAGCTGACCAGGTCTTTAAGATGTGGGTTAAAACTACCATGGTCATAGGAGAAGAAAGACACATATTAGGTGACTGGTTCATCCTGCACTTTATTGAAAATAATGGAATGGCCTTTGGGATGGAGATGGGCGGAAAAACTGGCAAACTGGTGTTAAGCCTCTTCAGGATTGTTGCCTCCATTGCCATAGGATGGTATATTTACCACCTTATAAAAAATAATGTCCACCCTGGATTTATACTTGCCGTAAGCGCCATTTTTGCTGGTGCTGTTGGTAATATTATCGACAGTGCTTTCTATGGCATGATCTTCAGTGAAAGTTTTTATGATCCGGCTATCATGTTCCCTCCTGAAGGAGGTTATTCATCATTTCTTCACGGGCGTGTGGTAGACATGTTGTACTTTCCCGTAATAGATACAACCTGGCCTTACTGGTCGCCAATACGACCGGGACAATCATTGGTCTTCTTCAGACCTGTTTTCAACCTGGCTGACAGTGCCGTCACCATCGGTGTCACCCTGATTATAATCTTCCAGAAAAGGTTCTTTAAAGATATGAATTAGTGTTATTCACACATACTCACACACTTGATAATATTTTTCAGATTCTCATGCTTGAGGGAATAATATGTTTTTTTGCCTTCCCTTCTGGAGGTCAGTACTCCTTTATCCTTTAATATGCCAAGGTGATGCGAGGTAGTAGATTGCTCTATTCCCAGCCTTTCATGTATCTCTGTTACAGAAAGAGAATCACCATCTTCAAGAAATCCTATTATCGCTATCCTCATCGGATGTGCTATGGCTTTTAGCATGCCGGCAGCCCGTTCAAGCTGTTCAGGATTTAACTTGATATCTACCATAATTACTTAATTTGAATTTATATTGCAAATATATATAAATATGTCAATATGTTCAATATTAACGATATTTAATAGCTTCAAATTACTATGATGTTTATTATGTTTATAACTTAGCGGTCAATATTAACTGGTAAAGATCATTAAATCCTGATTTTTATATATTTGGAAATTGTTATAAACAGTAGGTATGCCAGGACTAAAATCGATAAGAAAGCCCGTTGATTCGGAGATGAGAGAATTTGAGCGCTATTTTAATAATACCCTCCGTACAAATGTCCCACTGCTTAAGATTATTCTGAACTATATAATTCGCCGCAAGGGAAAACAAATGCGGCCACTTCTTGTGTTTCTCTCTGCCGGTCTTAATGGTAATATTAATGAATCAACCTACGTAGCTGCAACATTCGTTGAGCTGCTCCATACTGCAACACTTGTACATGATGATGTTGTGGACAATGCCCGTGAGCGTCGCGGTGCATTATCAATCAATGCTTTATGGAATTCCAAAATAGCTGTCCTGACAGGTGACTACCTTCTTTCCCAGGGCTTGCTCATAAGCATCGAGAAAAACAGGTTTGATATGCTCGAAATAATGAGTGAGGCTGTACAGGCAATGAGTGAAGGTGAGTTATTACAGCTTCAAAAGGCCAGGAAGCTTAACATCACAGAAGATGTATATTTTGAAATTATAAGGATGAAGACTGCAGCTCTTATTTCCGCCTGCACAGCCTGTGGAACAATATCAGTTACGGATAATCCCGATAAAATACGATTGATGAAAGACCTTGGTGAAAATATCGGTATTGCCTTCCAGATAAGAGATGACCTTTTTGATTATCAGAATAACGGCCTTACAGGTAAACCGGCAGGAAATGACATTATTGAAAAGAAAATGACACTACCCCTGATTCATGCTCTGCAGGAAGCCAGGTCTTCGGAAAGGAAAAGAATCCTCAATATTATAAGCAGTAAAAAGAAAAGTTCATCAGAGATAAAAGAGGTAATTGATTTTGTTGTGAAAAACGGAGGTGCAACCTATGCCAATAATATGATGGATAAATACAGGGATAAAGCTTTTGCCATACTCGATACTTTCGAAGACAGTGATATGAAATCATCAATGAAAGATTTTATCACTTACACCACATCAAGGGCAAAATAAAAATTAAGGCGAAGACTTAGCCCGACTACCCTCCGAAGCTCTAGAGAGACTTGCAGTGAAGGAGGTAGCCTTAGCCTTAACAAAATATTAATTTCTCCTTGAGTTAATCCTTGCAGTTGGTAGCCTTAATGCGTTGTAATACAACATCTAACATCACAGTTATCTGTGTGCAAAAATTATCTGCGTTCAGGAATAATTACGTATAAATTCCAGGATTTTTTGAGTTTTTGACCTTCCTATCAACTTTTCAAGATCTGCAGCAGGAACTGATTTAATTTTTTCCAGTGATCCTAAATTTCGGACAAGGATGTCTTTTGTTTTTGGTCCTATACCTTTTATGTCATCAAGTGATGATTTTGTCATTCCCTTACTGCGCTTTTGACGATGAAAACTTATCCCGAACCTGTGTGCTTCATTTCTGAGGTTCTGTATAATCTTCAGGCTTATTGAGTTTTTATCAATATATAAAGGGACAGGGTCGCCCGGAAAATAAATCTCTTCAAGTTTCTTGGCTATACCTATCACTGATACTTTTCTTCTTATGCCAAGGTTTTCAAGACTTTTTACGGCAGCATTCAACTGCCCTTTGCCACCGTCGATTATCACAAGGTCGGGTAATGAACTGTCTTCATCAAGCATTCTTCTGTATCTTCTGAACACAACCTCTTCCATTGATGCATAATCATCAGGCCCCTTAACTGTTTTAATATTATAATGCCTGTACTCATTTTTTGAAGGTCTGGCATTCCGGAACACCACACATGCTGCTACAGGACTTGAACCTTGTATGTTTGAATTATCAAAACATTCTATATGAACGGGGACTGAAGGCAGGTGAAGATCAGTCCTGAGTTTTTCAAGATTTTTCCTGCTTCTGTCTTCAGGCGTTTTCACCCTGGTTTTTCTCTGGTTAATTTTGTATACCCTGGCATTCCTCTCGGCCAGCTCAAGTAACTTCTTCCTGTCGCCTTTCCGGGGAAGAGTATACTTGATGTTTTCTATCTTAATGTCAGGCATTACACCCACGATAACTTCATGTGCACTGCTTGAATGGCGCTCTCTTAACTCAGTAATAGCCAGCGATATAAGTTCGCTATTGTTTTCTTCGATTCGTTTCCGTAGTTCAACAGTGTGCGTTTGTATAACAGCTCCACGTATGATTTTCAAATAGTTAACATAAATCTTTTCTTCTTCCTCATCCATACCGAACACGTCGGCGTCTTTTATTCTTGGATTCACAACTGTTGACCTGCTGTTGTATTTATCCAGAATGTCAAGTTTCTCTTTTATTACCTGGGCTTCCTCGTACATCAGTTGCCCGGCATATTTTTTCATCATCTCTTTGAGGTACCTTGTAACCGTATGTATATTACCTTTCAGTATTTCTTTGACCTGCCTTATTGATTCATTATAATCTTTTTCTGATTGTTTCCCCTCGCACGGGCCCAGACAGTTTCCAAGGTGGTATTCAAGGCAAATTCTGTATTTGCCGGCTGAGATATTTTCTTCTTCAAGATTATATGAACAGGTCCTGAGCGTATACAGCTGTTTTATAAGATCAAGAAGCGTTCGTACCATAACAACAGATGTGTATGGACCATAGTAAACCGACCCATCCTTGATGACATTCCTTGTCATAAAAACCCTTGGGAATGCTTCCTCTTTTACACATATCCAGGGAAATGTCTTGTCGTCTTTCATCAGCACATTATATCTTGGCTGATGCCTTTTTATAAGGTTATTCTCAAGAAGAAGAGCCTCAGAGTCTGATTCTACTACTGTATGCCTGATCTCGGTCACCTTTCCCATCATAACCTTCGTTTTGCCTCTAAGCGACTTAAGGAAATATGAAGCTACCCTTTTCTTAAGGTTTTTAGCCTTCCCCACATAAACAAGATTTCCCACTTTATCGTAAAATAGGTATACTCCCGGTGTTTCTGGCATGTTACGTGCTATATTTCTAAGATCTTCCATCGCAACAAAAATAATAAAATTAGGCCAAGGCTGAGCCGCGGAGTAGGTCAATAATAATAGCCCCGGTAACACCCGGGGAAAGGTATAAGCACCACTCGACCCTCTGCTTCGTTGGCAGATGTAAGAATGGGTTTGAAATGAATAATTGAAGTGGTTTAAAGGAATAGGAAATATTAAACTCTTAAACCACTTAAACTTATCAGGTGAGGTTTCGCGGTTTCAGTCTTCCAGGTTAACTAGATAAACAGATCCACAAACTCAAATCTGGTCCCATCGAACAGTCCTTTATCGCTGATTTTCAGTTCAGGTATCACGAGCAAAGCCATAAAGGAGAGTGTCATAAAAGGTGAATTTAATTGACAGCCCATATCATTCACTATATCAGATAGTTTCTTGTATTTTTCAGCCATTGTTCCACATGGAACATCAGACATAATCCCGCCAACCTCCAGTTGTATCTCTTCGCATTTCCCATTCTCACAAACGACCAGCCCACCTTTCATTTCAACCACCCTGTTTATTGCCCTGCATATAGATGCATCATCTGCGCCTGCGGCTATGATATTGTGGCTGTCGTGTGCAACCGATGAAGCAAATGCACCTTTCTTCAGACCAAAACCCTTTACGAAAGCAACAGAGGGTTTTGTATCATAATAACGATCTTTCACGATAATCTTCAATATATCCCTGCCGGTGTCAGATTCTAAACCTCCTCCTGTATCATTTACTTCCCATTCATGAATGCCCGTTACCAGTTCTCCGTCAACAGCATTAATTACCCTTATTTTGCCCTTCCTTGATCTTATAAATATATCATCACTATTTATCTGGCTGCTGTTAAAATTATTTACAGCTTCTACCGGAGTTGTCTCAAAAAGAACATTATTTTCCGCATATACCTTCTCTCCATTTATCCATGTTTCCATTACATTAAACTCCTCCGGCGTGTCAATAATGATGAAGTCCGCTTTATCTCCTATTCTCAGCAATCCTGGTTCAAGTCCGTAATGCATAACAGGATTCAGGACAGCAATATCAAGTATTTTAAATATGTCATATCCTTTATTTAACAGCCTCTTAACAAGGATATTTATATGACCTTTCTCCAGCATTTCAGGATGTAGATCATCGGAACAAAGCATAAGTTTTTTACTGTTCTCATCTATTAAATAATGTAACTTTTCCAGACTCCTTGCTGCACTTCCTTCCCTTATCTGTATTTTCATTCCCCTCCGTATCTTTTCCCTTGCTTCTTCCAGATTTATACTTTCATGATCAGTACTTATTCCAGCACCAATATACTTCTCCAGCTCTTTTCCCTTTAAGCCCGGTGCATGCCCGTCCACAGGTTTCGCCATTTTTCTGGCTATTTCAATCTTTTCTATTACTTCTCTTTCTCTATTTATAACACCAGGGAAGTTCATCATCTCAGACATATATTTTATATCCTCCCTATCCATCAATTTTCTAAATTCTTTGACTCCTATAACACCACCACTTTCCTCGAACGAAGTAGCCGGTACACATGATGGGGCACCAAAATAAAACTTCAGAGGTACTGTATTGCTGTTTTCAATCATGAATTCCACTCCCTCAATACCCATAACATTTGCTATTTCGTGAGGATCCGAAACTACACCTACCGTTCCATGCCTTACTGCCTTCTGTGCAAACCTTGAAGGAACCAACATTGAGCTTTCAATATGAATGTGTGAATCTATCAAGCCCGGCATTATATACCTGCTATCATTATTATCTTCCCTTCCTTTTCCCCTGACAACGCTTCCATCTACAATTATATAGCCCTCATATATTTCTCTTTCTTCTATATCAATTATTTTTCCAGAAATTTTCATTTCATATTTTTAAAATAAGTTCCACGTGGAACATGCTAAGTATTATTTATTAGTTCTTAAGGATTAATCATTTATAATTAGTATTATTTTCCCAGGTACAATAACAATACACTAATGTCTGCTGGTGAAACTCCACTTATCCTGTTTGCAGCTCCTATTGTCCCTGGCTTTATCCGGCTAAGCTTTTGCCTTCCTTCTGTAGATATAGATTTTAACTGGTCATAATCTATATCTTCTGGTATTCTCATGTCATTCATTCTCCTTATCTTTTCTGCCTGTCCTCTTTCTCTCTCTATGTACCCACTGTACTTAATCTCTATTTCTGTTGCTTCAAGTAATTCCCTTTTCCTCGTGCCAAGTTCTTCAATTAGCTTTTTACCTCTCTCTGATTTCATTAAGAGCTCTTCCAGTCTAACTTGTGGTCTTAATATCAGTTTCTCTATCTTTTGTGCTTCTCTTAAACCGTTTGTTCCTGCACTTTCCAGGTAATCGTTAACTTCTGACGGCTTAAACTTCTCGCTCCTAACAAAATTCATGATCTTATCAACATTAGCTCTCTTCATATTTAGTCTATCCACCCTTTTCTTTTCTGCCATCCCAAGTTCATAACCTTTTTCTGTCAGCCTTTCATCCGCATTGTCCTGCCGCAATAATATTCTGTATTCCGCCCTGCTGGTGAACATCCTGTACGGTTCATCCACTCCCTTGGTTACAATATCATCAATTAAAACTCCTATGTATGATTCATCCCTTTTCATTATGAATTCCTTTTCTCCCCTTATTTTTAATACTGCATTTATTCCTGCAATCAATCCCTGTGCAGCTGCCTCCTCATAACCTGTGGTACCATTAACCTGTCCCGCAAAATACAATCCGATAATTCGTTTCGTTTCAAGGCTTGCTTTTAATTGCGTAGGTTGGAAGTAATCATATTCAATTGCATATCCAGGTCTGTGTATTACAACACTTTCCATACCCCTTATCTTTCTCATTGCTTCCAACTGGTATTCAAGTGGCAGGCTTGATGAAAACCCGTTTATATAATACTCATTAGTGTTCCATCCTTCCGGTTCAAGGAACAACTGGTGTTGTTCCTTCTCACTGAATGTTACTATCTTGTCTTCTATACTCGGGCAATATCTTGGTCCTATCCCTTTTATTCTTCCCTGGAAAAGCGGACTGAATTCTATTCCTTTTTCCAGTGTTTCATGTACTTCCCTGTTTGTATGTACTATAAAACAGCTTCTTGGTTCTCTTATTTGAACTTCATCATTAAGGAATGAAAACGATCTGCCTTCTGTTTCACTCTCCTGTTCTGTCATCAAGGAGAAATCAATGCTTCTACCATCAATTCTTGCACTTGTGCCTGTCTTCATTCTTTCAACATTAAAGCCTTCTTTCTTTAGCTGATCGCTGATCCCTTTTGATGTTTCATCTCCTGATCTTCCTCCTTCTACAGTACTATATCCAACGTGCATCAGACCATTAAGAAATGTCCCTCCTGATAATATTACAGCCTTAGCTCTGAACTTTGTTCCAAAACTTGTATTCACCCCTTTTACCCAACCTTCTTCAATAACTATCTCATTTGCCATTTCCTGCCATATATGCAGATTTTCCACTCTCTCAAGTTGTCTTCTCCATACCTCTGAAAACAACATTCTGTCTGATTGTGCTCTTGGGCTCCACATTGCTGGTCCCTTTGACCTGTTTAATAGCCTGTATTGCATCATACTATCATCAGTTACTAACCCTGACAGTCCTCCCAATGCATCTATCTCTCTAATTATCTGTCCTTTAGCTACACCACCCATGGCTGGATTGCACGACATCTGTGCGAGTTTAGTCATGTCCATAGTTATCAGCACTGTACGCATTCCCATTTTTGCAGCCGCTTGTGCTGCTTCACACCCTGCATGTCCGCCTCCAACGACAATTACATCATATTTAAACTCCATTTTACGATCCTCCTATTATTCTTTCGAGATAATAATCTTCCTTTTCCTTCATCCTTCCTTTTTCTATCTCTTCCTTGTCCTTGTATCCTATCAGGTGCAGAACTCCATGAATCATTACCCTTAATATTTCTTCTTTAAATTTTGTTCTGTATATCTTACTGTTTCTTTTAATCGTGTCTATGCTCATGTATACTTCACCGCTTATTATATCTCCTTTTCCATAATTAAAAGCAATAACATCGGTACTGTAATTGTTTTTAAGAAACTCACTGTTGATTTCCTCTATTTCCCTATCATCTACGAAAAAAAAAGACAGGTCTCCTGCCTTTTTACCTTCAGACCTGATGACCTGTACTATCCAATCTTTTATATTACTTGTTTTTCCCAGCCTGAATTTTACATTACTATAAAATATTTTTGGCACCAATTACTTCAATATTAAATTTCATTTTTACTTCATTCCCTACTTCATTAAAACCTATATCATCTGAGAGATTCTTCATAAGAAACACCCCTCTTCCTCTCAGGTTCTCAATATTTTCCGGTGATGTTGGGTCTGGTATGCAATCCGGGTTGAATCCTATTCCCTGGTCTCTTACCCTTACCACAAAATCCCTTTCATTGCACTCGAAACTTACCACCACTTTCTTACTGTCATCGTGCTTATTTCCATGGACAATAGCATTATTTACAGCCTCCATGGTAGCAACCATAATTCTTCCATACTCATCCTTGTTTATTCCTAACTCCACCATCAGTTCATCTACTTTCCCTTCAATAATTCGTAAATTATCAACACTTGATCCTATATTCAGTTTCGTTATCATCTCCGTATTTGCTATCCTATTTTATACTTATTTTTTTTAGATTTGTTTCAATAATTTTTATTTTTTTGCAAGCCATTCTTCAGGGTCCTTTTTTTCTCTTTCTTCATATACCATAAATTTTATTATACTCTTTTCCCCTTCTTCAAAATATACATCTCCTATATATTCCTTGGCTTCAACATCATCACCAGGCTTTACTTTCACATTCACCAGGTTCTGGTACACTGTCAGGAATTTTCCATGTCTTATAATAACAGCCATATTACCCCCGCTTATTCCGAAAACACTCATTACTTTTCCTTTAAATACTGCTCTGGCTGTTTCTTTAGTTCCGCTTGTTATCTCCACCCCAATGTTATTTATTTTGGCTCCTTTTATAACAGGATGATCATGCACTCCGAACTGTGACGTTATTACTCCTCTTTCCACCGGCCACGGCAGCCTTCCAATGTTCTTTGAGAAATCTTCTCCTACAATCATATCCTCAGGTGTCATTTCGTTTATTGCATTTTTTCTTCGTTCCTCCTCAATTACACGCTCAATTTCTTTTTCAATCTCATCTGCGATTCTTTTCTTTTTTTCAAGTTCCCTCTTCAACTCCTTCTCTTGCTTACTCAGGCTGCTAATTATATTTCTCTGGCTTCTATGCTCTCTATTCAGGCTGTTTTTCTGCTTCTCCTCCCTATTCTTCAGTTCCGAAATTTCTATCAGGTCAGTTTCGAGTTGCACCTTATTTTCTTCAACCTCCTTTTTAAGCTCCAGTATTATTTCAGCTTCCCTCCTTCTGTATTTTGCTACCTGTTGCAGGTATTTCATTCTTTTGTATCCCTGGTTCAGGTCTTTTGATGAGAGTATATACGCTAAATCCGGGTCCCCCTTACTTACCTTCTGAGCATGTTTTATTGCCTTTTCGTACTCTTTTATCAATACTTTAACATCAGACTCCATAAGTTCAATAGCCAGCTTATTCAGTCCCATTCTTCCTTCCAGCAATTCCTGCTCCTCCATAAGTCCACTGATTACATTTTCCCTGAGCTTAAGCTTTCTTCTGATCATATTCAGCTCATTCATGCTTTCAGTCTTTTCCATTGAAGTCTTCTCCAACATATTATCAAGGTATCCAATATCCCTCAAGGCCTCTGACCTCTGGCGCTCCAGTTCTGATCTTGTCTGCCCCTTAATATTTCCGAAGCTTACAATTACAACAAATACTAAAAGGAACCACCTCATCTAATACTTTTTCTTTTGTAATTACTACCAATTTTAAATATCAATTCAATATTTTCCTGCCTTCTCAGCTTATCCATTTCAATATTTACTAATGTTCTACCTCCGTTCAACTCCCATTTTATAATCCCCGGGTATATTAAGCCGCTCTCATTCCTGAAATCATAAAAATATCCTTTGTATTCCTGTGTTCCATCATTCACCCTCCCTTCAACCTCAGTAACCTTGTAAAAATCACAATCTATTGTGTAGGTAACATCATTCAAATGATCTTCCATTCTCACCTTACTGTTCTCACATCTTATCCTACTTTTAAATTCTTCTAATTTTTTAAAATCGCCAAACAACAAATTTATAAAATCATACGTTATTCCGTATTTCTTTGCCAGCTGTTCCGTTTTTCCTGTGTAATATATCTTATTTATTCTATCTGCAATCTTGATAGTATCCTTCTTTACCAGTATTCTTGCCGCTTCAATACCAGCAAATGTTCTAATGCTTAAAAGTACGCTACCCTTACCGTCTGTCTTCATATTTGCCTTTAATCTTCTTCTTTCATTATCATTCTCATAAAGAATTGAAATCTTACTTATTGATATTGGTCTGCTAATAATATTATTTGACTCCACCTCGTTAAAAAATCTCGCAGAATTCATCTCAATGTTATCTCTATTTTTTTTGCTGCCTGATATTCTTAACCGATGGCAAGATGATATAACAATCAGCAGAATTATTATCAGTAATATATTTATTCCTTTTCTATACACTTTCTTATCTCCTCAATTAAATATGTTTTTGTTTTATCCTCCTTAATTGCTGACTGCCATAGAACAACAGCTTCCTCGTTATTACCTCCTGCTTTCTTTATATAACCGTAATGCTCAAATAATTCAGCATCCTTAATTATCCCGGAGGCAAATATTCTGTTCATTATTTTCTCAGCATCACGGTATCTGCCAAGCTTGTATAAAACCCAGGCATAAGTGTCCAGGTATGTAATATTTTCTTCAATTTTCAAACATTTTTCTATCATTTCTTTCGCCTCATGCAGCCTTATCCCTTCTTCTGCCAGGTAATACGCATAATTATTCAATATTAATGCATTCTCCGGGTTTATTTTCAATGCATTTTCAAATTTTTCCGTCGCTTCCTTTATATTACCCTTCCTGTAAGATATCTCGGCCTCCATTGCCAGTATCTGCACCAGGTACTGCTCATCATTATTTACCAGTATCCTTACTTTTCTTAGTTCATCATCAGCCTGATCGTACATCTCTTTCTCTATAAGACTATATGCGTATAGTATTTTTGGCAAAGGTGCTGTATTGAACAGCCTGGATGCTCTTCCTGCATAATTATATAATTTCTTTGTATCCCCCGTTTCGTTAAGACTTAATAACAGCTTTTCCCAGATAAAGTAATTTTCTTCATGCTCCTCAATATACTCCGTCATTGTATCTATTTCCTTTTCTTTCTCTCCTATAGCACTATATATCTCTGCCATTGTCATTATAATGGTAG
>CAZSJH010000054.1:9222-15503 GCA_964607105.1 uncultured Rikenellaceae bacterium | reverse complement strand
CAAGGGCAACTCAATCAATTATTGGTATCGAGCCTAGGGTGGCAATGCTGAGCTTCAGTACAAAAGGCAGCGCCACACATGAGATGGTAGATAAGGTAGTAAATGCCACAAAAATAGCTAAAGAAATGGCTCCTGATATCCAGATTGATGGCGAATTGCAGGCCGATGCTGCCCTGATAGAAGGCATAGGAAAGAAAAAAGCACCGGGTAGCAGTATTGCCGGCAGGGCAAATGTACTGGTTTTCCCGTCTCTGGATGCAGGTAACATAGCTTATAAGCTGGTACAGAGGCTGGGTAATGTAGAAGCTGTGGGACCAGTATTGCAGGGTATGGCTGCCCCTATAAATGATCTTTCAAGGGGCTGCTCAGTAGACGATATAGTGAGCCTGGTGGCAATTACGGCAACCCAGTCGGAATAGTGCCCGGAGCTTACATTCTTTTATGTTAGTCACAGGTCCTGAGTTTTAATACTTTATTAGTATATTGTAATGTCTAAGTTTTATTTTCTAAATACAATGATTTTATGGTAATTCTTGTCCTAAATTGCGGTAGTTCTTCTATTAAATATCAGGTCTTTAATGTGGAAAATGGTGCTGATGTTATAGCTAAGGGCCTTGTCGAACGAATAGGTATAAACGACAGTATACTTACCCACAAACCAAGCGGTAAAGATCCTTATAAAATTATTACGGATATTCCTGATCATACTGTGGGTATCAACCTGGTAATAGAAGCACTTACTCATAAGAAATGGGGTGTTATTTCAGATGTTAAGGATATAATAGCTGTCGGTCACAGGGTGGCACATGGAGGAGAGAATTTTACCGAAAGTGTACTTATCGACAGTAAGGTAAAAAAGGATATAGAGAGGTGTGGAGAGCTTGCACCACTACATAATCCCGCTAACCTGAAAGGTATACTTTCAGTAGAAAAACTTGTTCCCGGTGTACCACAGGTGGCGGTTTTTGATACATCATTCCATCAAACAATGCCTGACTATGCCTATATGTATGCCATCCCCTATGAGTATTATGAAAAGTATAAAATCCGCAAATATGGATTTCATGGTACAAGTCATAAATTCGTTGCCAAGAAAGCTGCCGGTATTATGGGTAAGGATTTTAAAGACCTGAAAATTATAACCTGTCACCTTGGTAATGGAGCCTCTCTGGCTGCAATAAAAGATGGGAAATCTATAGATACCTCCATGGGTTTTACTCCCGTGGATGGTCTCATAATGGGAACAAGGACAGGAGAAATTGATCCGGGTGTGCTAATATATATAGCTGATAAAGAGGATCTTAATGTGCAAGGAGTAAGCAATATGATAAATAAAAAGAGCGGGGTTATGGGGATAAGCAATATTTCATCTGATATGCGTGACCTTGAACTGGCAGCAGCATCAGGAAATAAGAGGGCGATACTAGCACTGGAAATGTATTCCTATAAGGTTAAGAAATTCATAGGTGCATACATCGCAGCACTTAATGGTCTTGACTTACTTGTTTTTACAGGGGGAGTGGGTGAGAATGATTTCAATGTGAGAAAAACTATATGCTCTGATATGGAATACCTGGGTATAGAATTTGACAGTAAGACGAATGATGGTAAAAAGAGCCAGGATATAGTTATTTCAAAACCGTCATCCAATGTGACAGTGATGGTTGTTACCACAAATGAAGAACTGGTTATAGCAACCGATACAAAAAATATTGTAACCAGCATGAATAAAGTAATTACTTAATCCATTTTAACCATGACCCTGAGAAAGTTAAGTGACCTGAAAATAATACTTGAAAATAAGCCTATTAGGCGCCTTGTCCTCGCAGCAGCACACGATACCCAGTCACTCGGAGCCGTACTTAAGGCAGCAGCCAATCATATTATTCAGCCTATCCTTATAGGTGATGAAGAAGAAATAAATAAACTGGCAAGTGAGGGGAATTATGATCTTAAAGGAATACGTATCATAAATGAGCCGAATATCGAGAAGACTTCTGAGATGGCCGTTAAAATGGTACATAACGGGGAGGCTGATGTATTAATGAAAGGGAAAGTTGGAACATCAACATTGCTGAGGCACATACTTGATAAAAGCTGGGGGCTGAGAACAGGCAATCTGCTATCACATTTTGCTATTTTTGAAGTCAAAACCTACCATAAGTTGATAGCCGTCACTGATGTAGCATTGAATATTGCACCAAATCTCAAAGAAAAAATATCAATAATTAACAATTCTGTTAACTGTCTTAATATACTCGGGATCGACATGCCTAAAGTGGCTGTTCTGGGTGCGGTGGAAATGGTAAATGAAAATATGCAGGCCACAATGGATGCAGCACTGCTCTCAAAGATGAACCAGAGGGACCAGATTAAAAACTGTATTATCGACGGGCCCCTTGCCTTTGATAATGCAATAAGCCTCGAAAGTGCAATACATAAGGGAATTAAGTCTGAAGTTGCAGGCGATACGGACCTATTACTTATGCCCGATATCGAAGTGGGTAATGTGTTGTATAAGTCTCTCGTTTTCTTTGCCAAGGCTAAAGTCGCTTCGGTTATTCTGGGTGCATCCGCGCCAATTGTCCTGACATCGAGATCTGATAGTGAGCAGGCAAAATATGACAGCCTCTTGCTCGCCGCTGCAACAGCAAAATAAATACTCTATGATAACATCACTGGAACAGCTCGCTGAAATAGTAAAAGATAAAAATGAAAAACCAAAACTTGCTGTAACCTGGGCCCAGGATGAAAATACCCTTGGTGCAGTTGAAAAAGCAGCAAGAGACAACATGGTAGATGCATATCTTTTTGGCGACAGGACAAGGATAGAAAGCATCTCCCGTAAACTTGGACTGGATATTGATCTCTTTAAGATACAACATGTTGATAATGAATCAGAGGCGGCGAGGGAAACGGTAAGGCTGGTAAAGTCGGGTGAGGCTGATATCCTGATGAAAGGACTGATAGGAACCGATAAATTTCTTAAATCCGTACTTGACAAGGAAAAAGGGCTGATGAAACCTAAAGCTGTACTTAGCTATGTATGTGCAGTTGATGTTCCTGATTACCACAAACTGCTTTTTATTACCGATACAGCTGTACTGCCATTCCCGGATCTTGACCAGAAAGTGGCTATGGCAGAATATGCAATTGAAATGGCTGGGAAATTCGGTATCACAAAACCAAAAGTAGCACTTATTGGAGCCTCGGAGAAAATGAGTAAGCACTTTCAGAACTCAGTGGATTATGCGATAATGTGCAAAATGGCCGAGAGAGGACAGATAAGCCCCTGCACCATGGATGGCCCTCTGGATATCTTCCTGGCATGCGACAAAAAAAGTGTTGAGATAAAGGGTGTCGATACACCTGTTGGCGGAGATGCCGATATCCTCCTTTTCCCTTCACTTGAGGCGTGTAACCCCTTTTATAAGGGACTTATGCTTTTTGGCAGGGGTGAACTGGCCGGAATGCTCATGGGAACAGAGGTTCCTGTTGTACTGATGTCACGAAGCGAGAGTGAGAAATCAAAATTCTATTGCATAGCCCTGTCATGCCTTATGGCCAGGAAAAATAATTAGCTCATTATTCTTATGGAAAAACTGATTCTAGCAATAAACCCCGGATCAACGTCTACTAAATTTGGTTTGTATGGTGATGATAAAATTATCTTTGATGCAGTCATAAGACATAGCTCAGATGATCTATCTCATTTCGGCAAAATAAGTGAACAGCTTCCTTTCAGGAAAGAATTGATAATGAAGGAACTGGAGAAAAGGAGTTTAGACGTGAAAAAGATTAGGGCAGTTGTAGGCAGGGGAGGACTCCTAAGACCTATTGAATCAGGCGTGTACGAAGTTAATGACCAGATGATAAAAGAACTGAAAAGTGCTGAGAGAGGTGAGCATGCAAGTAACCTGGGAGGGCTGATAGCAGCTGATATAGCACGTGATATACCCGGTGCAGCGGCATTCATAGTAGACCCTGTGGTGGTGGATGAATTAAATGAAGTAGCTCGTTTATCAGGCCATCCACTGCTGCAGCGTAGATCAATCTTTCATGCCCTGAACCAGAAAGCCGTTGCAAGGGCTTACGCAGAGTCTCTGAATAAGAATTATGAAGATTTGAACCTGATTGTAGCACATATGGGAGGTGGTATAAGTGTAGGAGCCCATGTGAAAGGCAAGGTGGTTGATGTTAATAATGCACTAAACGGTGAAGGGCCATTTTCTCCTGAAAGATCAGGCACACTACCTGCAGGACAACTTGTTGAACTATGTTTCAGTGGTAAGTTTTCCGAGAAGGAAGTAATGAGAATGATTAATGGACGGGGAGGAATGGTAGCTTATTTAGATACCAACAATTTTATGGAAATATGCGAAAAAGCAGATTCAGGGGATAAAAAAGCAAAACTGGTAAAGGAAGCATCCTCATATCAGATTGCTAAAGAAATAGCCAGTTGTGCTGCAGTTATGAAAGGGGAGGTAGATGCTATACTATTAACTGGGGGAATGGCTTATGAAGACTCTCATAACGAGTATATCACAAATATGGTTGGCTTTATTGCAGAGGTGGTTATATTTCCCGGGGAAGATGAACTTAAAGCGTTGTCTCACAGTGGTTTACTGGCAATAAATAAAGAAATAAAGATCAAGGAATATAAATAAATTATTAATTATTAATTATTAATTAAAACTAATAACTAATAAATCATATCTAAGGATTACTTACCGACACAGGTAATACCTTACCGTTAAAGAAATTATTGCCTTCAAGAGCAAACCAGCTTATAAATTCAGCCATCTCATCTGCCTTGATCGGTGCCTTGTAGCCCGGGAATGCCTGGCTAAGCATCTCTGTCTGCACAGCACCCAGGGCCAGGCAATTGAAAGAAATCCCATCCTCCTTATAATCAGAAGCAAGACTCTCAGTAAGGTTGGCTAAAGCTGCCTTGCCAGCACTATAAACTGCCATACCGGGATACCTTGAACTTCCCTGGAAACCACCCATGCTGCTGATGTTGATAATATGACTTCCCTTGTGGAACTTGCTGAATAATTCCTTTATTAATAGCAGAGGGCTCAGAAAGTTTATTTCTGTCATCAGCCTTATCTCTGAACTGCTTAAATCTGTTATTGGATTGCTTATTAATATTCCTGCATTATTTATCAGTATGTCAATTACTTCAAAATGGGAATCAACCTTCTTTACGAAGCTTTCAGGGCTTTTCAGGCTTTCATTAAGATCAGTAGCTATGTAGCTTATATTATTGAGTTCTGATTCGTCTGAGAGCTTCTGAAGCAAAGATTCAGATCTAGAAACAGCCAGGATATGATTATTCCCGTTCCTGGCAAGTCTTATGGCTGTCTCCTTACCTATGCCCTTGCTTGCCCCGGTAATTATTATGTTCATAAATCATATGTTTAAATTATCCTTTTTTCAAAAATTTGTATAATTGCATACAAAGTTACATTTTTTGATCTTCTTATCAGTTTGGAACTTACTTTTATAAATTGAGATGAGAATAGTGTTGCATAAATATTTTTTACCGCTTATTCTGTTTTTTAGCATGTCTCTGATTAACGCCAGTGGACAGTATGAAGTAAGAAGGGATGAGAAAGTTAACCCCCCGTTGGTAGAACGGATATTTTTTGGCGGCAGTTTTGGTTTGCAGTTTGGCACAATAACGAACTTAGAACTATCACCTGTTGTGGGGATATGGCTGCTGCCACGACTTGCTGTCGCTGCAGGTCCTAACTGGCAGTACTATAAGGACCCGATAGGTAAGACAAATATATATGGAGGCAGAAGCTATCTAAGGTTTATGTTTATTCAGGATTTTAACCAGGTAATTCCCCTGGGAATAAATTTCGGTTTATTTGCTCATGCTGAATATGAGGCACTTAGCCTGGAATATGATTTTTGGTCGGGATATTCTACCGGTAATTCAAGGATCTGGCAGCATAATGCACTGGCCGGACTGGGATTCAGTCAGCCTGTCGGAATGAAATCTTCATTTAATGTATATTTCCTCTGGGTGGTCACTGAATCAGAATACCAGATATATGATAGTCCGGAAATAAGGATAGAATTTCTTTTCTGAAATGGATTGAAGGGATGAGAACAAAGAAACAATATTCCAGTATTCCACCATTCCATCCAGGAAACGCATTTAATTTGCAGATTAATACTTTATCATTACTTTTGGCCTCTTTAAAACAATTAAATTAAGAAGATTATGGTCATTGAAAAAGACAAGATGGTATCTCTTAAATATGTCT
>CAZSJH010000054.1:0-9212 GCA_964607105.1 uncultured Rikenellaceae bacterium | reverse complement strand
CAAAGGTGATATTGTTGAAGAGGTAAACAGTGATAATCCACTGGAATTTCTTTATGGTTCAGGACAGATGCTGCCTCATTTTGAATCAAATATAGAAAACCTTGCTCAGGGTGATAAGTTTGAATTCAAGCTCACTTCCGGTGAAGCATATGGAGATAAGAGGGAGGAACTGATTGTCGACCTGCCCATGTCTGTTTTCGAAATTGATGGGAAGGTTGATGAAAATATGCTTAAGGCAGGCAACCAGGTACCTATGGCCGATGCCCAGGGCAGAAGGCTTATCGGGATAGTAATATCACATACGGATACATCGGTCAAGATGGATTTTAATCATCCAATGGCAGGCTCTGAATTGCATTTCACGGGCGAAGTCCTTGATGTACGCGATGCAACTGATGATGAGTTAAGTATTTATAATAACGATGGTTGCAGTACATGTGGGAGTAAAGATGGTTGCTCTGGAGAGTGCTGAGAAAGCTATTTTTATTTTTTATGCTGTACAATATCCTGAAGTAATTTCCGGAACGATTATAATTTCTAATTTTAGGCGATCTGTATAAATATGAATAATTGGCAGTAAGTTTATAATATTTGTATGAAGCTGAAAAAGAGAAAATACCCCCTCTGGCTGAAAATAATATTTGGAATGGTTCTGGGCATAATATGGGGACTGGTAGCCGCAAAAACCGGATTGGAAAATTTTACAGCTAACTGGGTAAAACCCTGGGGTACAATATTTATTAAACTACTTAAGCTTGTCGCTGTTCCGCTTATTTTCGTATCTCTTGTCAAAGGTATAACAAGTATAACTGATATTACCAAACTGTCAAGGATAGGACTTAAAACCATTGGTCTGTACTTGGCTTCAACGGTTATAGCCATTGTGTTTGGTCTTGTTCTTGTCAATACCTTCAAACCGGGCCATGCATTCAGCCAGGAGACGAGGCAGCAATTCCAATCCGAGTATGAGAAAAATGTAGATGATTCGGAAAATATTGCCGGACTGGTTAAAGAAAGACCACCACTGTCTTTTTTCGAAGATATGGTGCCCGATAATATTATTGCCGCTACCGCTGATAATTCAAACATGCTACAGGTTATATTCTTTTCAATACTGTTTGCAATAGCAATTATCATACTGGAGGCAAAGAAGGTTACTGTGGTTAAGGAGTTTTTTGATGGCCTTAATGATATTATTCTGAAAATAGTGGATATCATCATGCGATTTGCGCCTGTAGGTGTCTTTGCATTGCTCTCAGCTCTGATAACAGAATATTCAGGGGATGTACAGTTATTTGTAGCACTTGGGAAATATGCAGCTCTGACTGTCGTGGGACTACTGTTATTGATTTTTGGCCTTTATCCGCTGTATATCAGGTTGTTCTCTAAAGTAAAAACAAGGGACTTCTATAAAAATCTCCTGCCTGTGCAGATGGTGGCTTTTTCTACCAGTTCAAGTGCTGCCACTTTACCTGTAACCCTGAAACAATGTACCCAGAAACTCAAAGTATCCAGGAGCGTAGCAAATTTTGTGCTCCCGGTGGGAGTAACAATAAATATGGATGGGGCATCATTCTACCAGGCTGTGTCAGCAGTATTTATTGCCCAGGTCTTTGGTCTTGATCTTAGTATCACACAACAACTGACCATTGTTCTTACAGCCCTGCTGGCCTCAATAGGTGCTCCTGGAGTGCCCGGGGGCGCAGTAATCATGCTGGTTGTTGTACTCAGTTCAGTGGGTATACCGGCAGAGGGCCTTGCCCTGATAATGGGGGTGGAACGACCTCTTGATATGATACGTACCGTGGCCAATGTGACAGGTGATTCTGCTATGGCATGCATAGTGGCATCAACTGAAAATGAAATTGGGGTTGAAGAGTTTGATGATGAAGATGATTAAATAATAAACTTGATAGTCTATGTGGAAGCGTTTGCCTCTGTGGGCTAAAATAATTATAGGCATGGTCCTGGGATTAATCTGGGGAATGATAGCTACCAGGACCGGATTGAACAAATTCACCCTTGACTGGGTAAAGCCCTGGGGAACAATATTCTTAAAGTTGCTTAAGCTCATAGCTGTACCTCTGATTTTCGTTTCCCTTGTGAAAGGAATTTCAAGCCTTACCGATATATCTAAACTCTCAAGAATAGGTGTGAAGACCATAGTATACTATATGGTTTCTACCCTGATAGCCACCACATTCGGTTTGTTTCTTGTAAACGTTGTAGAACCTGGAAATACTTTCCCGGAAGAGAAAAGGGCTGAATTCATGGCCAAGTGGCAGGGAACAATAGACGAGAGCCAGATCCTGGCTGAATCAAGTGATCATTCTCCTCTTAAATTTATCGTCGATATTGTACCTGATAATATCATATCAGCAATGGGGGATAACTCCCAAATGCTGCAAATCATATTCTTTGCAATACTGTTTGCGGTTGCCATGGTTCTGTTAAAGGAAAGCCAGGTGAAGACTGTGAAGAATATCTTCGATGGCTTAAATGACATAGTAATAAAAATCATAGAGCTGATAATGCTGTTTGCCCCATATGGCGTGTTTGCACTGCTGGCTGGAGTGGTCGTGGATTTTGCAGGAGATGCAGATATTTTCCTGGCCCTTGGTAAGTATTTTGTAACTGTTCTAGTGGGACTGTTCATCCTGATCCTTCTATTATATCCCACCTACCTTAAAATTTTTGCAAGGAGAATACCTATTGGGAAATTCCTGAAAGCAATATTACCTGCACAGATGGTGGCCTTTTCAACCAGCTCCAGTGCGGCAGCACTTCCTGTAAATATGAGGCAGAATATCGAGGAACTGGGGGTTTCTGAAGAAGTGGCAAATTTTGTTCTGCCTGTAGGAGTTACAATAAATATGGATGCAACAGCCTTTTACCAATCAGTTGCTGCTGTTTTTATAGCACAGGTTTACGGCATAGATCTTACTATCACACAACAACTTACAATAGTCCTGATGGCGACAATGTCTTCTATTGGATCACCTGGTGTGCCAGGTGGCAGTATAGTTCTGGTTATAATGGTTCTTACATCTGTGGGTCTGCCTGTCGAAGGTCTTGCACTTATACTCGGAGTAGACCGTCCTCTCGATATGCTGAGATCCGTAGTCAATATTACTGGAGATTCAACTATCGCAAATATTATTAACTATAGCGAACAGAAAAGAAACGGTAAACCTGCAACAAAAAAACAGGAAAATAAGGTGTAATTCCCTTAATATCCTTCCAAATTTCTTTTCAACTGTTGGTTTATATCAGGATCAAATTTCATCATATAACAATTATTAATGATGTAATTAACTGTAATATAAGTTAATATAATATTATTTTCAGCATTTTAAGTTCCCCAGAATACATTTTTTATTCCCGGCTGTACAGTCTTATTGAATATTGACATCCAGAAGCCGTTTTCATAAGTGATATTTTCAGACTCAGTGCCAGTATGTAAATCCATATGGGGTAGGAGATAGTTTCTGCACAGTACTATTAATTAAGAATTGTTGAATTTAAATTTGTATAGCAGATTATAATGTTTAGAGAAGTGAATATTTTGTTTCACATATGGATCAATTTATAATTTACAACTAATTTACAAATGTAAAGACACTAAAATTGTATTATTATATACTTATTTACAAACGTAAAGTCAAAAAATGTTTACATATGTAAATATTGTTGATTAAAATCTTTTTTATGTATTAATATCTTCTATATCAATGATATAATATAATTATATATACTTATAGATCATATATTTTATCTATTTGAAGATAATTAAGCTTTAGATTTATTAAAATCATGCTAATAAAGCACTCTATACCAGTGTTATATATATCTAATATTAAGAAATACTTTATTTTAGTGTATTATATAAATAACTGTATATTAATATAATATAAAAATGTTGCTAAATCATATTTTACATCCATTCGTAAATGTTACAAATGTGAATTATAATATATTACATATGTAAAATAAATATTATTTACATTTGTGAATGGATAAAATACTAATATGAAAGACAGGATTCGGCTATTTCTTGATAAAGAGAATAAAACATCGTCACAATTTGCTGAAGAAATTGGGGTTCAGCCTTCAGGTGTTTCTCATGTTCTCTCAGGGCGTAACAAACCAAGCCTTGATTTTGTTCTGAAGATGCTTTCTACATACAGAGATTTAAGTTCTGACTGGTTGTTATTCGGGAAAGGGGAAATATATAGAAGTGAAAACGAGCCAGATTTATCTGCAGATTTATCAATAGATGCATCTATAGACACAGAATCAAAATATAAGGAAGTATCATTATTTGATGATAATAATATTCAGGAAGAGATTAAAGAAAGTGAGGATAATCAATCAAAAGGTGAAAATATGGCCACTAAACTAAGCTTTTCAGAGAGAATAATCCTAATATACCCCGATGGCACATACTGTGAATATAATCGCCGGAAATAGGGTTAAAAGAGGCAAATAAAACATTATCAACCCTATCAACCTAATCAACCTAATCAACTTTTCTTTATCTTTGTTCTCAAAATCAGGCAATGAGGATTGAGGATTTTGATCTTATATCAAATAAAAAGCTTACAGGGGATTATTTTATACTTGATCTTTCAAGCAAAAGCAAACTGGCTGAAATATTTCCCGGGCAATTTGTCCAGCTAAGGGTTGATAATGACCGGAATACTTTTCTGAGGAGACCGATATCGGTTTTTGATGTTGATTATGAAAAAAACGTAATAAGCCTGCTCATAAAAAAGGTTGGTGCCGGAACAAGGGCGATGTCAAGACTTGAAGAAGGAGCAAAGGTTAATATTATATATCCTCTTGGTAACAGCTTCAGTACTGGTTCTGACACTGAAAAAGCTTTACTGGTAGGGGGAGGAGTAGGGGTTGCGCCATTATTGTTACTGTCAGCCTTACTTAAACAAAAGTCGCATAAATTCAAATTTCTGCTGGGCTACCAGTCTTCAGAAGATATTATTGAAAAAGAAAGGTTTGCCCGCAAGGGGGAAGTGCTTATAACAACAGAGGACGGCAGCTATGGCCACAAGGGGTTGATTACCGAACATCCTGCCCTGTATGGGGATGACTATGACCGTATTTATTGTTGCGGACCAGAGCCTATGATGAAAGCAATAGCCGGTATAGCGCGTTCTCGAAACAAATTCTGTGAGGTATCTCTTGAAAATAATATGGCATGTGGTTACGGGGTATGCCTGTGCTGTGTTGTCGATACCAACAGGGGGAAGATTTGTACCTGTACTGAAGGGCCGGTTTTTAATATAAATGAACTCAAATGGCAGATCTGAAGGTAGATATTGGCGGACTGGTTCTGAAGAATCCTGTAATGACAGCTTCAGGAACCTGCGGCTTTGGAGCTGAAATGGAACCTTTCATTGATATATCCTCTCTTGGAGCACTGGTGGTAAAAGGAACAACCATTGAAAACAGGGAGGGTAATCCTTACCCAAGAATGGTGGAGACAGCTTCGGGGATGCTAAACTCCGTAGGTTTGCAAAACAAAGGATTTGAATATTTCAAGGAAAATACCTACCTCAAAATACGTGAGTACAATACAGCTGTCCTGGTTAATGTTAATGGCAGTTCAATAGAAGAATATGTTGAACTTTCAGAAAGAATTAATGAGCTTGATTATATTGCAGGCATAGAGCTGAATATCTCATGTCCGAATGTTAAGATGGGAGGCATGGCTTTTGGAACTCATCTGCCAACCTCTGAAAAGGTTATACGAGAGGTGCGAAAAGTTTACCGTAAACACCTGATGGTAAAGCTTTCACCAAATGTTACCTCAATTACAGATTTTGCCCGCGTAGCGGAAAGTGAAGGAGCAGATTCCGTTTCACTTATTAATACACTACTGGGAATGGCGGTGGATGCGAAAACCAGGAAACCGGTGCTGGCAACAGTTACCGGAGGGCTCTCGGGACCAGCAATAAAACCTGTTGCCCTGAGAATGGTATGGCAGGTGGCCGGTGCAGTTAAAATCCCGGTAATTGGGATCGGAGGTATTATGAATGCTGATGATGCCGCCGAATTCATGATAGCAGGTGCCGCAGCAGTTCAGGTCGGTACAGCATTGTTTATTGAACCAAAAGCACCCCTGGATATCATTAGGGGATTGAACAAATATCTTGATAATAACGGCTTTAAGAAAGCCGCAGATCTTACAGGAACCCTGAATGTGTGATGATAAAATACGTTTTTATTTTGTATATAATTTTCTAATTTTATAACCTTCAATTATTTGAAACGACTAAATTTTAATAATAATGGTTAAAAACTTACAGATCGATGCTCTTGACAGGCAAATACTGGATATAATAACCAAAAATGCCAGGATTCCCTATCTCGAAGTGGCCAGGGCATGTAATGTATCAGGTGCAGCAATTCACCAGAGGGTACAAAGACTGATAAGGTCAGGTGTGATAAAAGGATCAGAGTTCAAGGTTGATCCTATTGCGGTAGGCTTTAAAACATGTGCATATGTTGGTATCTTTCTTGAACATCCGGGACACTATATGAAAGTTATTGAAAAATTTGAAAAAATACCAGAAATAATTGAATGTCACTACACTACAGGTAACTATTCCTTGTTTATTAAAGTATATACACATGATAATGAACATTTAAGGGAAGTATTAACTAATAGTATCCAAAATATTGAAGGTGTTACCCGTACCGAAACGCTCATCTCACTCCAAGAATCAATAAACAGACAGATACCCGTACTTTTTAAAGGAAAGTGAGAATTCTTACTACTAACCTTACTGCTCTGTTAATGTCATAATTCATAATTGCCTCACCCCGAGGCCTCGAAGTTCAGCGAGCCTACAGCGCTTTCTTGCTTTCGCAAACTCGCACTGCCAGGTTCATCATTAATAATTAATATTTCGTCTTTCCTGTTATGTTTTTATGACTTCTTCGTCATTAGGGTGGAAAGCATTAAATCTTAAACTAAAAAATGATGAAAAAAATTATTACACCTCTAGTTTTACTTGTATTTACAATTGCATTAAATGCCCAGAGTTCAATCGATAAACTATTTGAAAGATACCAGGGTGCTGATGGATTTGTAACAGTTACAGTATCAGGCAATTTTCTTAAGCTGATTGGTGAATTTGACAACGATGACGAATTCCTGAAAAATGCCGATAAATTTACTTCCATAAGGATACTTGCCCAGGAAGATGACAATATGGTAGTTGGAAATTTTTATGATATTGTTATGGATGAACTGGATAAAGGAGGATATGAAGAAATGGTAAGAGTAAATTCATCTGATTCTGATGTAAAAATCATGGTTAAGGCCGAAGGAAATATCTTTACTGAATTCCTGCTGGTCACTGGTGGAAGCGATAATGCTATAATACAGATAAAAGGAAGATTGACCGAGAAAATAATTAGGGAAATATCTGAGTCAATTGACGACGATAATATTAACTTTGGAATGAGATAAGTTATTTTTTAATTAAATTGAAAACCTGGTTGAAAGCAAATAGTGGATTATGACCAGGAAAGAATTTGAGACTGACATAATACCCTTAAGCCGCACCCTTTACCGTTATGCCTTCCGCTTCCTCTCAAACAAAGAGGAAGCGGAAGATGCGGTTCAGGATATCTTCCTTAAAATCTGGAATATGCGTGATAAACTGTCTGAGTACAGGAATATTCATGCCTTTACTATAACTATGACCCGGAACCACTGTCTTGACAGGTTGAGAAGAAAGAAAATGGAATATATTATCGACACTGGTAACGATGATGTCAGAGCCTCTGACATGAACTTTGAAAAGAGAATGGAGAATAGCGAAAAATTCAGGATCATCATGGAGATAATAGATGCTTTGCCTGAAAATTATCGCTCTGTTATACAACTTCGTGATATTGAAGGATATGAATATGAAGAACTAGCTGAAAAACTTGCTATTGATATTGGTTACCTGAGAGTGATTCTTTCAAGAGCAAGAAAAATGGTCAGGGAAGAACTAAAAAAAAAGAATTATGAGCTGGTCAGTGCTTAAAAAATTACTGGAAAAATATTATGCTGGGGCATCAAGTGCAGATGAAGAAAAGAAAATTCTTGAACTGCTCAGGAGGAAAGATCTTCCTGTTGAATTTTATGATGACAGGGTCTTGATGGAAGGACTGCATGGGGAGGATGATATACCCGAACCATCCACTGATCTGAAAACCAGGATCATAACTGCCATTGATGATTCAGAAAAGGGAAAGAGAATAATATCAGGTAAAAGACGTTTATACAGCGTCGTTTCAGTGGCAGCCGGTATACTAATAATCATAAGCTTCTGGTTTATTCTTGTTGATAAAAGTAGTATCAAGGATACCTATAATGATCCACAGCTTGCCTATAACGAAACGGTAGAAGTGCTCTATCGTGTTTCTGCCAATCTAAATAAGGGAATGTATCCGATGGAGGAGCTTACACTTATCGGTGATACAAAATCTAAACTGGAGATGATACCGGAGTCAAGGAATGCTGTCACAAAGGAGCTGGATGCACTTAAATATATAGGAAACAGTATCAGACTGTGGAATATGAAGGTTAATGAAAAAACAAATGAATAATATAAATCTTAAGATGATGAAAAGAACAGTTGTGTTATTTTTAACTCTCATCCTTACTGTATCTTCCTTTGCGCAGAAAAATCCAATAGATGCTATGTTTGATAAATATGCAGGCAGAGAAGGTATTACAACAGTATATATCTCCAGTAAAATGTTCAGTATGATGGCGGGAGTTGACCTGGATGATGATGAGCTTGAAGATGTGATAAATAACCTTAAATCTATACGGATACTCACAGTAGATGATGATGAGCTTAATAACAAGCTGAATTTTTTCTCTGAACTTGAGAAGGACCTTGACTTTAGTGGATATGAAGAACTGATGGTGGTTCAGGAAAGTGAAAAAGACCTTAAATTCCTTGTAAAGGAAAAAGGTAAAAGAATAGATGAGCTGCTTATGATAGGTGGTGGGCCTGGGCAGAATGTCCTTATTTCAATAAAAGGTGACCTGGACCTTAAAAATATAACTTCAATAAGCAAGACCATGGGAATTGAAGAATTACAGGATAATGTAAAATACTGATTTTATGAAATATATTTTTTATAGCCTCCTGGCATTACTGCTTCTGTCTTTTACCTCATGCACT
>CAZSJH010000053.1:0-15525 GCA_964607105.1 uncultured Rikenellaceae bacterium | reverse complement strand
CCAGTTCACGGGCCTGGCCAACCCAGTTATCCTCCTCAATGCGACCGGGAATAATTTCCAGTACCTCGGTAATAGTTTCTATATCTGCGTGTGTAAGCTTGCTTATTTGATCAAAAGTATATATACCAAGCAGGTTCAGACGTTCCTCAACCCATAGCCCAAGGCCGTCGATCAGAGTCAAATTATTAGCTTCGTGTTTATGGGCAACCCCTAACCTGTCGAAGTAAATTCTTCCCTGTCTGTCTCTGATGCGTTTAAGGAGTTCAGACTTTTTACCTGCGATCCTTACAAGTTCCCTTGCCTGTAGTATCCATTCATCCCTTTCAATTCTTCCGGGAAAATATTCGATTGCTTCCGTAAGAGTGTTCACATCTTCTTTGTTTAATTTGCTAATCTGCAGAAAAGTATAGATATCCAGTGCATTGAGTTTCTTCTGTATCCATCCGCCGATACCACTAATTCTTGTCAGGTCATCTGCCTGCTCCTCTGTTGCCACACCTATCCTGTCATAGAAAATGCTTTCTTTTCTGTCGCTTATTCTTTTGAAAAGAGCCGTTCTTGCATTCTCATCATGAACAAGTTCTTGTGCCTGGGCAACCCATTCATCCCTGTCAATTCTGCCTGAAAAGTATATTATTGCATTATTGATTGTTTCAATATCCTGAGGAGTGAACCTGCTTATCTGTTTAAAAGTATAAATATCAAACGCATTCAACCTTTCTTCAATGAAAGGGCCTATCCCACTTATCATCTGAAGGTCCTCCTTTTCTTCTTCCAGGGCTGTTCCAAAGCTGTTGTAATTGAGCATATGCTTGCGTTTGGTAATATAGACCAGTTCTTTTAAATCTGTTACCTCAACCTCAAGATGTTCAATTGTTTTATCCTTTTCGCTCACACTTTTAAGCAGGTTGTTTTTATCCCCGTTAAGATCTTCAATCTGATTATTCAGTCTGTCCCTTTCAGATTCTATTACCTTGATTTTTTTCTTATAAATTGACTTATAATAGAGCCATGAAGTTAAATAACCGATTATTACGGCTCCAAGAAGCATAAGTATTATTTCAATTGTAGCACCCATTCTTGTCTGGGCTGCAAGGATTAATAAATTATTCATGATTTCATTTATTTATAGTTATTACTGTTCTCCTGTTGTTAGCTCTTCCTTTATCTGTTGAATTGTCATCAACAGGCTCTTTTTCACCCTTTGATTCAATTGTGATTTTAGCAGCCGGCATACCTTTTCTTTCGAAATAATCCTTCATTGTCTGCGCTCTTCTGTATCCAAGTGCCTGATTATATTTTTCAGATCCTATTGCATCGGTATAACCTGTAATTGAAAGATTGACTTCACTATTCTGTTCAATGTATGCTTTTGATTTGTCAAAGTAATTATCTGTTGAACTGTCAGGAGTGAAATCATATCTGTCGAATGCGAAATTGACTGTAAGTACTCCCGGGATTTCTGCCATTTTCTGAAACTCCGGAGTGGTTAAGGAGTCGCTGACAAATGCTGGTTTTGTACTTATTGTATCAACCTGAATTGTTTCATGGTCAATACAGAAATCTTTTATTTTGCAGACATAGTAATATGTTGAAACTGCAGACCATATAAAAAATGAAATAAATCCGATTATTAAAATTCTCATAGTTTTTGTTATTTAATTTATTAGACACTGCTGTATGTAATTTTCTTAGCAACAGCACTTTTTTAAGAGTCAGCGATCTAAAGATCTGCGATAATTCTGTGTAATTCTTCTTTTGTTTTGCCTAATTTGATTTGAAGTCTGCCAAGCATCTCTTCTTTCTTGCCTTCTGCAAACATCAGGTCATTGTCAGTCAATAAGGCAAATCTCTGTTTAAGTTTGCCTTTCTGTTCATTCCATGTTCCTTTTGCTTCTATTGTTTTCATTTTTTCGTGTTTATTAATAGTGATTTCCCCCTGACGAGTCGTAAAATAATTGCAGCTATTGCTATTATAATTATTGTAAGTATCACAATAATAGAATATTAAGTATTATACAATCCATAATATAAGTCACCAAGAGAAAAAATAGAAATCAAATGCATATGTGCGTCAAACTCCCATTGCCACCAAATACATTAAGAAGCCATATTACGACAATTATCACAACAACCATATTAAGAATTCTTTTAATGTTTCGTTGCATAGGAATATACGAATTCACTAACCAGAGAATAACTCCGGCAACTATCAGGACTATAAGAATGGTTAAAAGTGGCATGATAATAATGTACTAAATTGTATATAAATATTACAAAACAAAGATGGCCTGTTTTATAAAAGGAAGTGTTACACAACTTTCACAATAACTTACATTATTCACACATTTACCAGCCGTGAAGTCCCGGGATTATATTCCCTGCCGGTTGTTGTTTCAAAATGGAGATTATGCTTTTTTGTTAAAGTTCAAAAGCTTCATACAAGTGAAGCCTGTTTTTAAGAATAGTAATCTCATCCTGCATTTCATTTATTCGTTGTAATAAATGAATAACAGTTTCAATGCCTTCAAGGTTAATATCCAACTCATAATATAAGCGGACTATTTTCTCCAGTTCATTCAGCTGGTCAGCATGAATATACTCCGTTTCGTTAATAGTAGTAATTTCAATCAGTCCTGTTTCTTGCAAAGAGCTGATAAATGAAACCTCTATTTTGTGACTTGCACAAAATTCATTTGCGGGTATTAGGATTTTCTTATGCATAGTTCTGATTTTTAAGAATGGATTTTAGACAATTCAGAAAATAGATCTTTTTGTTTTTCAGTTAGATTCGTTGGAATTTTAACTGCATAGGTAATAAACAGATCTCCAAATTGGCCCCTGGTTTTATAAGCAGGAAATCCCTTCCCTATTAACTTTATTTTACTTCCATTCTGGGTTTCGGGCTTAACTTTTAGTTTTACTTTCCCCTTCAGGGTATCAATGGTTATTTCCCCGCCCAAAACGGCTGTATACAAGTCCAGATCAATGGTTGTATATAAATCATTTCCAAATCGCTTAAAACGGGAGTGATTGGCTACTGAAAATTTAATATATAAATCACCGTTGGGTCCGCCATTAGATCCCCGGCCTCCATGTCCCGGAATCTTAATTATCTGCCCGTTTTCAATCCCGGCAGGTATGGTAATTCTTATTTTTACCCCGTTTATTGTCAGAGTTTGTTTATGCGTTTCATATGCATCAATGAGATCGAGATGTAACTCAGCATTGTAGTCTTCTCCTCTGTAATTTGCCTGGCGACTCCTGCCTGTCCCTGGAAATCCACCGAATAGCGATTCAAAAAAATCTGAGAATTCTCCATCATTCTGAAACCCTGAATATCTTTGGCCACGCGAATCTGAAGATTGTTCCTGATACTGACTTGCATTTTTAATTTCTTCAGCATATTTCCAATCCTTACCATATTGGTCATATTTCTTCCTCTTTTCAGGATCACTCAATACTTCATTCGCTTCATTAATCTCCTGGAAATTCTTTTTAGCATCTTTATTGTTCGGATTTAAATCAGGATGATATTTTCTGGTCAATTTCCGGTAGGCATTTTTGATATCCTTTTGTGTTGCATTTTTATCTAGTCCCAGTATTTTGTAATAATCGATAAACATTATAATGATATTTTACTTGAGGTTACAAAATTCTCAAAAACACCTGGTGTGATTGTACAAAGAAAATTATGCTCAGCGGAGTTTTTCTTTTACTGATTCATTTGATTGTATGCCTCTTTAAGGCTTGCAGGAATCTCACCCTGGTAATCAATTTTATAGAACGAAAATCCATTATAAGGAACACTGTATTCTTCCTTCTGAAATTTTATTCGGTTCCCCACTCCATATTCTTTAAAGAAAGAACGGAACAAAGTTTCTCTCACATTAACCAGCCGCGAGAATTGGATATCTACTATTTTTCTGCCTTCCATAGAATAATTGCCACTGTCTGTATTGGCAGTTTTTCCAAGAAAAGCATAGCATTTATCCTGGATGTTAAACATCATAGTATCTCTAACCTGGTTATTTATATAATGAACAAATAGAGAATCTTTTACAGACATCCTATCAACATTGACAGAATCTTCTTTGCTGAATGAGTTTCCATCCACTTTATGTGAAACGAGGTAATATTTTTTCTTTGCTTCATAAAACAGGATATACTCTTTTTCCTTTTCCTCATATAGCACTGGTGTCACTAAGAAGGAAGTATCCTGGGAATCCTTCAGGAAATCCTTCATTTTTCTCAAGAAATCTTCCTGGGCCTCGCTTAATGTTGTTTGTCTCATCATCCATTTCAGCGCGAGGAATTTTTCAGGTTCAATCTCTGCATGATTAACATGGGCCATGAATGGTATGGAAGGAGGTTTGACAAAAATATTGCCGAGCAGACCAAACACAACATTGATCATATGGAATTCAGGATTTCTTAAATCACCTGTTATCGGTATTTCATAATCAATTACATTGCCTTGTTCACGAATAAAAGCCAGGATGAGCGGAACCGGTATTCTTTTTGCATCTTCCTTTTTCAGACGCGTCGCCAGGTGGGGATCAATCATCAACAGGTGGTTAACGGCTAGTATATTTCCTTTCCTTACATTCCATATACCATTCAATTCAAAAGTGCCCCGGTCTAATGGATAAGAAGTATAAGTAATAACATAAGGATTGAAGATTGTAAGCGGCAATTTATTCAAATGGTATATGAGATCGAATTCACCGGTATCATTCGGGTTGATGCTCAAATTAACTGACATATTTCCATATGGCTTAAAATCTGTCTTCAGAAACATTTCTACCCGTTTATTTTTCTTACTGACAGAGTCAGCCCTGATATTGAATGGGTATGCAGTTAAAGAGAATTTTTCATTAAGAGAATAATCATTGAATTGAAATTCCCCATCATTTATTGCAACCCTGCCAACTTTATAATTACTCTTAAAGAAATTTCTGGACAGTACTTTTACATAATGTACTATTTCAATAATGAGGTTAAACCTGACATTGCTCAGAGCAGTCACAGTTTTGATGTCGGCCCCACCTTTACCAAACATCCTCTGAATATTGTCTAAATAATCATACCGCTCATATTTAAAATATGGTTTGGTCAGTATAATCGAATCAAAGTTATATTCAAACTCCGCGGGACACAGTTTTGTGATATCGATAAACAGTTTGCTGAAAGAAACATAATCATCACCGATAGATTTTCCGAAATGCAAATCATTGAGGGTTATTAGTCCGCTGGCATTTAAATTTTCCTTGTATTTAACATTACCTGTTGCTTTTATAGCGAGATCTAAATTGGCCGAGAAACTTCCATAATTGGCTAAATCCTGCAGATATTGCTGAAAAATTTGCAGATCATATTTTTTTGCAACAACTTCTAAGCGATAATTAAGATCACTCATATTGATAGAGCAATTGCCTTTAACGTGACCTGATGAAGGACCTGAGATAAAGGAAAAGTTTAATTTCATCGTGTCTGCCTTCCACCATTTGCCTGTACTTTCGATTTTCACGTTCTTAATAAAATAGTTGACCGGGATAGAATGCTCAACGTAATGAAATTCGCCGTTGTTAATTTTTATGTTTTGAATATTGAAATGCCATTCACCCCTGTTGATTTGTTGTTTTATTGGGGGAGTAAATTTTTTAATCAGGTCTGTAAAATTAAAATCTTTTTTATTTTGAATCATCCAAACTACCGGCTTATTGAGCGATACTTTGCTTATTTTAAGAGTTTTTTGAAGCATCTTAAGTATCTTAAAACTGATGCTTAATCCATTAGCTGATAAGAAAATACTGTCGCTTTTCGCCTCATAAATTTTCAGATTTTTGACATAAACATATCCTGTAAACGGGTTTACATATATCCAACTCATTTTAAACTGCCTGCCGAGTAATTTTTCATCATTTTTTTCAATCAGGTGTTTTGCATTAAGCGAAACAGTAAAAATAACAATTACTATAAATATTAAAGCGGCAATAATAGTTATTAAGATTCCCCTTTTCAATTTATCGTTTTTCATTTTCATACTTAATTGTTAATCCTTGCCTGATCGATGTCAGCCGGACATGGAATATCTGGAATTCAATGAAATCAACTGAAGTAAAAGTACTTACATGTTTTGGAACGAACGTTACATAATTTGTCACCAAATTTATAATATTCACTCATTTTTCTAACCTCTGAAAGATGCCAGCAATGAAATATTACTGCACACTATCTGTAGTTAATTACACCTGGTTTTGATATTTCAAAATCTCTGTAACCGTAATCACCGGTTGCATAGACATTTGTTTTGAGAATATTATTCCCTCTACCGGGAATAAAGGGATAAAATGTCATTGAAACCTGAAAAGTATTGAACATGAGATAGTCATTTTTTATTAATATGCCCGGATGTAAAATGCTTCCCATCTGGTGATTTTAAGGCCTTCTCCCCTGAATAACCCTTACTAAGACAGCAATAATTGCTATTACAAGTAGAATATGAATAATACCTCCTGCATGAAATGCAACTAATCCGATCAGCCATACTATAATTAATATTACTGCTATGGCATAAAGTAAGTTTCCCATTGTTCTAAGTTTAAAATTATTAATATATTACGATAATAAGTACTCTGACAGATCAATTAATTTGCTATTAAATACCCATGATATAAGTGAGATCGTCTTTATGCTGAAAAGCTTATCGAAACCTTGAAAATAAGTTACATCATTCACGCATCGATCCGTGTTTGGTTTCTTATATTTCTCATTTCCCGAAAATGCGAGGGAAGAAAGCCTGTAACGTCCTTAAACTGGCTTGAAAGTTGTTCCACACCACTGTAATTGAGCTGCAATGCAATTTCATGAAGATTAATCTTATAGTATACAAGTAATTCTTTTACCTTTTCAATTTTGTGATTTATAAAAAACTTTTCTATGGTAATGTTTTTAATCTCAAAAAAAAGGTTGTCAAGCCAGCTATAATCGCGATTGAGTTTCTTACATAAATAATCCTGGAAATTGATTTTCAGTTGTTCATCCGAATAATGAATCATTTCAACAACAATATTTTTTATTTTTTCGTAGAGCATACCTTTTTTTTCATCTACCAGTTCAAAGCCGTCTTTTTTTAAAGAGATATTCAGTTTTTCCCTTTGTTCTGAGGTTATACCTCCTCTTATTCTTACCTCACCCATGTCTATTATTGCCTTATATATCCCGAGTTTTTCCAGTTCTGACTTTACCACCATTTTACAGCGGATGCATACCATGTTTTTAATGTAGAGTATCATTTGTCTGTTTTTCTTAAAAATTGAAATCACTTTTCAATATGATTTCCCGGTTTACGGTTACTCATATCCGCTTTTAATTATAGTCGAAATCATCTTAAACCTCTCATTTGCTTTAATAATATTTGGTGTATGAGCCGGAATTATGATTGACTGGCCCGTATCAAGGAAATTGGATTTCCCGTCAATTACAATTTCAGCCTTGCCGTCAATTATCTGGGCAAATGTGTCAAATGGAGAGATTTTTTCAGTTAAAGCCTCTCCAGTGTCAAATGCCTCTGCACTGACATCCCCTGTCGACTTTTTAATTATTGTTTTACTGACAACAGAATTTGGCACGTATTCAATTATTTCGACAATAATGAATGCTTTTGATTTTTCGACATCGCTGATCTCCATTTTTTCTGGTTTTAGACTGAAAATTAATTACTTTACCACACTAGTATACAGGCTACATTTCTGCTATAAGAAAAGGCTATCCTAATTCTTTTTCCCGAAAAGATAAACAACTCCTCCAACAACCATTATTCCCACTCCAAGAAATGGTGACCAGTATATATGATGGGGGTTAGAAGCGGTGATTTTAAGAGGACCTATATCCATAACCTTTTCTCTTGTAAAGAATTTGACGCTGGTTATAATAGTGAATAATAACCCTATAATTATAATTACAATACCTGCTTTTTTCATTTTAAAAGATTTGAATCATCAACTCATTGAAATATTAGCGGTTCATTTGAGCTGAATTATTTGCTCCCATTTGTTGCACATTTTACTTATTCGCACGGTTATTAATTTTTAGGCATATCAAAAGTATCTGTTGTAAGCACAATTTCCGAATTTGAAGACTGGAGATTTGGATCAAGCTCTGCCGTAATAAAAATTTTAACCGGCCTGAAAGAGGATTTAGTCTCAAAATAGGCTTTCAGCTTTTTTGCCAAGAAACTCTTTTTAGTCTTTACCTGTCCAATGTTTTTGGTTTGTCCGTCTTCGGTAACCATCCATACAACATAAGTATTCTTTGGTGGTTGTAGTCTGCTGGCCTCGGACAGATTATTCACCGAGACTTTAATTATATAATTATTGTACTTGTCCTTCTTTACTTCCACTGTGCCTCTCGCTGCAGGTACAACAGAAGAGTTGAGGAATTTTACCTGTGCTGAACATGAATCAAACGAGGATATCATTAACAGAGCCGCAAAAATCAAAGAAACGGTTTTTATTAAAGGAGCCAATCTTGTTGTTTTCATTTGAATATGGTTTTGATTGAATTATTACACTACAAAGTTGAGTATCTATATAATGAATAGTATTACAAAACTTTTACAAATAGTTTCATTATTCACACATTTTGTCGTATTGTGTCATGCAGGTCGTGCAAATCATGCAAGTCGTGCAGGACCCATAAAACATCCTAAATGTTTTCCAGGGCAATGCGTCGCTTATGTTTGAGCTGCTTAAAGTGGGAAGGGGTTAGCCCGGTAACCTTCTTAAACTGACTCGAAAGGTGGGATACGCTGCTGTAGTGTAACTTAAAGGCAATCTCTTTAAGATTTAGTTCATCGTATACCAGCAATTCTTTTACCCTTTCAATCTTGTGGTTGATAAAGAATTTTTCAATTGTCGTACCCTGGACTTCTGAAAATAGATTTGCGAGATATGTATAGTCGTAGTGTAATTTTTCGGTTAAATGGTCAGATAGATTAATTTTTAGCGGCCCATCTGAATAATGGACGAGTTCAACAATAATGTTTTTTATTTTTTCAATCAGAATGCTCTTTTTATCGTCCATAAGCTCAAGACCTGATTTTTTTAATGCAACATTTAAATTATTATGCTGTTCAGGAGACATAGGTCCATTAATCTGAGCTTCACCCAGCTCAACGAGTGTGTATTGAATCCCAAGTTTTTCCAGCTCGGATTTAACAACCATCTTGCAGCGGATGCACACCATATTTTTAATGTAGATCTTCAAAAATCAATATTTGATTTAAATGTAAAGATACTTTTTTTTAGTTAATTGCCTGATCTATTAACTGTTTATCATACAGGGATAGTTGTTTTTTTTTGTATCTTCTTGTTTTTCAATTTAAGAGTCTGCTTCAAATTGCTGCTCAATCTGTGAATCATATAACTTATTTTAGAAATTGTGTAACAGTTAAAATGATCTGCCAGCTACCTTTGAATCATTAATTACATAAACTAATTTAATAAAAAAGAAAATGAAAAAAATTGTTCTTTTCGCATTTCTGGTAATCTTTTCGCTGAGTGCATTTGCAACTATACCTGATACAAAGTCTAAATCAGAGAATGCCGCTATTCCTGACAGTACGGAAAATAAGATGTCTGATGAAGAGATAAGCCGTTTGAACAGGCGTGTTGAGGAAATACGCGACATGGATAAAAAGAACCTTACAGTTGAAGAAAGAAGTGAGTTGAAAAAAGAACTGAAGGAGATAAAGAAAAATGTAAGGTTAGGTGGTGGAACTATTGTTATAGGGGCCGGCACACTTATTCTTATTATCATCCTTGTAATACTTTTAGTTTGATAATAAGAATCAGGTTATTTCTCTTAAATAATCGTTGCCTTTATATTTTTTGAGAATAATATATGGCATGAAATTCACAGGTTATTATCAGGGTTAGTTTTAGTTTAGGAGGGATTATGAAAAGAGGAGAATTGTTATCAGCAATCCTCCTCTTGTTTTTTAAAATAGTAAAAAGATGTTTACAGAAAGAAAGATGTCCGCAACAATTCCATTGATATATCCTGATAGCGAATCATTTAATGCTTCATTCCTTGCATTGGAATTACCGGCATTGATTGAAAAAATGAAGGAAAAATCATCCTGGAAAAAAGGAGACCTTAACACAATGATTCTCCTTGACAGCCCGGCCAGGAAGATTATGCTAACAATAATACATAAGGGAACCGAAATCATGTCTTTACAGGCAAATGATTCAATTACATTCCATGTATTGGAAGGAAAATTATTATTACATATCCGCGAAGGCTCTGTTACCCTTAATAAAGGTGAAGTATTTATATTATATGAAAAGACAAAATACAGTATTAATTAGATGGAAGAAACATCCTTCCTTTTAACTGTTGCATCCTGAACTTTACCATATTTCAAGGGTTCTAATAAAGAAGGTTAAGATCACGATACCTGCACACGAAAAGAAAAAGGCAGAAGACCGGTAACCGGCCCACCGCATTAAGGAACGGAAATAAGAGAGGTTATTCAATTTACTTAATTTTAAGATAATGTGTGAATTATGTAATTAATTCAAAGAATTATATAACGTGCACTCTAAACTTTTGAAGTATATTTATGTTGCATGATTCTATCTTAATTACAGATCAGCCTTAAATACATTCAACTGCTACCTATGAGGCTTCAAATCAGAAATATGGTAAGTGACCGTTGTAAATCAATAGTTAAGGAAGAATTAAGCAATCTGGGACTACGTTATGAATCTGTGGAGCTGGGAGAAGTAGAGTTTACAGAGAATATATCAAACGAACAATTGCAGCAATTTAACGCTGCTCTTGAAAAATCGGGCCTCGAGTTAATAGTTCATAATAAAAGCCTGCTTATCGGAAAAATCAAGTTGGCCATCAATCACCTTGTTTATTGCTTAAATGACCTGGACCGGCCAGTTTCTTCTGAATATATAAGCCAGAAAGTCAACTTTGATTATAATTATCTCAGCAAAATATTCTCTGAAACTGAAGGAATAACAATTGAAAAATATATTATCCTGCAGAGAATCGAACGGATAAAAAGTTTATTGATTTCAGAAAAATTCAGTCTCAGTGAAATTGCATATATGTTATTTTACAGCAGTATAGCACATCTATCAAATCAATTTAAGAAAGTGACAGGGTTAACCCCTGCTGATTTCAGGCAATTAATGTACAACAGATATCAAAATCCCGTTGATTCGTGAAGAATGTCGGGGCTTTAAAGGTTTTAAAAGCTGGAAAGGCTTTAAGCTATTCGTTTAAAAATTTTCGGTTTATAAAGAACTTGCTGATAATCTGTCTGATGATTATCGCACCTGTGTCGAATGTATTATCTCAGGAATATTTCCAACAAGAGGTTAATTATAATATTAAGGTTACTCTTAATGATAGTCAGCATGAATTAAATGCCTTCGAAACAGTTGAGTATATTAACAATTCCACTGACACACTCCGGTTTTTGTTTTTTCACCTGTGGCCCAATGGCTATTCTGATAATCAAACAGACCTGGCAAAGCAAATGCTCATTCAGAGGGGGAAGGAAAGATTATTTAATGATCCGGAATTAAAAGGATATATTGATTCACTGGCCTTTAAGGTTGAAGGACAACCGGTCAACTGGAATCTGATGCCCGGACAACCGGATATCTGCCGGATTATTCTTAATAAGGCACTATGCCAGGGTGACACAATATTTATAACCACTCCCTTTCATATCAAGATTCCTGAAGGGGTTACTTCCCGGATATGCCATATCGGAGAATCATATCAGATTTCTCAATGGTATCCCAAACCGGCAGTATATGATAAAAACGGCTGGCACCAGATGCCTTATCTCGATCAGGGTGAGTTTTATTCTGAATTCGGTAGTTTTAATGTAAGTATTACTCTTCCAGCTAACTATATCGTTGGTGCTACAGGAAATCTGCAAAACGTAGTTGAAGCTGAACGACTTGATAAACTTTCAGCCGACACTGCCTGGATGAGAACATCTTCTAACAAGCGAGATTATTTCCCTCCTTCATCAGAACAGATTAAAACTCTGAGATATACAGGAAATCAGATACATGATTTTGCCTGGTTTGCCGATAAGCGTTTCCACGTTATGAAAAGTAAAATCAGGCTTCCTGTCTCCGGAAGGGACGTAACTACGTGGGCGATGTTCACTGATCAGCAGGCAGACCTCTGGAAGGATGCACTGAAATATGCCAATAGTGCTATCCTGTATTTATCGGCCTGGATAGGCGATTATCCCTATGATAATTTTACAGTTGTTCAAAGTGCCCTGACTGCCGGTACCGGGATGGAATATCCTGGAATAACTGTTATCGGTCTTGCTGACGATGCTTACTCACTGGACCAGGTAATAGCACATGAAGCATGCCATAACTGGTTCTACAGTGCTATAGGATCTGATGAACGCCGTTACCCTTTTATGGATGAGGGCATTACAAGTGCTTATGAGATCAGGTATCTGAACGAAAGATATCCCGATAAAAAGCTCTGGGAACTTTATCTTAAAAACAGGAAACTGGCAGAGTTTTTACAAATAGACAAAATGCCGGTGACACTAAACCAGGAACTTGAATGGCTTATTCAGGCCCGCAATAATTCGGAACAAGCAATTAACATGTCTGCAACTGATTACAGTATGCTGAATTACACCCTTATTATTTATGATAAAGCAGCAATGGGTTTCAACTATCTGAGAGCTTATCTTGGGGATTCAGCTTTTGATTCAATAATGCACGAGTATTATCGCATCTGGAAATACAAACATCCCCATCCTGATGATCTGCTCAATTTGTTTGAATCCCATACAGGTAAAGATCTGACCTGGTTTTTTAAGGATCTCATTGGCACAACCAAACGGCTTGACTATAAAGTGGTTCGCCTTAGGAACGACCAGCTGCTAATAAAAAACAAAGGTGAACTGATATCTCCCCTGGTTATCTCTGGCACGAACGGCGATTCAGTCAGTTTTGAAAAGTGGTCAGATGGCTTTAAAGGAAAGAAATGGATCAATCTACCCCCAGGTAATTATTCCAGAATAGGAATTGATCCCATGCATGTAATGCCTGAATTGTACAGATTAAATAATAATATCCGTACTTCAGGCATTTTCAAGAAAGTAGATCCAATCAGGTTCCAGTTACTTTATTCAGTAGAAGATCCTGACATACGAACTTTGATGTATATCCCGGTTGTCAACTGGACGAGAGAAAACGGCTTCATGACTGGAATTTCATTGAACAACGGAACCTTATTGCCTAAACCGTTTGAGTTTCTTGTTATGCCTTTCTATGCAATTAAGAATCATGGCCTGGCCGGATTTGGAAGAATTGAATTCAATATTACTCCCTATGATAATCTCATCAGGATGGCAACATTCACTCTGGAAGGTACGCAATTCGGAGCACCGGGGGATCAAAATTATCACAAAGTATTAGCCGGAATAGACCTTCATTTCAGGACAATCAAAATGAATGACCCTGTTTTACAAAATCTTTACGGGCGCTATATTGCAGCATCGGATCTTTATCAGATTGAAATTCCTGAAAAAGCAAATATGAATTCTTTTTTGCAATTTGGGTATTTTCTGGAAAGGAAAAGTTTAATCAATCCTTTCAGTCTGTTAACTTCTTATGAATCCGGCAAATCGCATGAAAAAGCATCTGTGGAGTTCAATTACAGGTACAGTTATTATGGGAAGAATAATGGTTTGGATATAAGGCTATTTACAGGGATATTGATGAAAAGTACCTCAGACATTCCTTTTTACTCTTTTTCCACAAGCGGAAGGAGCGGCCGTGAGGAATATCTATTCCAGGGTATGTATCCCGATCGTTTCAGTATGTTTCCTGGAACTTTCTGGTCAAGACAAATGACCCTTTCGGAAGGCGGGCTGGTGTCTCCTGTCAATGACAGTCTTGGTTATAGCAAGTGGCTTATTTCTCTCTCCTTCACCAGCAATCTGCCGGGGGAAACCGGTAAGATTCCCGTCAAGCCATTTGTTAATATTGTTTTAAATGATCATGGTATCGGGCCAGAAAATAATTCACCTTTATTTTATGAAGCAGGCCTGAAAGCAGGTATATGGAACTTTTTCGAATTTTATGTTCCCTTACTTGTTTCTGAAAATATCAGGTCAGCCAGAGGAACAGTTAAAGAGAGAATACGTATTGTCTTAAATCTGGAGTCTTTTTATCAGATAAAGCTTAAAGAATGGAAGGCTAACTGAAATCCTCTGGTCATTCTTGAGTTTTGCTTTCTTAAATCTTACACAAGCGAAAAAAATGAATATTCCTCTTGTACCTGCCCCCTGCTCCAGAAGGAAGCAGGATACTGATGAGGTACCGAAACGGGATCGCATTCTATAAATGAAGGATTATTAAATTGCTCATATTTCAATTCAAGGAAGTCCTTCATCTCATCATATGAGAATTTCTTTTTCCAGGACTCACCCATTATAGATAATACCGTCTTTAATTTCTATTTTCCTGTCTGACATACCCGAAAGTTCCCTGTCGTGAGTAACAATTACTATTGTCTGCCCAAACCTGTCCCTGAGGTCAAAAAACAGTTTATGCAATTCCTGTTTATTTTCCGTATCGAGGTTCCCAGAAGGTTCATCGGCCAGTATCACACCCGGGTCATTTATGAGAGCCCTTGCCACTGCCACCCTCTGCTGCTCGCCTCCACTTAATTCTGAAGGTTTATGTTCAAGCCTGTCTTTCAGTCCAAGGAATCCCAGCAGCTCTGTGCCTCTATCTTCAGCTTCCTGCCTTGGTTTACCTCCAATATAAGCAGGTATGCATACATTCTCGAGAGCAGTAAATTCAGGTAGAAGCTGGTGAAACTGGAAAACGAATCCAATCTGTTCATTCCTGAATCTCGACAGTTGTTTTTCATTCAGGTTATTAAGTAATACACCATTATATTCAATTGTACCTGTATCGGCCTTATCCAGTGTGCCGAGTATCTGGAGGAGGGTAGTTTTGCCTGCACCGCTGGGGCCTACAATAGTTACTATCTCGCTTTTCCTGATATTTAGATTAATACCTTTCAGCACTTTAAGGTCACCAAATGATTTAGTTATATCTTTTGCTTCTATCATACAGCTTAATTAAAATCATATTCTCATCTTACGAAGAATACGAGATAAATATAGCTTAAATAAACAAGTGCTAAAAATATTCCCTTCCAACGGCTCAGCCTCACATTTTTTGCAGGCAGTACCATAATTATCAGGAGCAAAGCAATACCGATCATCCAGTACATATCGTATGAGAATCCGGTGTCACCGGGGCTAAATGGTTTTACGGAAGCCGTTATTCCAAGAATTGCCAGTACATTGAAGATATTTGACCCCACTACATTACCTATTGATATATCATTCTGTTTCCTGAGAGCAGCCATAATAGATGTAGCCAGTTCAGGCATGCTTGTTCCAACAGCAATTACCGATACAGATATTATTCT
>CAZSJH010000052.1:0-15604 GCA_964607105.1 uncultured Rikenellaceae bacterium | reverse complement strand
GCACCCATTTCACCGGCATCCTTCCTGTCATCATTAAAATCTTCATCGTTAAGCAGGCGGTTTTCATAACCTATTAACCTGTATGATTTTATTATTGCAGGATTAAATTCAATCTGGAATTTCACATCTTTGGCAATAGTATACATGGTGCCGCCAAACTCACTGACAAGTACTTTTCTTGCTTCCTGGATATTATCGATATAGGCGTAATTACCATTTCCTTTATCAGCTATGATCTCCATCTTGTCATCCTTATAATTTCCCATTCCGAAACCGAGCACTGTTATATACACCCCTTCGTCACGTTTCTTCTCAATAAGTCTTTCCATCTCTGCATTACTTGATACACCCACATTGAAGTCGCCATCTGTTGCAAGGATTATCCTGTTATTGCCCTCTTCCATGAAGTTTCCAGAGGCAATTTTGTATGCCAGTTGCAGACCTTCGCCCCCTGCTGTTGATCCTCCTGCATTCAGGCGATCAATAGCCTGGAGTATTTCTTCTTTTTTATTACCCGGGGTAGGTTCCAGTACAACACCTGCTGCACCGGCATATACAACAATAGATACCCTGTCTTCGGCCCTGAGCTCATTTACCAGCAGGCGGAAAGCTGATTTCAGCAAAGGAAGCTTGTTCGGGCTGTTCATTGAACCTGATACATCTAAAAGAAATACCAGGTTTGAAGGAGGCAGTTTCTCGCTGTCGATGGCTTTCCCCTTTAATCCTATATGCATAAGGTAATGACTATCATTCCAGGGGCATTCAGCAATCTCGGTATATACTGAAAAGGGGTGATCATTACGTGGAGCCGGGTAATCATAATTGAAATAGTTGATCATTTCTTCTATTCTAACCGCATCAACAGGAGGTTTCTGGCCCTGGTTAATAAACCTGCGGATATTTGAATAAGAAGCCCGGTCAACATCAATTGAGAACGTAGAAAGAGGATTATTCAGAACACTTTTATAACCATTCTCATGCACGGTGCTGTAACCCTCGGTGTTGAAATTATTATTGTACCAACCGGCCTGATCATAGGCGACACCACCTGTTGGCATATATGAGGCAGATACATTCTTTAGTAAACCCGTGCTTTCCGGTGTAAGGTGCTTTTCTGGTTTTTCCCTGATGGCATATTCCTCTCTTTCTTCCGGAAGATCTTCCATCTGGAGAGCACGCAGGGTAATATTTATGACACTGCGTTTGCCAATCTTTTCCTTTATGGTCTTATATCCTCTGAGTGAGAAGACAAGAATACCTTTATTGTCGGCCACCCTGATAGAATAGTAACCGTTAATATCTGTAAGAATTCCTGTTTTTCCATTCTCCGGGTTTACGGAAACACCCGCTAAAGGCTTTCCACTATCGTCAGTCACGGTACCTGTTATAGTACCTGTTACACGGAATCCGATTGATAGTCCTGAAAGGATCAGTATTGCTATAATTAATAATGTTGTCTTCATGATTCTAAATTTTAAATTATACTTCTGTAGACATGATGCGGGCTTTTAATAATTTCCATAAAAACTTTGATTTTTTTTTCGTAATATTGAAATAAGTTAATTATTTACGGGCCATAAGATATTAATATACATGGCATTACGCCTGCAAAGAAAAAGAAAGGACAACAGTAGCGACGGAGAATTGCTACGTGCTTACCGGCTAACGGGTAACCTGGAAATCCTCGGTGTCTTATATTCAAGGTATATAGACCTGGTATATGGTGTTTGCCTGAAATATTTCAAAAACAGGGAAATGTCACAGGATGCCGTAATGGAGATCTTCGAAAAACTTATAAAGGAGCTGGAGAAACATCAGGTTAATAATTTCAGGAGCTGGCTGCATGTCCTTACCAGAAACTATTGCCTCATGATATTAAGGTCGTTACGAAAAGACATTTCCATAACTGTTGATATTGAAGATAATGAATATCTTTTTATGGAAAATAACCAGGAATTACATCCTGTAGACAGAGGAGATGCTAAAGAAGAAGCACTTGAATATTGCATGGAACAGCTTAAGGAAGACCAGAGGGAATGTATAAAGTTGTTTTACTATGAAAATAAATGTTACAGGGAAATTGCAGAAAAGATGAGTATCAATGAGAAAAAAGTAAAATCTCACTTGCAAAATGCAAAGAGGAATTTAAAAATTTGTATGGACAGGGATGATGAAAGACAATAAAAAACATAGGGAGGTTCATATCGAAGATATCAAACGGTATCTTAACAATGAAATGACGTCTGGAGAAAGGAATGATTTTGAAAAAAAGCTCCAGTCTGATCCATTCCTCGCTGAGGCTGTGGAGGGGTTTTCCGCTATTGACGCCGGGGAAGTGACGAGGGATGTTGGATCATTGAAGGAAAGAATCAAATCACGTACAAAAAGAAAGAGCACACTGGTTTACCGGGTGGCTGCAGCCATTGTTGCTTTACTTATTGTGTCGACAGTATTGCTCGTTAAAAACTTCAGGAAACCTGATCTGCAGATTGCGGAGAACATGGAAATAACTGAGAAAGAATCAACAGCAGTGCCTGTTACTGATCCCTCTGAAACAAAACCTGAGACCACTGATCATATAGCTATGGGTAAGCAGGAACCTGAGGAGCTACATGGCGAAAAATCAGCGACTGAAAAATATGAGGGGCAAGCTGACACGATTGTTTATAATGAATTGATGGCAGCAGGGGAGGAAGTGACAAAAGTTGAAAAAGCAGATCCTGAGTTTGATAAATTAATTGCCAAGATACCGGAAAAAGGTAAAGAGCTTGAAGATGCCGCGCGCATAGCAGGCATAACAGCCAGGCCTGAAACGATGAAGAAAGCTGCAAGAGCTGAAGAGCTTATTGCCGTGCAGCTTGCAGCAATAGATCTATCAAGGAAAGCCCGTCCGGTCGTCGATGAAGTTGAGTACCGGGAATACCTGGCTGAGGAACAGGTTTATCCTACCGGCTATGAGAACCTGGGAAGGGTATCTGTCAACCTGGAGATAATTATAAACGATGATGGCAGCATGGGAGAGATCAAGGTACTGGAAAATCCCATAAAAGAATTCTCTGATGAGGCCATACGATTGGTGAAAGAAGGTCCTGCCTGGCTCCCGGCTATAAAGGCCGGAGAAGCCGTGAGGGATACCGTGAACATGGAAATTGTATTTAAATGGAATGATGGAACCGGGTAGAGACTCGATTTCGCGTCTCTACACCTTTATTCCACTTTGTTTTCTTTTCCTTTAAGGATAAACTTATCATAAAGTATAAGCAGAAGGCTGGCGGCTACCGCAATACCAGTAAACAAAAACCATACATTGGATGGATGGTAGGTATCCCACAGGTACCGGGTAAGCTGATGGCCATCCATACCAAACAGTTCCTGCGCTTTTTCAAAATACTGGGTCTGCGTGAAATGGTCGGATATGGGCTGGATGGCATATCCCTTTTGTTCTATGGCCTTGCCCAGCAGGTAATATTTATCGGCAATAACTTCAAATGGTCTGCCAGATACCCATCCTGCAAGGAAATGTCCTATGGCTATTGCCAGGAAGACAGTACCCATATAGAGGGCTTTTTTGTCTGGTGGTGCAATACGTCCAACATATTCATTAAATTTAGGGGATGAAGCCATTTCACCAATACCGAATATAAGCAGGCCAACCAGCATTATCCATGGATTCTGCGTCAGGAACATGAGCAACAGTCCGCCACCCAGTATTGCGATTCCCGTTATCATGGAATGCAATGGTCTGTACCTCATACTTATTGAAGATACCCACATTTGCAGTACAATGATAAAGAATGCATCCATGCTTGTTATTGTGGGGGCTGTAATTGTTCCCGGGGCCATACCGAGGAAGGCACTTATCTTATCCATATCCACCCAGTGTTCGAGGAACACCGGGAAAGAGTAATAAAGCTGGTTGAAAGCTGTCCAGAACAGGCCCATAATAACCAGGAATAAAACGTATTTCCAGTTTTTCAGGGTTATCCATATATTCCGGAAAGCAATACCTATGTTTTTAAGGAATTTAATATCTGATGCTTCCCTGTGTGGTTCTTTAAAAAAGAACAATACGAAGATATAGTTAATGGCAATAGTAATTATAGACATCAGGAAGACAAGGTTCCAGTCAACTTTATAGAGGAAACCGGCAATAAAAGGACCTATAAAACCTCCGATATTGACCATGACGTAAAATATGCCAAAGCCTACAGAAGCAGTCTCATCTGTTGTGGTCTTGGCTATCATTCCCGAAATAATAGGTTTAAAAAGTGCACCTGCTATGGCAAGGAAAATATAGGCGGCAAATACCAGTCCATAGGAATCAAATGTACCAACCATAAAATAACCTGCAACATAAGCGGTATAAGATAATATGAGTACTTTTTTATATCCAATCCTGTCGGCTATGGCACCTGTTATTATGGGCAGGAAATAGAGCAGCATTGATCCCGTACCTATTATGACACCTTTCTGTACCTGGGTAAAACCCAGTGCTCCCGTATCCTTCGACAGGGTAAGATAAAGAGCAAAAGCATTATAGAAACCGTACCACGCCCACCTTTCAAACAGTTCCATGATATTTGACACCCAGAATATGCGGGGGAACTTTTTAAGCACTTCAACAAGCTTACTCATATCATATTGGTTTTAGCAAGAATTTGTAAATATATAATAAAGTTGAAAAAGTTGAGATGGTTGAAAGTTGAGATGGTAAGGACTGGTTCCTTCTGCCTTCAGCCAACTGCCTTCCGCCTTTAGTCTTTCATTTCCTCGTAAAAGTATGATTCTTTCCTGTCAGCATCATCCCATGTAATGATCTTTTTATCACGGTTTGTCCAGTAGAAATTGATAAGTGCAAAATCACCGGCACACATGGTTGTGTGCATAAAGAGTGTGCACAATATGCTCCAGCTCCAGAGGGGTGAATTAATATTGAAAATGAGATATATGAGCCCGGCACTTATCAACAGGAAAGGTGTGAGGGCTACGGCGATAAAAAGGAAAGATCCTACCGGGTACAGATGCGATGTTACATAAAAATAGTATTGCTTCCAGTCGGCACCAATACGTATATTTCTTGCCCCGCCAAGGAAGTATGGAACGATGTGAAGAAATTCATGTGGAACAGCCAGTAGCATCGGGAGAATAATAAAACCCGTCAAACTGTGTATAAAGATGTTCGTGAACCTGAAATTGCCTGCGAGGGCAAAGCGGAAATCTATCATCCAGATAACAATGGCCAGTAGAAATGACCATGCAATAATTAATGGAAAGGTATGTTTTTTGATGTACCTGAAAACAAATGGTATAATATCATCGTAAGAGAGGGTGAAAAGATGTCTGAATCGTTCATTCTTTATTATATCGGAAACATTATAACGCATGATTGGACAAATGTATTTATACTCGTTATTAATAACAACATATAGCTTAGATTAATTAATTTTGTGGTGGAATGTTAAGATGGATACTAAATATTGCACTGTTACTTTTAATGAGTTTGCCTGTACACGGCCAGGATACCGTTATGCATAAAGTCGATTCTTTGCCGGACAAACTTTATATTATTGAGAATGTAACACGGGATGGTGAGACATTGCCTGAGATTGAGCTTGAAGAAATAAGCGTTGTGGAAAAGGTTGGTATACGGGAACGTTTTCAGTGGTGGAGATATAAGCGACTTGTGCATAATGTGAAAAGGGTGTATCCGTATTCGCTGGTTGTAAGGCAACAATTTACCGAGATAAACGATACACTTCAGAAAATAAAAGGGGATAAGGAAAGGAAACAGTTCTTAAAGGATTATGAGTCTGACCTTTTCGGCAAATACGAGGATGATATTAAACATATGACTATAACACAGGGCAGGATTCTCATTAAGCTGATAGACAGGGAAACACAAAATACCTCATATGAGCTTATCCGTGATTACAGGGGTTCCATATCAGCCTTTTTCTGGCAGGGCATAGCCCGGATCTTTGGCTCAAATCTGAAGGCAGAATATGAACCCGAGGGTAAAGACTACCTTATAGAAAAAGTGATTTATGAGATAGAAAACGGACGGCTCTGAGAAGAAGCCAATTATTCCTCTTTCACCATCTCTATTATTGCTTTAACGAGATTATCAGCACCGTCATAAACATCTTCAATCCCTGAGTCAAGCATATAGGCCGGTGTAGTAACTATCATGTTGGCATTGTCCACCACAATTTCTCCAGGACCGGTTTCAATATGTACGGCTCCGAGTTTCTCAATATCGGCAACAGTGTTTTTATCTTTTCCAATCGTGACATCGATACCTTCAAATACCCCGGCGAGAAGGACGGGTGAAATACATAATGCACCTATTGGTTTACCTGCTGCATGTGTCGATTTCAATGCTTCTTCTACAACCTTGTCAACAGAAAAATCAACTCCGTCAAAAGCATAGGTGCACAGGTTCTTTGCAACCCCAAATCCACCCGGGATAATAAGCGCATCGTATTCTTTGGGGCTATATTCATTGAGTGGCTTGACCTTACCCCTTGCTATACGGGCTGCTTCCACCATCACATTCCGTTGCTCATCCATCTCCTCACCCTTAAGGTGATTAATAACATGATGCTGCCTGACATCAGGAGCAAAAATATCATATTTAGCCCCGTTTTTTGCTATGGCCAGCATTGTCATAGTCGCTTCATGGATCTCCGTACCGTCAAAGACCCCGCATCCTGATAATATTATTGCAAATTTCATATAACTTTATGGTTTTGATTAAAGATAAAAGTACAAAGTAAAAAGTACAAAAAAAAAAGTTGGAGCGAAGCCCGCCTTTGCTGATCCCTGCTTTCGCAGGGACAGGAGCTATGGCGGACGAAGCGGAAACCCCGACTGAACGAAGTGAACGTCGGGGGTAAAAGTAAAAAAACCCCCCACGCCTATAATGCTGATGGGATCAAACTTAAGAAATGATTAAAACCAGTTAATGATAAAAAGTAAACCACAAATTAGTATTGCAGAGATATCTGGATTTGTCAGGGAGAGATACGGGCTTGAAGCCGGTTACAGTGAGTTGGATGGAGAGAGGGATCAGAACTTTTTGCTACGTACCGGTGAGGATAAAAATTATGTCCTTAAAATTATTAATCCGGAGGAGGAGGATTCATTCGTCCAGGCACAGAATCATGTACTTGAATTTCTTTCCGGAAAAGTGTCATTGTGTCCGCGCATTATTAAGAACCTGGAGGGCTGTGATATTTCTGTATTTGAAACGATGTCGGGTCAGAAATACCGAACAAGAATACTGACTTATTTCAGGGGGAAACCCATTGGTACGCTGAAACACCAACCACAGGAAATGCTGCATGATCTCGGTGAAAAGCTTGGCAGAATTGATTATGCTCTGGAAGGGTATCATAATGAGGGATTTAATCGAGACTTTATATGGAATCTGGAAGGATTTGAGGAAACGGTAAGCAAGTACGGCTGTCTTGTCAGTGACTATGTACTAAGTAAATTCATCGATAATACGAAGGAAGAATACCTCGATATAGTAAAGCCAGTAAGAGGTGATCTGCGACGAAGTGTTATTCATAATGATGCCAATGATTACAACATAATAGTCAGATGTGATCCTGCTAAGTTTGAAAGAGGGCTTGAAACAGAGGGCTTTATTGATTTCGGAGATATGGTTTACAGCTATACGGTAGCAAATCCCGCGGTTGCATTAGCTTATATTATGCTGGGAAAAGATGAGCCTCTGCGTGACGCTGCAAGCTTTTTGAAAGGCTACCATAGGTCATTTGCACTGAAGGATAATGAAGTAAGGCTTCTGTTCACCATGGCGAAAATGAGGCTTGCCCTAAGTATTTGTATAGCAGCAATACAACAAAAGGAGCGCCCCGACGACACATACCTTGCTATAAGCCAGGCCCCCATAAGAAATATTATCACTGTTCTGGAGAAAATACATCCTGTATTTGCTGAGACTTTCTTCAGGGAAGCCTGTGAAATGAAACCCGGGCAGGAAATAATCAGACTGACAGGTGAGATAAGTAGCATAGGTAAGGACTCATCTCATTTGCTGGGGGAGAAGCTGACCGATAAGAATTGCATGATATTGAACCTTGGGGTAAACAGTAAGCTTATCGAAGGCGATCCGCTGATGAATGTAGCTGACAGGCTCGGTTACCGGATTGGCAGGGAGCTGGAAAAAAATAACAGAAAATATGGAGTTGGGCGCTTTATGGAAGCACGAATGCTGTACGCATCTCCAGTTTTCCAGGTTAAGCAGTTTAGCCATACTGAGGACCGGACAATTCACTTGGGGATGGATCTATTCGTAGACGAGGGTACACCGGTACATGCCCCCGTGGATGGTTCTGTTCATCTTTTCAGCTATAATCCGGAGGACCTGGACTACGGGCATATGATAATCCTGAAACATCACACCGCTACCGGTGACGTGTTTTTTACACTCTACGGGCACCTGGCAAAAAAGTCATTTGACGGGATAAAAACAGGAAAAAAGGTAAAGAAAGGAGACATATTTGCATGGATCGGGAATGTTGATGAGAACGGAGGATGGATTCCTCACCTTCACTTCCAGCTGGCAACACACCTGCTGGGTTACGGGACTGATTTTCCGGGAGTATGCAAGCCATGGGAAAAAAATGCATGGAAATCAATATCACCTGATCCGAACCTCTTTCTGAATATACCTTCAGTCTCTTTCCCGGGAAAGCAAATAACTGCAGGTGAGACATTGGAAAAAAGAAAGGAATATTTCGCAGATAATCTCAGCCTGAGTTATAATAAACCTGTCAAAACAGTACGTGGCTGGATGCAATACCTGTACGATGAGACAGGGCAAAAGTACCTTGATGCATATAACAATGTACCACACATAGGTCATTGCCACCCCGAAATAACAGAGGCTGCACATGAGCAGATGAAAATACTGAATACAAATACGAGGTATTTAAATGATCATCTGAACGATTTTGCAGGCTTATTGCTTAGCACTTTCCGTAAACCGCTTGAGGTGTGTTTTTTCCTGAATTCAGCGAGTGAAGCTAATGAACTGGCTCTTCGCCTGGCTTTTGCCTATACAGGCATGAAAGACGTGATAGTGCTGGAAGATGCATATCACGGTAATACAAATACACTGATTGATATATCACCTTATAAACATAAGGGTCCAGGGGGCAAAGGTACGCCAGGATGGGTACACAGGGCCCCGGTACCTGATTGTTACCGGGGGAAATACAAGTACGGCGACAATGATGCCGGGTTAAAATATGCAATGTATGTTGATGATATTATAAATAAGCTGGAAATGAAAGGAAGGAGACCGGCAGCATTCATTGCTGAAACCTGCCCCAGTGTTGGTGGCCAGCTAATATTTCCAGGCGGATACCTTGAGGAGGTATACAGGATCGTCAGGGGAAGTGGCGGTGTATGTATAGCTGATGAGGTCCAGACAGCTTATGGACGGATGGGTACATCCTTTTACGCTTTCGAAGACCAGGGTGTAACACCTGATATTGTTGTTCTGGGCAAACCGATCGGTAACGGCCATCCACTGGCTGCTGTGGTTACGACAAGGGAGATCTCCGAGGCTTTTAATACAGGGATGGAATTTTTCAGTACTTTTGGTGGAAACACGGTATCGGCCCTGGTAGGAAAGAAAGTATTGGAGATCGTCCTCAGGGATAAATATATGGATCATGCAAGGGAAACAGGGTCGTACCTGCTTGAATTACTGAAACCCTTCACCAAAAGATTCCCTCTGGTCGGAGACATAAGGGGCTCAGGCTTATTCTTTGGAATTGAACTCGTCAGGAACCCCGAAAATCTTGAACCTGCCGGTAACGAGGCATCATATATCAAGGAAAGGCTGAGGGATATGAAAATACTGATCGGAACAGAAGGACCATATGGTAGTGTATTGAAAATAAGACCTCCGATGCCTTTTAATAAAGAAAATGCTGATATCCTGGTTGACAGGCTCTCAGATATATTTGATAATGATCACCTCAAGGGGTAAAATGTATTTTATGAAAAGAATATTTATTGCTATTGATATAAATAATAATAAAGCTCTGACGGGGCTGGTTGATTCATATAAACTGATTCTTAAAGATGAGAAAATAAGATGGGTTGATCCTTATAATATGCACCTTACCCTGGCATTCATTGGCGACAGTGATGGAGGACAGGTAGAGGAGGCCGGGAATATTATGTCATTAACAGCCGGCAGATTTAAGCCATTTGAGATAGTGTTCAACGGAACAGGGGTATTCAGGAATATAAAGCAACCAAGGGTGCTATGGCTGGCTTTAAAGGTACCTGATGTTCTTTATAATATACAGTCACTGCTCAGTGATAAACTTGAAGAGGCAGGTCTGTATAATAAGGAAAAAGCATTCAAACCACATATTACCCTGGGCAGGATGAGGCATATCGAAAACAGGGAATTATTATCAGATATTCTAAAACAGACAGAAAATTATTATCTGCCTCCACAGTCAGTAAACGAACTGATCCTTTATGAAAGCATACTTAAGCCCGGCGGGCCGGAATATAATCCCATAAAGAAAATACCTCTGCTGTCTTCCGCTTCCTGATTATACTATGGTTGAAATCAAATTAATAAGTGAAGATTTTAGGCTCATGGTAAAATGCCTTCTTTTATTATTTTTGTCAGACGTTAAAACTTAATGATGATATCTAAATACGATTCATTCCTTGCCAGGGGAAAAAGGCAGAAATTGATTGATGGTCTCAGGATTAAGGGCATAAAGGATGAGAATGTACTGGAAGCAATGAACAAGGTTCCCAGGCATGTATTCATGGATAATGCTTTCCTGCATCATGCTTATCAGGACAAGGCTTTTCCCATTTCGGCGGGTCAGACAATATCGCAACCCTATACCGTGGCTGTACAGACGGAACTGTTGAATATAAAGAAACATGATAAAGTACTGGAAATAGGGACGGGATCAGGTTACCAGGCCGCTATACTGGTTGAGATGGGAGCAAGGGTATATACTATTGAAAGGCAGAAAGAATTGCATCATAAAGCCCAGAAAACACTGACAAAACTGGGCTACGATGCGTATTTCTTTTTTGGTGATGGTTATAAGGGTAAGCTGCAATATGGACCATATGATGCAATAATCATCACGGCAGCCATAAGTGAAATACCCGGAGAATTGCTGGAGCAGCTAAAACCGGGGGGATGCCTCGTAGCACCTGTCGGAGGATCCCACAGCCAGGTTATGACACGCATCTCTAAAACCAAAGAAGGTGAGCTTGAGGAAACCTTACATGGATTATTCGTATTTGTACCAATGCTGGGAGGTACGGTGAATGGTAAATAAAGATTTATGAAAATACAAAGGCTGGTTTTTTCACCCATTGAAGTAAATACATATATACTGGCTGATGACGAAGGTAGTTGCGCTATTATTGACTGCGGATGCTACAATGATTCCGAGTTCGGAGAATTGAAAATATTTTTAAAGGAAAATAAATTAAAACCTGTAAAATTACTGAATACCCATCTTCATCTCGACCATATTTTCGGTAATCGATACGTACTGAAGGAGTATGGACTTAAAACACATGCAGCCAGGGAAGAAGAAATGAACCTGCTATCGGCAATGCAGCATGCTCAGATGTTTGGACTCAAAATGCCTGTACCACCGGGTGTTGGCAACTTTATTTCAGGTGGACAAGAGATAACAGTTGGCAAAATTATCCTGCAATGCCTTTTCGTGCCGGGACATACTGCAGGCAGTATTGCATTCTATTGTGAGGAAAAGAATTTTGTTTTTACCGGGGACGCTTTATTTGCCGGGAGTATTGGTCGAACTGACCTTCCCGGGGGAGACCACAGTACCCTGCTGGACAGTATAAAAAATAATTTGCTGAGCCTTCCTGATGATACCGTTGTATATCCTGGCCATGGACCTGTGACAAAAATAGGTATCGAACGACAGACCAACCCCTTTTTAACATGATACAATAATATTATCTTTAGGTTTTCTTTAGCATATGAATTTTAAAAATAGATTTTTAAATTACCCCGGATGGATAACTCATAAATAATAAATAATAAATATAGGTAATATGGCATTTGATAAATTCGTTAACAGACATATCGGCCCCAGGGAGAATGAAATATCCCGCATGCTTGAAACTGTTGGAGCAGATTCACTCGATGGGCTTATAGAGGAAACGGTACCTCCCTCCATTATGTTGGATAAACCTCTTGAATTGCCGGAGGCAATGAGTGAGTTTGAGTACCTAAAACATATACGTAAGATAGGTGTAAAGAATAAGCAGTACCGGTCATTTATTGGAATGGGTTATTATGGGACTGCCTCTCCATCGGTGATTATCAGGAATGTTCTGGAGAACCCGGGATGGTATACCTCTTACACACCCTACCAGGCTGAGATATCTCAGGGTAGGCTGGAGGCATTGTTAAATTACCAGACCATGGTGAGCGAATTGACTGGCCTTGAGCTTGCCAATGCATCACTACTTGATGAGGCAACAGCAGGTGCCGAAGCAATGATTATGATGCATAACGCACGCTCAAGAGCAGTAGTAAAAGCAGGGGTGAACAAACTGTTTGTGGATGATAAAGTATTTCCCCAGACACTGGATGTAATACTTACGCGGGCTGAACCGCTCGGCATAGAACTGGTAATGGGTGATTATAACTCGCAGGAAATTGATGACTCATTCTTTGGAATTATCCTGCAATACCCTTCATCTGACGGTGATATAAGGGATTATAAAAGTTTTGTGGATAAAGTTCATTCAGTTGATGCACTTGTTGCAGTAGCTTCAGATCTTATGAGTCTGGTACTCCTGACACCCCCTGGTGAGTGGGGAGCAGATATAGTGTTCGGGTCAAACCAGCGTTTTGGACTGCCTATGGGATTTGGAGGCCCACATGCAGGCTTCTTTGCATCACATGAATCATTGAAAAGGAGCATGCCCGGAAGGATTATAGGTGTATCTATCGACTCCAATGGTAAGCCGGCACTCAGAATGGCCTTGCAAACACGGGAACAACATATAAAAAGAGAAAGAGCTACTTCAAATATTTGTACGGCCCAGGCCCTGCTTGCGAATATGAGCGGTATGTATGCCCAGTACCATGGCCCTGAAGGCTTGAAGAGAATAGCATCACACATACACCAGAGCACCTGTACCTTCGGACAGGCCATTGAAAAACTTGGTTATAAAATAGCAAACAGTGAGTTTTTTGATACACTCGATATAAGGATACCTGAGGGTGTTGAAGCCAAAAAGCTTGAAGAACTGTCGCTGAAAAAGGAGATGAACCTTAATTTCTTCTATGATGGGAAGGTTATGGTCAGTATGGATGAAATAACTACCCTGGAGGAGATAAATATTCTTGTTGAGATATTTGCTGAAGCTGCGGGGAAGAAGCCTCAGAAAGTGAACAATATATGTGACTGCATATGTATAAGTAAAAAATTCCTCAGAAAATCAGATTTCCTGACCCAGGAAGCATTTAATCGTTACCATAGTGAGACAGATATGATGCGATATATCAAAATGCTGGAAAACAGAGATATATCATTGACTTACAGTATGATACCTCTGGGTTCGTGTACCATGAAACTGAATTCCGCAACATCAATGTTTCCCCTGAGCTGGCCTGAATTTGGGAATATACACCCCTTTGTCCCTGAAGACCAGGCAAAAGGATATTACCAGATTATGGATGAACTGGGAGCGGCACTGAAAGAAATTACAGGCTTTAAAGCAATCTCTTTCCAGCCTAATTCAGGAGCGGCAGGTGAGTATACCGGACTTATGGTAATACGACAGTACCATATAAACAGGGGTGAAGGTTACAGGAATATAGTTCTTATTCCTTCATCAGCCCACGGAACAAATCCTGCCAGCGGGGTAATGGCCGGGATGAATGTGGTTGTTGTAGAATGTGACGAAAATGGTAATGTTGATGTTGAGGACCTCAGGAAAAAAGCAGTTGAGAATAAGGATAAGCTTGCAGCCTTTATGATAACCTATCCTTCGACACATGGTGTTTTTGAAGAGGCTATAAAAGAAATGACAGATATAATTCATGAAAATGGGGGGCAGGTTTACATGGACGGTGCAAATATGAACGCTATGGTTGGCTTATCAAATGCAGCCATTATAGGTTCTGATGTGTGCCATCTTAACCTGCATAAAACATTTGCTATACCTCATGGTGGTGGCGGACCGGGTGTGGGCCCGATAGGTGTCGCCAGCCATCTGGTTGAATTCCTCCCCACGCACCCACTGGTCTCCACCGGTGGAAGCAATGGAACCACAGCTGTAGCTGCAGCACCTTTCGGGTCGGCAATGATCCTCACGATATCACATGCTTATGTAAGCATGCTGGGTGAAGAAGGCCTGAAATTATCTACCGAGATGGCTATTATGAATGCCAATTATCTGGCATCAGCCCTGAAAGAATATTATAAGGTTCTCTATAAAGGAAAAAATGGAAGAGTGGGTCATGAGATGATACTTGATTGCCGGAATTTCAAAGGTGAAGCAGGTATTTCAGAAGAGGATATAGCCAAGAGACTAATGGACTATGGATTCCATGCTCCTACATTATCATTCCCGGTTCATGGCACATTGATGGTTGAACCAACTGAAAGTGAACCGCTGTATGAGCTCGATCGCTTCGTAGAGGCAATGAAATCAATATGGAATGAGATACAGGAGGTGAAAGAGGGTAAGGTTGACAGGGAGGATAATGTATTGCATAATGCACCTCATACAGCAGCAGTGGTAGTTAGTGATAGCTGGAACCATAAGTACAACAGGGAAAAGGCAGCTTACCCGGTGGAGGGACTGGCACAGAATAAGTTCTGGACTGCAGTAGGAAGAGTTGACAATGGTTACGGCGACAGGAATCTAATGTGCACCTGTGATCCCATTGATTCGTACAGGTTTGATGATGTGGAACTGAATGTGGAAGACTGAAGCTCCAGCGATGGTGTGGGGTTCAACCCCACACCATAGGAATTATCAGCCTTGGCCTTTTGATTCTATGGCATCTTCAATAAGTATCGAATAAAGCTCACCCGGCTCGATGCCGTACTCTTTCATTTGTTTCGGGACAATACTCTCCTCGGTTATTCCGGGGATGGTATTTACTTCAATGAATACAGGTTCTTCATTAGCAACAATAAAGTCAACCCTTACCAGTCCATTGCAATCAAGGTATGATGCAATATTGTAACTGGCTTCCCGGATTGCTTCAGTAACATGATCAGGGAGACGGGCCGGTGTTATTTCATCAGCTTTTAAAGGATCGTATTTTGCTTCAAAATCAAAAAATTCATTCTTGCTTACTATCTCGGTAACGGGAAGCATAATTGTCTTCTTCGATGTTATTATTACTCCGCAGGCAACCTCTGTGCCTTCTATAAACTCTTCTGCAAGCACCTGCGGGCTTTCAGCAAAAGCCAGCTCAACAGCAGGAATGATTTGCTCAACAGACGTAACTTTTGTAATGCCAAAGCTGGAACCACTCTCGTTGGGTTTGATAAACATGGGCAATCCAATATCCCCG
>CAZSJH010000051.1:0-15618 GCA_964607105.1 uncultured Rikenellaceae bacterium | reverse complement strand
CACTTATTTTCATTATTTCAGGGCTTACACCCCTGCCTTCCGAGCCCATTATAAGTACTGCGGGGCCCTTAAGATTCGCCGGGCTAATGTTATCATCACCTTTTTCTGTGGCGCTGATAATCTTAAGTCCTGATTCTTTAAGGAATTCCAGGGTGTTCATTATGCTTTTTACCCTTGCCACGGGTATTTTATTCAGTGCGCCCGCCGAAGTTTTTACAGCTTCGGCATTTATTCGTGCAGTACCTTTTTCGGCTATTATGATACAATCGACTCCGAAGCACTCGGCACTACGGGCTATGGCTCCAAAATTCCGTACATCGGTAATATTATTCAGGATTAACAGGAAAGGATCCCTTCCTGTCTCATAAATACCAGGTAGCAGTGAAAATATGTCGTGGTATTCAATTTCTGAAAGCCAGGCAATCACTCCCTGGTGATTTTTCCGTGTAATCCTGTTTAGCTTTTCCATGGGAACAAACTGGTAGGGTATGGAATGACTTTCAACCTCCTGCATCAGCTGGTAGTACAATGATCCTTTCAGTCCTTTTTTCATTATCAGCCTGTCAATTGTTTTACCAGATCCTATTGCTTCGAGCACTGGCCTCAATCCATATATATAATCGATTTTCTCTTTCATCCTAAATACCTGATGGATTATCCAGCCTGAAAACAATGCCGGAACGCCAGCTGCGAATCGCCTCGTCCCAGTATGATGTTACACTTTCGCTCCTCAGAAGAATATAATCATTGGTGGTAAAAGGATTTTCCCTGTTACTGAAATTGAAATACAGGTATTCATCATCAATTTTATATCTAATTCCCCATCCTTTCCTTATCTGTTTCTTAAGGTAACCCCATCGTTCTTCTCCTGGTGTTTTATATACCTTGTCGGGTGGACCGTAAATAATATATATCATTCCCCTGTCAGTTCGCCATCCTTCCTTATATGAAGCAAAGAAATAATTAGCATAAAGGACCCGGTTATAATAAATCCTGATTAGTTCACGTGAGCGTTCAATGTTACCTGTTATGTCAAGCCAGAACTGATCCAGCGCCACTTTTACCTTGTCACTGTTTCTCATCTCCTGTATTCTGTCTTCATTTGTAAGGTATATCAACGGATCTATCATGGTCTCAGGCTCGGTCATTCCCGGGAATTCATTACCGAAATTAAAAAAAGTAAATCCTTCCAGCCTGTTGGTATCGGTAGTACACAGGTAGATTCCCCTGTTGGGGAACATAAGGGGCAGGGTATCTGAATAAGCCATTGGTACTATGCCCTCATGCTCAGTGTTAATAGCTCTTGAAGGCATTAACATAGAAGGTGGTATAGGGCTGGCATCATCGGGTTCGAAATACATGACAAACAGACTGTCAGTATCATACCTGTAGAGAAGATTAACAAATTCGTTGGGCCTCAGGACGGGGTTAAACAATTCTAATTTATTAAAATGCCCCCGTACCCTGAAGTTATTACTGCTCAGGTCAGAGGTTTTGTCAAAAGGAAGGTGGGTCTGTATCCTGTTGTTTCTGATAAGATCCCTGATTAAAAGTTCAGCTTCATATTTTGACCCTTTTGAAGCATGCATAGGTATGGTATATGTGTATTGCCTGTTACCCTGGTCCCTCCTTACGTTAATATTATAAAAGCTTGTATCCACGGCTATACGTCCCTGTGACATATCATATAACCTGTATATTACCAGCAGTTCTGCTCTCGGGACACCTTCCGGGTTGGCTTCAGAGAAATAGAGGTCATTGGTGAAAAACTTGATTGTAAGCTCACTTAAATCATCACTTACATTATAAATCTGGTACCTGGGATGTATAGGATTTCTCAGAGGGTTATACAGGTATGACAGGTCTCTGGAATCAGTCTCTTCCTTGTTTATGCTTGCGCATGATGCCAATAGTATAATGCCTGTGAGAATAAAAAATATATTATTGATTTTCCCCATTACTTTTATTTGTTTGGTAAAAATAGTAATCTTTCTCCTTTTATTATTTCCAGCTTAATTTCAGTCTGCATAATTCTTTACCGTCATTTTTTCTGACAATTGAATGATCAAAAGTTTTTTCCCCGTTTTCACTTGACATAACAGTAATTTCATCTCCCGGCAGTGCTTCTGTAAGATAGTTGACTTCTGCTGACTTAAATGAATTGCCGAGGATGAATTCCAGAGGGTATGCATCTATTATCCACTTGATATACTGTACGTTATTTACATGCATGTTAAAATCCAGGTCTGAATATTTTACTGGGAATACCTGTGATTCCTTTGACGAATTACCTGCACCTTGTAATTTGGATGGATATCTTTCCAGGGCTGCTCCCTTATCAGGAGCTCCGTTCAGATCAGCAAGTGATTTATCTGGTCTTACAGGTCTCCTGTTTTCCCTGTTTACCATAAGCCAGCATGATGTAGCAGCTCCATATTTATTCCCTTTGAGCCCAAAGATTTCAAAATCCCGGAGCGCAAAAAGCTTATCCACGCCGTGGGGCCAGGTCCTGATAACTATTTCTTCTTCCCAGCCGGGTATCTCAATAATTTCCACGAGCATTCGTGAAAGAACCCAGAACCTGTTATCCTTTTCAAGGTGTTCCTTTCCGCGGTACAGGTCTGTAGCATGATGGGCGGCAATATCCTGCAGGTAGTTAAAGAGTCCGGGAATACTGAGCCTGCCCGATGCATCAGCTTCATAGGTATTCACCCTGTATGGCCTTTCGTACATCAGATTTTTCATTAAGACCTGTTTTTTTTTCTAAAACGCTCTATTTCAATTGACACTTTTTCCCAGTACACCATTTCTTTATGCAATAGTTGGTTTATATTCTCATATTCGTCAAAAAAGCCCGGTTCTGAAATACTTTTGTCATGGGAGGCCAGTTTTGCATCCATAGCGGCTTTTACTACCTCCAGTTCACCTATTTTCTCTTCTATGCCTGTAAGTGATTTCTGCTTTTTTCTCAGTTCTTTCTCATACTCTTTTTTCTGCATGTACTGAATCTTATTTTCAGATTTCTTTTCACTCGCCGGCTTACCCGGTAGGGTATCCTTTTGTTCAATTACTCTCAGGTTTTCAATTTTTCTTTTTTCCAGGAATTCATATATTCCACCATTAAATTCCATTATCTTTTTATTCCTGAACTCGTATATCTTTCCAGCAAGGCCATCCAGGAAATCCCTGTCATGAGATACAACAATTAATGTGCCATCATATTTCATGAGTGCCTGCTTGAGTATATCTTTGGACCTCATGTCGAGATGATTTGTCGGCTCATCAAGTATGAGAAGATTATAGGGTTCAAGGAGCAATTTTATCAGTGCAAGCCTTGATCTTTCACCGCCGGAAAGCACTCTTACCTTCTTATCAATATCTTCACCACTGAAAAGGAAAGCACCAAGTATATCCCTGATTTTCGTCCTTATTTCACCCCTTGCTATATTATCTATTGTCTGGAATACTGTTAGCGATTCATCCAGCAGCTCATCCTGGTTCTGTGCAAAATATCCTATATTTAGATTATGACCTTTCTTCAGTTTTCCTCTGTAGTCCAGTTCTCCCATGATGATCCTTACGAAAGTTGTTTTTCCCTCTCCGTTGCGTCCTACGAAGGCTATTTTCTCCTGCCTTTCAATAATAAAGTCGATATTGTGTAGCACCTCATGTCTTCCATAGCTTTTTGACAAAGCCTCTGTCTCGATTACAATTGTTCCGGACCTTGGTGCCGGTGCAAATTTTACCGAAATGGCTGATGTATCTTCATCGTCAATTTCTATACGATCCAGCTTTTCAAGTTTTTTTATCCTCGACTGCACCTGTATGGCTTTGGTATTCTTATACCTGAACCTTTCGATAAATTTTTCATTATCCTCAATTATCTTCTGTTGATTCTTCCAGGCAGCCATCTGATGCTCCCTTCTCTCTTTTCTTAACTGTATGAATTTAGAATAGGGTACTTTATAGTCGTAGATATTCCCCAGTGATAGTTCAAGTGTACGATTTGTTATATTGTCAAGAAATGCCCTGTCATGCGATACTACGATTACTGCACCGGGGTATGAGCCAAGGTATGATTCAAGCCATTGTATCGATACAATATCGAGGTGATTCGTTGGCTCATCGAGCAGTACCACTGAAGGTTGTGCAAGCAATATCTTTGCCAGTTCAATTCTCATTCTCCAGCCTCCGCTTAAGGTGGCGCTGGATTGATAAAACTGCTCCCGATCAAAACCCAGGCCAGTGAGTGCCTGCTCAGTCTCCGCCATATACTTGTCACCGCCCCTGATACGATATTGCTCCTGCAATTCAGTTAAGCGATCACAGAGTATAAGGTATTCACCTGAACTGTAATCATCTCGAGCTGATATCTGTTCGTTTATTCCATCCAGTTTATTTTCCATCTCCCTGAGATCATTGAAGGCTGTCAGGGTTTCATCCATAATAGTAGTATTATCGCTTACCTTCATCTGTTGAGGAAGGTAGCCTGTTGTAATACCAGAAGTTGTGGCCAGGCTGCCGGTAGATGGTTTCAAAATGCCATGTATAATCCTGAGCAGGGTTGTTTTGCCGGCACCGTTCTTGCCTGTCAGCCCAATCCTGTCCTTTGAATTAATCATGAATGAAACACCCGAGAATAATTCAAATCCACCAAATACAACACTTATACTGTCAACAGATATCATCCGATACAACATTCTGATAATTTGCAAAGATAGTAAAGTAAAATTTCACTCGCTGCTGCAGGTGTTTGGCATCATGCCATTTTTTCTGGGAATTAATATATTTGCATTATATTTATCGGTTAAAGCCAAATGCTTGTTATTACATGAACCAGGGGATGAGAGATTTCGATTCTGTTCTTTTTGCCCAGGCAATGGATGAACACCTGTCAAGCCTGAGGTATGCAAGCATGATACAACGCTCATTAATGCCTGATACCTCATTCCTGTCAGGCATAGTGAAGGATCACTTTATTTTTTATCTTCCAAAGGATTACGTCAGTGGGGATTTTTATTATGCGTATCAGAATGCAGGGTATACAATAATAGCGGCTGGTGATTGCACCGGTCATGGAGTGCCCGGTGCTTTATTATCAATACTGGGAATAAGTTTTCTTAACGAGATATTGCAGACAAGGTCGGTACCAAGTGCTAACAGGATACTCAACAGGATGAGGGAGAAAGTTATGGATGCCCTTGATCAGAGGGGTAAGGAGTATGAGCAGAAGGATAGTATTGATATAGCTCTTTGTGTGTATGATCCATACAGGTCAGTTGTACAGTTTGCAGGGGCAAACAGGCCTCTGATAATAGTAAGTGATGGTCAATTGAAAGAAATAAAACCTAATAAGATGCCGATAGGCATCGCACCGCTTGAAGAGATATCATTTACCAATCACAAAATAGGAGTGAAGGAAGGAGACCGTTTTTATATGTTTTCCGACGGTTACCCTGACCAGTTCAGTGAAGAAACGAACAAAAAGTTCAAAATAAAGAACTTCAGACAGCTTATTTCTCATGTTTCAGGCTGGAGCATGGACAAGCAGAAGGAGCATATAGGTAATATTTTTAATGAATGGAAAGGGAGCGCAATACAGGTTGATGATGTGCTCGTTATGGGTTTTGAAATTTAAGCAATATGAAATTAAAAGCTTTCCGAATAGAAAATTTCAGGTCGATTGTCGACACAGGCATGCAGACTGTCTCACCGGATAATATAACCTGCCTGATAGGGCAGAATGAGTCGGGTAAGACTTCAATACTGGAAGGTCTTGAAGTATTTTCATCCGGTGTGATCTCCGAGGATGTACTCAGGAGTGACCTGTCATTACCGAAGGTTACATGCAGATTTGAAGCGCCTGCAGCTTACCTTAAAAGTAAATTGCGTCCTGTAAATGAGGACTTTGATAAACTGGTTGATTCATTGAGCAACATAATACTCATACGATCATGGAAAACCGATCTTGAGTCTCAAATGGATATAGGAGGACAGTTGCTGGAGTATATTGAGGAACTGGAGAATAGAAGGAGAAAGGAACTGAATGACATAGGTAAGAAAATTGAAACTTTCTGTTCTGAACTGGACAAAGTAAAGGTAAAAAAACGAACACTGACTACCGAACTTAATGATATACAGATAAAGCTTGATAAACACCCTGCCAGAAGTGGCGGCCTCAGGTTATTCAGGAAGAAGAAGGCAGATATCAGAGACGATGGTGATAATACCATAGAAAAACTTAATGAATGTCTTGAGGAAAAGCGTACCGAACTGGATAAGGTTAATGCTTACCTTAAAGATAAAAGTACACTTATAAGTGTTGTTGAGGCTTGGTCCAAAACGGTGGCTGAACTTGACTCGACAAACAAAAAGCTTGATGATATTTCAATACGGCTGGAGGAGAGACACCAGACCATGACACTGTTGTCGGGGCCTTCAATAGAAGAACTTTCACGTGGTGAGTGGGAAAAAGTACTGCAAGAATATAAATCAACAATCAGCAAAAAGGAGAAACTCGAAAAAGAGAGTGATCTTAAAACATTATTATTCGGATTCATCTTTGAGGGTCTTGATGAAGAGAAGGCAAGGATGAAACTGAAAAAAATTGAAGACGAAAGAAAGCTAGAATATAGACCTAAGGAGCTGGGTGAAATATTTGCAGCTGATTGTCCTCATTTTGAAATGTTCGAAGATTTTGGGAGCTTACTTCCAAACCGCATAGACCTGGAAGACCTTGTTGCTGATAACCAGAATGTAGAAGGTTTTAAGGCAGCCAGGAATTTTCTTAACCTGGCAGACCTTGACTATAACTTTTTTCAACAACCATCATCCAGGATACTTAAACAGAAGATTGAAAATCTCAATACAAAACTAACACTCGATTTCCAGGATTTCTGGCAGCAGTATGTGGGCAGGCATAATAAGATCAGAATTAATTTTGAACTTGACCACTACAGTACCAATCATGGAGAGAAAGCCGGTAAACCTTACCTTGAATTCTGGGTGAAAGATGAGGGTGAAAGGTTGTATCCCAAGCAACGAAGCAGGGGCGTAAGATGGTTCCTTTCATTTTATCTCGAACTGATGGCGGCATCCCGTAAGGGAAAAAAGCAACTTATCCTGCTGGTTGATGAGCCCGGCGTAAGCCTGCACGCTCGAGCCCAGGAAGATGTGCTCAAAGTATTCGAAGATATAAAAGACAATATCCAGGTAATATATACAACACATTCTCCTCACCTTGTCGATATAAATAAATTGCACAGGGTGCTGGCCGTCCAGAGGAATGACCTTGCTAACCACAAGTCAACAACGGTAATCCTCGATGCGGCACGATTGGGTAATGCTTCGCCCGATACCCTTTCACCATTGCAGAGTATTATGGGTAACCCGGTGGGTGACCAGGAGTTTTCAGCAGATAAGTACAATATAATTGTTAATAATGTGGGTACATTCTATTTGATGAATGCTGCTGTTAAACTTGCGGGTTATAAAGGAAGGATACATTTTATACCTTCCACAGATTCCTCATCCATTCCCCTGATGTGCAACATACTGATGGGCTGGGGAATGAAATTTGCAATTCTCCTGTTCCATAATGATGAGGAGATAGAGATAGCCAGGCAGCTTGAAAAAATGGTCTTTAATGATAAACCCGGGGAAAATGAAAATATAATTATTATGCCCGAGGAATTCATGAATGCTGAAGACCTGCTTTCAACGCTGGATTTTAAGAACCTTATACTGAAAACGAGGGAGGGAATTACTGTTTCAAATTCTGAACATGTAAATATAAATGAGCTTCCCAGAAATTTTCTCCTTAGCAAGTTCCTTGGTGATGTGAATAAGGGTAATATTACCAGGTCAGAGCTCGATGAGGAATCAAAGGAAAACCTTATGCTGCTGATTAATATATTGCAGAAATTTAAATAAAGGTGTAATCTGGCACCATCATTTCCGGCATGCTCTTCCTGCTCGGTTCGCCTCTTGCAATTCGTAATTAGTCTTTCCTGAACACGGGGTAAATATCCTTAGGTATATTTTCATATTCAACAGTAGTCAGATCGGCTGGTCCAAGTCCCGGTGCATCCACCTCAAATATCGCCCCGGCAAGGCTGTTTTCATAAAAGCCCCTCCTGAAATGCACTCTTGATTTGAGTGAAATAATAGCTATATCATCAATATCAAGCCCTAGTTCACCAAGTATGCCCGCGTCTGTTACCTGGTGCAGTTCCGGAGTGATGATTATAGTGTTATTCATACCAAATCTTAACACTGCGACTTTATCAAACCTTCCATAAGTATCGAAATACTCAAGTGTGCCGCTTATAGCGACCGGTTCTCCTGCATATTCATCGGCATATCCCCCAACCATTACATCAACATCGCTTCCTTCTTTCCATCCCGAATCAGTGATTTGATCAATAAGCTTTCTGTCGGATATTGTAGCTATGCAGAAATTTTCAGCATCCTGTCTAATAAGTTCGGCCAGTATATGAGTTGAATTACCGGTTCTGTCACTGTGGTCTGCGATCACCACCGGTTTCTTCCCTGATTTTACCGCTGCTATACTGAGCTTTACTCCCTCAACTGTTCCCGGGAGTCTTTTCCCTGCAAATTCATGCCTCACTCTCCATATATATTCATTCATATCATCGGCTATACTATCTGCCAGCTCCTGATTGTCATTGGTAATTACCATAACACTTGCTCCAACGTCAGGTACATCAGCATATGCAAATCCAAATGCAATAGAAACATAAACACCTGGTACACGGTCTTCCCACCGTCTTGCCCTTTCCATTATTTCCATTGCGGGAGACACACCTGTGCCCTGGTAAACACTGGGTGTTATAACACCGGGTTTCCTTGTGGCCATAACCGGAATATAATCACCCCTGAGGGTATTTATCATTAATCTGGCTGCTCTCGCTCCCTGGTTGTAACTGTCGTAATGAGGATACCTTTTTATTATTATGACCCCGGTAGCTGCATCTGAAAGTTCATGATCTTCATTTGCATGCAGGTCAAGGGTTATTATTACTGGTATTTCACCTGCCACCTCACGAATCCTCCTTACTATTTCCGCTTCAGGCTTCGGTATTCCTGTTACTGCCATAGCACCATGAAGAGAAAGGTATATGCCATCATATGGACCATTCATTCTGATATCATCTTGCATTAAGCCTGTATATTTATCAAATGCTTCTTTTGTTATCCAGCTGCCTGAAGACCCTCCGACAGCATCCCTTGGAGATGTGATCCCTTCAAGTTGTACTCCTCCATACTCATGTATACGATCAACAAATCCGTTTATGTAGGGGTCTGCATTCAATATCTGGTCTCCTTTGAGTGGGGGTCCATAATATTCAAATTCTTCTATTCCTGTAGGTTGCGGGCAGAAAGTGCATGTCTCATGGGAGAAAGTTGCAATACCAATCCTGAAATCCTCGTTTTCTGATTCCTTTTCGTTATTGCATGACAGAAGGAAAAGAAATGAAAAGCAGGTTATTATTATCTTTTTCATGTTATTGATTTATTCTGTATCCGGACCAAGTTAAGAATTTAGCATCATATTTACTACCTTGTAGCTCTGGTAATAAATATCAGATGAGATGGGATAAGACAAAGAGCCAGAACATGGGGGCAGCTTGTTTGTTTATATTATAATAAATGAACTATGAAACGATCGCTAAGTATTACGATAATAATAATAAGTGTGCTCTTAAGCAGCTGCCATGATACAGATACAACTGAAAATAAAATAATTGAAACTGGTAATAAAATGATTGAAACTGACAGGGAAATAGAATACCTTGCTCTGGGCGATTCATATACCATTGGGGAAAGTGTCGACCCTTCCCTGAGATGGCCTGTGCAGCTCGTTGAAAGACTTAAGAAGGACAGTGTATATATTGCTGATGCAGAAATAATTGCTCAAACAGGCTGGACGACTGATGAATTAATAAACGGTATCGAATCCGCAGAACCCGGTAATGAATATGATCTTGTTTCATTACTTATAGGAGTAAATAACCAATACAGGGGGAGAGATATTTCTAACTTCCGGGATGAGCTGGTTGAACTCCTGGGAATTGCAACTGGATTTGCCGGAGACATAAGCGATAATGTCATCGTGCTATCTATACCCGACTGGGGTGTGATGCCTTTTGCAGGAGGGAGAGACAGGGAACAAATAGCTTCCGAGATTGATGCATTCAACAAGGTTGTGAGAGAAGAATGCAATAATACCGGGCTGCAATATTTTGATATAACTGACATATCCAGACAAGCATCCTACGATAATTCACTTGTAGCTGAAGATGGATTGCACCCTTCAGGTAAAATGTACAGCCTGTGGGTTGACAGGATCTATTCGTATGTATACGAACTGCTTAAATAATGATGTATGAGTAAGCGATTACTTGCCATAGGAGATTCACACGGGTGTTACGATAGCTTATATGTCATTGTAAATGAAATTATTAAACTGACAAAGAAGGATAAGCTCATCATGCTTGGTGATTATATTGACCGGGGTCCTGACAGTAAAGAGGTGCTTGACTTTATAATGAGGCTGCATTCTGAAGGCTATGATATTATACCCCTTAAGGGTAATCATGAAGACATGATGCTTAATGCCCACAGTAGCCTTCTTGATAACTTCAACTGGATGCGGAACGGAGGAGATGAGACCCTCAGAAGTTTTGGTGTATCATCAGTTAAAGAAATTGACATGAGATACATGAATTTTGTATCTGCAATGCCTTTCTACCATATAGTCAACAATTTTATTTTTGTTCACGGTGGCTTCAATGACGATATAGAAGATCCTTTTGAGGATACATACAGCATGATCTGGGAAAGGCGGTACGAATATCACTCACCTGTTTTCAAAGGGAAGACTATTGTACATGGCCACAGGCCCCATTCACTTTCGGAACTTAAGGAACAGTTAAGGGAATCTCCTTCAGTAATAAATATAGATACAGGATGCGTTTATGGGAAAGACTACGGGCTGGGTGACCTTACTGCCATAGATCTGCTCAACATGAAACTTTACTCCGTCGGTTGTTAAACTCATAACTCATAATTCATGGCTTCCCTTATCTCATCAAGGTCAACAAAGCCATCTATTGTATCAAGCCATATCTTTCCGTTATCTTCAACAAAACCGAACATTCCATATTTTATATCAAGAATAGACTCGTCAACCCTTCGCAGCATTCTCACATTGTACAATATTGAATATTCCTCGACCCTGTCCGAACCCTGACTGAAAATCATAAGATCAACCTGAGCCCATTCTTTATCGGGGCTGACATCCATAAGCGTCATACTCAAATGCTGATTGTCTTCGAGGTATTTATATTCATCAAGTCTTTCTTTGTCAATCAGGATTATTCCTTTTCTCCTATCGGTATCTAAATATATACGTCCGGCGTCAGGATCTTCATCCTCATACACATCAACTATTTTCTCAGGTTTACTAATTACCTCTCTGGCCATAATAAAAGGGTTACTGGTGTATGATATTCCTGAGATACAATTGTCTGACCATTCCGAGCCTTCGTATACATCGTTTATTTCTAGTTTTATGAAGAAACTGAACCTGGGTGTTAAATCGCAGGTGGGGCACATTTTTTTTCGTTGTTCTATTTCTTGCCGGAAGTCTTTATAAAATACCTTTGTTAGAGAGTCCTTTTGCAATATCATTTTTTTTGAATTGAAAGGAGTCTTAAAGCTTTGTGACCCCATAATATCTAGAAGCTCAATAGCTTCCGGCCCTGCAATCTGTCTTATTCTGTACCGGGATGCTACTTCCGTATCATCTCCTTCAAGGTAGAATCCTGCATAAAGACTCATCAACAATGTCTGCGGTCGGCTGTTGATCTTAAACAGTCTTACTGATTTCTGGTAGCCGTTATTTATTGTTACCGTTTCAGGATAGTACTCATCAGTTTTAAATATAACATATTCACCCTTTCCCTGACCGTTAGCTCCTTCTACCCATGCAGTAGCAGAATCATCATCAAACAGATTATGTCCTCCATACATGCCCAAACCCCTGAATGGATCCACGGGGTCAAGCTCAGAACTGACAATGAAATGCATCAACTTGCCATCTATATTGATTGTCCTGAAATACATTTCCTCCCATCCAGTTTCATTTTCCTGTTTGTAGATTTCATAATCTGGCATTTTTAGTGATGCACCCTTAAGCCCGGTGTCCTGAATAAAAATGGGAAGGCCGATAAAAATAATAATCAGGATCCTTATTCGTTTAAAATTCATCGCAATAACTGTTGTGACTATTAATAAGTTTTCAATTTAGAAAAATCATATCAAAATCACGAATTAGTGTTCGAATTATAGAAAAATTTGGAAATGTCATATAAAAGTTATATTATACACATATGTTAATATTTAGTTAAGTAAATCATATAGTTTAAAGATTGAAAGATATACTCAGTATAATCTTACAGTTTTTAGAACAATAGAATAGATAACCATAATAAAGGAGGAATACAAGATGAAATTAAGAATGCACCAATTAATCAGGATACCAATATTAATAATAATAATGTTGATTGCAGGTTCCTGTTCAAGTAATCAATCAGAGAAAGAAGCGCAGAAGTTACTTGAAAAGCAGAAATCAGCGCTGGAGGAAAGCGAGAAACTACTGGATGAGACCTTTAAGGAGGTGCAGGTGTTTAAAGATTCGCTTGAAAATGAGCAGTTAAAACTTGTAAACAGGAGGAACCAGGTTGAAAGGGATCTGGAAGAATTAGAATCTAACAAGGAGCAATATGCTGAAACATTGAAAGAGGATCAGCAGGAGGAATTGTCACAGCAAAAAGCTGATTTACAGAACAGGCTGAAGACAATTGAAGACAGTATCGCCCTTGTTCAGGAAAAAAGAGATGACATTCTGAAAGAAAAGGATACTATAGAAATAAAGGAACAACAGCTGTCAGAGCAGAAGACAGTTTCCAGGGAGAAGCTTGTTACCGGGATCGATGATATTGATAACCGGCTTGATAAGATAGACGAGCAGCGACTGCTTAAATTGAATGAGATAGAACTTAATGAACAGAAGATAAATCTTGCCAGGAAGAAGATAGAACTTCTTGAGGATGAGAAAAATATTTATCAGCGTGAAAAGAATAAGTTGCTTAAGAATAATGGTGATGAAGCCGAACTTGAGAAATATGATCTTAAGATAAGTGAGATAAATGGCTATCTCAAAGATGAGCAGAATAAGATTAAAAGTGCCGAGAGCAACATAAACACCCTGAAGGAATGGATTGCTGATGCAGATGCTATGAAAGAAAAACTGAAGGACATGATGGATTCTGAGTACAGCAGGGATGAAACGATAGCAGAGTTCACCAGGGAAGAAATAAGCAGGCTGAAAAATGAGCGTCAGATGCTTGATACAGAACTGAAAGATCTGACCGGGCTTAAAGGCAGGCTGTCAGAGAAAAGGGCGAGCCTTAATGAGACACTCTTATCCCTGGAAGAAAAGTCTGAACTGGTAAAAAGCAAAGAATTGTCTGAAATACTGGCTGAAAGAGCAGGCCTCGAAAAACAGGAGGCAGAACTGGCGGTACGCGAAAAAGAGATGGTGCAGCAAAAGGCTGTTCCTGAAGAAATAGCAGGAATAACTGAGGTGTTTAGCGGTTCTGATATACTCAAATCAATTGAGGAATCGGTTGAACTGAAGAGAAAACAGATTGATATACTTCGTTATGAAATTGCTGAAGATGAAGCTCAGCTGGCAAAACAGAAGTCGGATATTGAGACACGTAGGGCAAAAAATGTCAGGAATATAACGCTTACAATAGTAATCTTTGTAATAGCCGGCATAGTTCTGGTCGGTGCACTTTACACCATTGGCAGGCGCAGAAGGAAGACCGGAAATAAATAATATTTGGATAATAAAACTAAATAAATCAATAAATTATGGCAAAGAAAGACAAATCAAAGAAAGTAAAAGATAAAGTTGAAAAAGAAGCGGGGAAGGTAAAAAAGTCAGTTGAGAATATGAGAGATGAAACGAAGAAGAAGGCTAAAGAAGTTAAAGAGGAATTTGAAAAATCAAATGAAGATATCGAGGAAAACCTGAGGAAAGCCGGTGAGTCAATATCTGAAACAGGCTTTTGGGAAGAGACAGGTGAGAATATTTCCGAAGGAGCAAAGATAGTGGGAGAGGAAGCCCACAGAATAACTGAGAAAATCTCTGCTTATTCCGAAGTGCTTTTTGGAAAGATCAGGGATAGATCTGCAGAAGCTTTCAGATCCGGGCTTGATCTGACCCGGGAGGGAGTGAACAGGGCACAGGTTGCAGCTGATGATCTGAGGGATAATATCGAAGTCAGCAGGCTCAACAGGAAGAAAAAGGAAATAGCCACACAGCTTGGAATGAAATTCTACCTTGAAGTGAAGAACAACGATAATAAAGTGCCGGAAAATATCCTCAGGAAGAGGGTCTTTATTTCGCTATTGAAGGAGCTTGAGAATATCGATAAACAAATACTGGAGCTGGAAAAGAATGAATAAAATTAGACTTAATCACATTATTAATTCGGCGATAATAGGATGGGTCGTGATCTGGGTGTATTACCTCATTTTTAACTGGGATGTTTTCAGCATCAACCTGAAGACCAACCTTGGATTTGAAGTTATAGGAGGCTATCCGTTTATTTTTTTCTTTATAATTGGACTTTTATTTCTTATCTTGATAAAGTACTTCGATCAGGCTATTTCTTTCAGGAGAATAGGACGGGAGAAAGATACGAATAATAAAATTGCCTTGCTTGAGAAGGATATTGAGTTACTTAAGCTCAAAGAGACACTCTTTAAAATGCAGTCGGAAGAGCTTAGTCATGGTAACTCTAATCTCAACGCTTTGCACCAGAGGCTTGATGAGATAACATCGCAGATGGAAAGAGAAAAGAAAGAGTCAGAAGATTCTGGCTTGTCTGAGGAAGACGAAGATTAGATTAGCTAAAATATAAAATGAAAACCCATACCCAAAAAGTAAGGCTAGGAGTATTTATTTTTGTTAGCGGTGCTCTGCTTATAGCACTGGTATTGTTCTTTGCCGCGAATAAACTTTTTGAGAAGTCCGATACATATTTCGTGGCTTATCATGATGTGTCGGTCAGCGGGCTCGAAGTGGGAAGCCCGGTGAATTACCTGGGTATAAAAATCGGTAGTATATCTAATATTTTTATCGACCCACAGGATATAAATACGATAATTGTGGAAATGTCACTGCAACCAGGCACACCAATCAAGAAAGATGACTATGCTGATATTGTTTCACTTGGTATAACAGGACTTAAGACAATTCAAATAAGGGGAGGGAGCAACGAGGCAGACTTCCTTAAACGCGGCGAGTTCCTTGTGGCAGGCAGCTCAACATCACAGGAAATCACAGGTCAGGCAAGTATTATTGCAGAAAAAGCTGAAAAAGTAATCAATAACCTTCAGGTATTTACAGATCCGGAGAACATGAATAAATTCTCCGATGCTGCTGAGAATATAAATATCCTGGCCGGACAACTCAACACAACAATTAAAACGAAAGAACATCTTATCAAAGAAAACAGG
>CAZSJH010000050.1:14661-15978 GCA_964607105.1 uncultured Rikenellaceae bacterium | reverse complement strand
ATTTACTAAACTTTTATCAAGTTTTAAGGTTTATTTAATATATACTCTTTATTCTTGATGAGAAATTCAGTATTCATAATATTATTATTTATTTCTGTTTCCATAAAATCCTATGGACAGATTAATTTAGTAATTGAGGGTGTGGCCTACGAGAATGCTCAGGATTCATGGAGAGGAGTGGATATTGAAAGGTCTGAGAAAACATTACTGACATTCAGGAATAATTCTATAACCTCAGTCAATACGAGTGGATATATGCTTCAGGCAGGGGACGACAGCTATTTGACCACAGCAAATAATTTAGATAATTCTGGAATTACAGGTAATAACTTTGACTGGAATGGCCCGGGGGGGAATGGTCTCTGCCACGGCATAATGGCTGGTTATAATATTAACTATACTATAAGTCATAATCGTATCGAGGGACCGTATTATGGTATTGTGCACGAGGGCGGATATGATGATGGTTTACCCATGGTAAATACTACCGGAGGTATTAGCTATAATATTTTTAGTAACACACCTACAGCTGTTGTCGTAATGGGCTATGACAACCCGATGATTTATAATAATACTTTTTTCTATGGTCTGTCAGAATACAGTGCTGGAATTATCAGGATAAGGAAGAGTAACGGGACAGAAATACCGGCACCATCACAGAATGTTAAGATAAAAAATAATATATTCTATTCGGTTAATCAGGTAGCTTATATCTATGTGGAAGAAGGTTTGCTTACAGACTTTGAATGTGATTATAATATTTACTACTGTGAAGAATCTACTGATAATGAACCCCTCTTCATGGTTGCCGATACAACTGTGTCCTGGGATGAGTGGCAGGCTTTAGGATATGATACGCATTCAAGGATACTGGACCCCGGTTTTATTAATACTGAAACTTTCGTTCCTGAATACAGTCTTGAGTATGGAGTAACCCTGGGAGAAGATTACAATACTGGTTTGTCAACGGAAGTAGAATGGAATTTAGGAGAGTATCCTGACCTGCAGGAACAGAATCAGGTCTGGCAGGTAGGTGCAATAGTACATTCTGTAAATAATACTAATCCCAGTCCACTTTATATAAGTTCAGTAATAAAAGATAATTCTCCTTCTGTACTTGAAATGACCTATAGTATGACTCTTGCTAATATTGTTCCTTCAGCATCCGCTTTTACTGTAGTGGTCAATTCGGTACAAAGGAATGTCATTTCAGTTGCGATCTCGGGTTCACAAGTGCTATTAACGCTGTCAGGCCCGGTTGTTTATGGAGATTTAGTAAGGATATCCTATACCAGGCCTTCTGTTAATCTGTTGCAA
>CAZSJH010000050.1:305-14651 GCA_964607105.1 uncultured Rikenellaceae bacterium | reverse complement strand
AGGCAAGAAGACTTAGACCCTATACGGTGTTTACTGTTAATCCCTTACAGAATGAAACAGGTGAAACAGCAGCTTCTATTACAGCCAGGACTGTGGCTAATAATTGTAACCCACCTGTTAATAACCCTCCGGTTATCAGTATATTATCACCAACTGAAAATAGCTCTTTTGTGGCCCCGGCTATTATAACAGTTACAGCAGAAGCTCTTGACTCAGATGGTACAGTTAAAAAAGTGGAATATTTTAAAGGATCTGAAAAATTGGGTGAAAACTTATCGGCTCCCTATACTTTTTCATTTGAGTGTGAAGACACGGGAACATATGAACTGACTGCAATAGCAACAGATAATATGGATGCTGTGTCTTCATCGGATCCCGTGCATATTTTTGTAACCCCTGAGAATGTTTTCTCAGGATTTATTAATCTCTTTCCCAATCCAAATGATGGCCGGTTCTCAATTAAATTTTCCAGTTCATTACAAGGCAAGGATAACAGGGTAATAATAGTTAATTATGAAGGGAAACCTGTATATGAAATATTATTGAACGAGGAAGAAACTAACAGGGAGTTTGACTTATCCGGACTTATGAGTGGGACTTATATCGTAGTAATTATTTCTGACAACAAAATACTATCAACAAATATATTCCTCAAGAAATAAATCACTTGAGTAATAGATTATTAGAATAGTCTTCTGTTTTAATTTTTTCTATGATCTTGAAATAAATAACTTACCGAATCTTAAAAATAAAACCCCCGGATGCGTCCGGGGGTTTTAAAGATACAATTTTTAAATCATAATTATTCTTTAATACACCGGATAGAGAAGCCAACCTTTTTATTAAAGCGTTCAGTGTATAAAATGCCATTATTATAACTTAAATATCTATACCATGCAAATGTTTCATCATACTCTGCGGGGGTCCACCAGTGTCCCCATCTTCCCATATTGACGAATCCTCCTGAAATACTACGATAGCCACCTGGCAGGGCAGTAAAACCTGTTTCATTGGTTGCTCCCGTGTTGGGACTTTCCCAGTGCACTGTGCCTGTTTCTTTAAGTTTGCCTCCGTTGGATATGCCTCCTATATGACTTACCAAAATTGACCAGTCGTCAGCAGTAGGTACACGCCATCCGTCAGGACAAATATTACCTGCATTAACAGCATACCAGTTATACAAAGCACCATAGGTCTCCCCGTAAGTAGCTTCATCATTATTATAGAAACAATAGCCTGGAGTTGTTAAATTGCTCCATGCCGTAGCATCGGTCACAAGTGGAATTTCTGTATCATCACTGAAAGTAGAAGTTGCTAGTGGATCTGCCATCCAAACCTGTGTGCCAAGAATTACCGTGGCATATATATTACCATCAATATCAGTTAATGACTCTGTTGTAGTAAAACTAATTTGAGTACCATAAGCTGGTCCTGCACTGTTGGTTGCGTAGGCACGTACATAATAGGTAGTTGATGCATTAAGACCGGAAATGCTACTGGTATAACTTCCTATGCCAGAGCCATCGTTGGTTACATTGTCACTGACGGTAGGATTGGCAGTAGTTGACCAGCAAACACCTCTTGCAGTTATATCTGCTCCACCATCATCAGTTATGTTGCCACCTGATAATGCCGTGAAAGTGCTTATTGCACTGGCATTAACTGTCGTAAGCGTTGCCAGTATTATCTCGTCTGTTGTGAATGAAACCTCATTACCATAAGCTGTTCCGGCACTGTTGGTAGCATATGCGCGAACATAATATGTGGTACCTTCGGACAGACTTGTAATATTACTCGAAAAAATACCGATTCCGGGCCCTTCATCTGTATAATCGTCATCAATTGTTGGTGATTGTGATGTGCTCCAGCAAACGCCTTTTGCTGTAACGGCACCACCACCGTCATCAGTTACTTCACCTCCAGCTACAGCTGAGGTATTTGTCACTGTGGCATCACTTATTGCATCTGTTGTAACTGTAGCTAGCTCGACCGGATCGGTGTCAAATGTAACCTCGTTGCCGTAGGCAGTTCCAACACCGTTTATGGCATAAGCTTTTACATAGTAAGTAGTTCCGGGTGTCAGGCCATCCAGGCTGGTCGTGAAAGCACCTGTACCTGTTCCGTCGATGGTCGTGTTGTCATCGGTTGTGGGGTCTGTTGAAGTAGACCAGCATATTCCTTTTGCGGTAACTTCTGCCCCTCCGTCGTCGGTAACATCTCCGCCCAGCACTACTGATGTCTGGGTAATCTGGTCAGCTGCAGCAGTTGTTACGGTTGCCAGTTGAAGTGCTTCAGTTGAAAAATCAACCTGGTTGCCATATGCCGTCCCGGCACTGTTTGTTGCATATGCACGAACATAATATTGAGTTCCAGGTGTGAGCCCTGTTAAATCACTGGTAAAACTTCCGGTTCCTGTTCCATCCTCAGTTTTATTGTCTGTTGTGGTTGGATTTTCTGATGTGCTCCAGCAAACACCTCGGGCTGTTATGTCTGCACCTCCATCGGCACTGATATTACCACCTGTCACTGCTGAAGTTAATGTAACAGAGCTTGCAGCAGTTGTCGTTAGAGTTGGCAGCAGTATGTCGCCGGAAGTAAATGTTTGCTGGTTACCATAGCTGGTACCTGCTTCATTGGTGGCATATGCCCTGACATAGTACTCTGTGCCAGGCGTCAGCCCGGTGAGGTTACTGGTAAAAGCACCTCCACCCGTACCGTCAGATGTCTTGCTGTGTGCAACTGTCGGGTTTTGCGAAGTATTCCAGCAGACACCCCTGGCGGTGACCTCAGCTCCTCCATCACTTGTAATATTCCCGCCGGAGGTGGCAGTTGTCTGAGTGATTGCTGATACACTTGCCGTAGTCAGTGTGGGAGGACTGGGTTCCTTCTTACATGAGGTGAAGTAAATAATAGAACTTACCACAAGGATAAGAACTACTGAGATTCTAAATAAATTTTTCATGATCGGGGTTTTAATAATTTAAATTTATGAATAATTATTTCTTATTGTATAGTAAATGTTAATTCTAATTAAATGATATAAACAGACATAAAACAAAATTATACTTTTTATTCAAATATGTTCTGTTTCTTAGCACAAAAGTATGTTTTACCATTGAGTTCCGTCATATCCAGGACAAGAAATCCTATGTCGTTAAGAATTGACCTGACATACTCTTTTTTTAGTTTAAGTGTACTTCCTAAGTTAAATAACTGTTTGATTTTCCTAAGAAATCCCGGAAATTTGAATAAATTAACCTTAAGTTTAAACATATTTTTTCGAGAATTATTGTTTTTTGAATGTCTGTCATCATTAAGGCCATTAACAAAGCATCCTGTAAAGAAACAATCGGATGGCAGATTATTATGAATCTTTCCCAGGAATGAGTTGAGGTCACTTATATGGTTCAGACATTTAAGGTTAATCAGTGTTTCAGTCCTCGCAAAATCTTCCTGATGATAATAGTAATGATTGGACAGGGGCAGAACAATAATATTAGGTTTCTTTGAGAGATCTAACCAGTCAATATAAGTGTAAAAGTCCTCACAATCTTCATCTGAAAGTATTTTGTATAGACTTTCCTTGTTGGGGTCCTTAACAGGAGCCCTGTAATAATAAACAGAATTCTTGATTTTTGTTGTCATAATGCCTGTTTTTAATATCCGGATTTATCTTTCCGAATCCTCATTTCACTTGTTCAAATTTAGGTATATTGATTATTCGGAACAAGCCATGCAATGAGGCTTAGAGGCATTTTTGAACACCATTTCCGTATCCTTAATCAGGATAATTATGACACTGGTCAGGACATTTATTTAATTCGTGGATTATTTAGTGCGATTCGTCAAAAACAACAGGAATTACACGAGGGAAAATCGAATTTCAAGCTACAAGGCCTGGAATAAAATTATAAGGGTAAGATAATCAATTTAATAGGAGGCTGTTTCTTTGAGATTTTGTTATATTTCAACAAAACTGTATTTTGACGAATGACCTGAAATATTTGATAAAAAATCCGGGTTTTCAATGCAGGAATGTTACATCCCCAACCTTTTCAAAATATTCCCCGTCGGCATATTGTCCGCTCACCTTCCAGACATAAACGCCCTGTGGTGCAAGATTAATATCTCCGGAGTATCCGTCCCATCCTTTGTTTATATCATGGCTCTCGTAGATTAGTACTCCCCACCTGTTAAAGATCTGGAGCTGGTATTCCGTTACATTCTCAAAAAATGGCCTGAAAACAAAGTCCATTTCTTCATAAACGCCCTCTTTCCATTCTCCACCGGTTGGCCCTGTCCCGTTCCATTTGAATACATTGGCAAACCTTATATTCCCTTCTTTCCAGTCTACTAATATAGGTGTTTCTAATGTGGTTGAATCGACACATCCGTCAACGGATATCACAGTCAGGGAAACTGAGTATTCTCCCGGATTCATGTATTGATGGTATGGATTTTCTTCGGTGGATATCTGCCCGTCGCCAAAGCTCCACAGGTATAGTGAATCATAATAACTGTTATTGGAGAAAACCACTATCTGTTTATTATTCACTACTGTTGTGGGGTATGCACTGAATATAGCTGTTGGATTCTGGTATACTGTAATTATACCATTATGATTGGATTCGCCAGTCATATTATTGACAGATAGCTTAACTATATATTCTCCGGGCACATAATATGTATGAAGCGGGTTTTCTTCAGTCGAATATATCCCGTCACCAAAATCCCATGTATAGTTCTCACCGTACAGGCTTTTATTAATGAATTGAACTGTTAAAGGTGAGCAACCTGCTGTATCGGGCTCAAAATCTGAAGTGGGAGAAGGGAGCATTGTCACTCTGATATGTATAGTATCCTCAGACATACAGCCCCACCGGTCAGGTATTGTTTCATAGTATAATACATGTATTCCTACACCAGCCTCACCCGGATCAAAAATATTACCTGTAACTCCAGGACCTGACCATATTCCTCCCGCCGGGCTGGCATTTAATGTTACTGGAGGGCTGGTAGCAAACATGGTTCCAGGATGCTCTATCGTAATGATTGGATTGGGCATTACAGTAATTACAGTACTATCAAGATCCCTGCAATCTGCATTTGTTATGGTATACCTGATCAGGTGATCTCCTATACCGGCAATTACAGGATTAAAGGTATTACCCACAACCCCGGGGCCCGACCATATACCTCCCATATCATGAGCCGTTAATGTTACCGGGGGACTGTCATTACATAAAGTGTCAACCGGTGTTATTGTGGCATCAGGAGTTGCTACGGTTATTATGGTCTCATCATAATCAGTGCAACCATTTTCATCAATGATGCTGTATGTGATAACATGGTTGCCTGATCCGGCAAGAGCCGGGTTAAATACATCCCCTGTAACACCCGGCCCTGACCACGTGCCACCAGGTTCACGGGCCTGGAGAGTGAAAGGGGGGTCTGTTGAACATACTATGCCTCCTGATAGTATTGTTGCGTCAGGTATTGGTACAACGGTTATTATTATTTCATCACTGTCATAGCACCCATTTGCATCTGTAATTTCATATCTGATTATATGATCTCCCGGTCCTGAGACTTCGGGATCAAAAATATTATTCGAAATGCCGGGTCCGGACCAGGTGCCACCCGGGTCATGTGCACTTAAGGTTACGGGATCAGCATTTTCACACAGAGGATCTACCGGGGTGATTGTTGCATCCGGATATGCTACTATTAAAATTATTGCAGTTGTCACCACGGGTTGATGATCTCCGTTTACTGGGTCAGCAGGACTTCCCGGTATATCAGGGTCGTCATATGGATTACAGTAATTCCAGTTGCGAAGTGTTACTTCAAAATATTCACCTATTAATTTGTCATCAGCTACATTGATAACATCTGACAACACTCCTGAACCTGTCACAGGTCCGGGTAAAGTGATAACATCATCTGTATATGGGTAAGTTCTTGACATTCCCTCTATTGTAACAGGAGCCCCTGTCATGGTAATATCAGTTCCATAGATCCATTGTATCCACCTGGTATTGATATTAGGATTATCTTCTTCCTGTGGAGGGACACAATTGAATTGTGTTAAATCCTGGAAGCGGACATTTGCACTGGTGCCGAAGCATATTGGATATATAGTTGGACTTATGTGCATTTCACCGCCATTATGGTCGTCATCATCCCAAACTGTTACTATTTGTTCCTGGGAAGAAGAAGTGCATACGACACCATTGACAATTAAAGTTGCCTGGGGATGATAATTGCAGAAATTACCGCTTGATGTGTATGTATGAATATTAGTGGCTTCAAATAGTCCCTCGCCTGTTTTTGTTGCTGTAAGTGTTTCAATCACCCCGTCATCCCAGTCAAACCTGATTTGAACGGGCGTTTCCGCATCATTTACACCAGTATAGCTTACTGTCCAGGTTGCTGTAACCGGTGAGCATAAGCGGTCAGGTGTGATATTATTGGCCTTGGATAGTATGGTACAATCTTGTCCTGAAGCATGCAGCGACAGCAGTGCCAAAATTATATATAGAAAATATCTTTTCATAACCCCTGACTGTCTTATACGTCTGACCTGTGCTTCCGGTTACAATAATTGCCTAATATTTAAAGGTATTTATTATTCATTTACAGCGAATTGTTTTTGAAAGAATGATGCGTTCCCTTTATCTTAATCTAGTCTTTAATGCACCTTGCTGGTTTTCCGCAATTCTTATCTGCATACCATCTATAGAAAATATTGTCTTCGTAGGTGGTGTACCGAAACAAAGCATTTTCAGCATCAAATTCTGAAGAACTCCAGGAGTGACCGTATGTTCTTACGTTAACATATAATCCACCTTGCAGGCGGAAACCACTTGGAAGAAAAGTGAAACCAGTTTCATTTGTTGCACCCACATTGGGACTCTGCCAGTGAATTGTCCCGGTTTCTTTCAGCTTGCCTCCGGCAATAAGGCCGCCAAGGTAATTATATAGAATTTCCCAGTCGTTATCAGTTGGGACATGCCATCCTTCCGGGCATAAGTTACCTGATTCAATAGTATACCAGTTATACAGGGCACCATATGTATCACCATAGGTGTCAGGGTCATTGCCATACCAGCAGCAACCGGGCGTCTCCAGAAGGCCCCATTCAGTAGCATCTGTTATAAGAGGGACTGTTGTTCCATCATTATAGGTAATTGTTTTAAGATTTTCTGCCATCCATACCTGTGATGCTATAGTAACAGTTGAATAGACATTGCCTTCAATATCACTTAGAGTCTCAGTGGTATTAAAACTGACTTCGTTACCATAAGCTGTGCCGGCAATGTTTGTTGCATAAGCACGTACATAGTAGGTGGTTGATGCATCCAGACCGCTTAGTTCACTGGTGAAGGAACCGGTACCGGTCCCACTTGATGCTGTATTATCACTTATAGTAGGCTCAGCTGTCGTTGACCAGCAAACACCCCTGGCAGTTATATTTCCGCCACCAGCATCTGAGATATTACCACCTGACATTGCCGTGAAGCTGGTGATAGCGCTGGCATTTACCGTCGTAAGTGTGGCCAGGACTATCTCTTCGGTGGTGAAAGAAACCTCATTGCCATATGCTGTTCCAGCACTGTTTATCGCATATGCCTGTACATAGTATGTAGTGCCTTCAACCAGACCTGTAATGTTGCTTGTGAATTCACCCATTCCGGTTCCTTCATCTGTATGGTCGTTATCAATTGTCGGCGACTGTGATGTGTCCCAGCAAACACCTTTTGCTGTAATATCTCCACCACCGTCAGCAGTTACTTCCCCTCCTGATACAGCAGAAGAGATTGTAATCGATGCTTCATCAATATTAGCAGTAGCCACGGTTGCTAATTCGACCGGGTCAGTATCATATGAAACCTGGTTCCCATAGGCTGTCCCCACACTATTTATGGCATAAGCCCTTACATAATAGGTGATTCCGGGTGTCAGACCATCCAGGTTGCTGGTAAAAGCACCTGTTCCTGATCCATCGCTCGTCGTGTTGTCATCTGTTGTGGGATTATCTGAAGTTGACCAGCAAACGCCCTTTTGAGTAACTTCTGAACCACCATCATCTGTAACATCTCCGCCCAGCAATGCTGACGTCTGGGTAATCTGGTCAGGTGTAGCAGTTGTTACAGTTGCCAGCTGAAGTGCCACAGTAGTAAATGCTTCCTGGTTGCCATAGGCTGTGCCTGCACTGTTGGTTGCATATGCACGGACATAGTAATCAGTGCCCGGCGTGAGACCTGTTAAATCACTGGTAAAGCTACCGGTTCCAGTTCCATCTTCAGTTTTACTGTCTGCTGTTGTAGGATCCTCTGATGTGCTCCAGCAAACACCACGGGCCGTGATCTCCGCACCTCCGTTATCACTGATATTACCACCTGAAATTGCTGATGATAAAGTAATAGAACCGGCTTCAGTTGTTGTTAATGTTGGGAGTAAAATATCAACGGTAGTGAATGACAACTGGTTACCGTAGCCTGTACCTGCTTCATTGATCGCATATGCCCTTACGTAATATTTTGTATTTGGTGTTAGCTGGGTAAGATTACTGGTAAAAGTACCTGGCCCTGTACCATCAGATGTCTTGCTGTGTTCTGTGGTAGGATTATCCAGAGTATTCCAACAGACTCCCCTGGCGGTAATCTTTGCTCCTCCGTTACTTGTAATATACCCTCCCGTAGTTGCAGTTGTCTGGTCAATAGAAGTTATGTCCTCTGTAATCAAATCAGGAGGATCAGGCTTTTTCTCACAGGATGAAAGAAATATTAAGGAACTTGTGAAAAGTAATACTATTATTACTTTTGAATATATATTTTTCATAGGGCTTTCATAATGAATCTAATAATGATCTGAATAAAGACTGTCAAAAGTAAAATTTATTCTGCTTTAAATGAAATACGATGTTTTAATTATTGTCACTTATACTTTGTTAATCGGGGGAATCTACTCACTTATTCATCCCAACCGGCAATACGTGCCCATAGATGCCAGGCAGCGTAAGCTTTCATATTGGCATTCAGGGGTTGAGTATGGGCTGCACTGCAGTCGTACCATTCCACACCCTCAGTATGTGAGTTCTGCCAGGCTATAGCCCAGTTGGAATCACGGGTACCATCATCATTGCTGTCATAATTGCAACCATCATTCGCACTTTTATCGAGATAGTAGTTCCCATCAGGGTCATAGGACTCAATATCTGCGAAATCATAAAGGAATTTATTATGCGTTTCACAGTAATCCCTTATCTGTTCGTTCCTGATATACAGGTTGCCTGTTAATCCCGTCCCGTCGAGGTGACCTGTCATATATATAAAAGCTACTGCAGGGAAATCTTCTTCAAGACCCGACATAAGGCTTAGATAAGTATCGATATTCTCCTCAGAAGCATAAGAAACCTCACCACACCATGACCATATTATGACATTTACATCCGTATTTGAGGCTAGATAATCTCTTGTTTCAAGCTCCCATTCTGTAAAGTCCGGGCTCCCAAGGTCACCACTCATGGCGTAGTCATGAAGATCAAGAGCCCCACCGGTACCTCCATTATTCCAGGCATATTTTGATCCCAGGAAAGATACCAGGCCTGTCATGCCTGAGGTGATCTGACTGCCATGAGAAGTATGTCCGTATGCTATATGAAGTGTTTCCTTCGCCTCTTCTATCCAATGATCAGGTATGTCAGTAATATTTATTGATGTATGCCCGATATTGTATTTTTCAACAGTTCCGGGATCATCTTCCGCGTTCATAGGATCATATTCCTTGGTGCAGGCTGAAGAGATAATCATTAATATACCTGCAATTATCAGGGCTTTTTTCATATTTATTATTTATTGTCTTTGCCTTTTAAAACGGATTATTTTATGGAATGTTGCATTTATAGATGGATGGCTTAGTAATATGTTTAACTGATAGTTGATAAAAATATTTAATGAAGTATCTTACTAAATAGTTATATATTTGATGTTGAAAAGGCTTTAGGTGATGAGTCGATATACTGTGATTTTCCTGCTAACACTGGTCTGTTTTGCTGTTCACAATATGGATGCGAGTGATATTGTATGCCTGCAGGGCAGCGTTAGCGACACCACCAGGTTCATTAGTTTCAGTCCAGGGCAAAAAGGATTTGATTCACATACAGCTTTTGCTTCCTTAACGAGCGAGATTCCCGGGATAATACCCGGTCTGGTAGTTCCGGGAGATTTCAACGGTGATGGGATAAGTGAGCTGGCTGTATTTATGAAAGTACCCTATGAGCCCAATATGAATCCTGAATATACATGTTCCGATATAATGGTATTCAAAGCTTGTGGTAAGAATTTGATTCCTGCAGGTACATGGTTCTCCGCCATTGAAACTGAGTTTGATTTCAATTATGTTGATCATTCAGTGGCAGGGGATTTTAATTTGGATGGTAAGGAGGATATTGCAATTTTTTACAATGATCCCGGGGAAGAAGAGCAGGTCATTTATGTTTTTGAGTCATACGGAACCGGCTTCAGTGAACCAAAAGTGTATTATGGAACCATCCGCAGCGAGTTCAATTTTGCCTGTATTAAGTTTGCACTTCCGGGAGATTTCAACCATAACGGTTTGCAAGATATTGCAGTATTCTACGACTTTACCGGAGAGGATCCTGAAACCTCCCAGCGTATATTTATATTTGAATCCGGTGGAACTACTTTTTCCCTTCTTCCTGCATTTTACACTACAACAAGGCAGATTCTTGATTTTGACTATATTAAAGATGCCAATGCAGCAGATTATGATGGTGACGAGTTTAGTGATTTAGTTATTTTCTACAGTGACCCGGTTGCTACTGACCACCAGTTATTATTTTTTGCAGGTGAAGCTGCCTCTTTCTCCCAGCCTGCAACCTGGTTTTCAGGTGATAATAGTATTGTTGATCCGTCCGGGATGAAGTACATGGTGTCCGGGCATTTTAATGAAGATTCATACCCTGACCTTACATTATTTTACAGTCATGCAGGGAGCGGTTTACAGGAGATATTGATTTTCCCCGGGGATGAGGGCTCATTTTCAAATCCGGGAATAGCATGGTCCGGCACAAGAATCTCTTTTAACAATATTACTGCAGCAGTAAGCGGTATTTTTCAATCCACTGAAACAATAAGGCCGACTACCTGGAAAGATAATCACAGGGGTGCTGTAAGTTTTACTTTTGATGATGGGGCATATGGTGCCTTTGCACATGGTGCAGCCTGTCTGGATGCAGCCGGGCTTAAAGGGACCTTTTATATATTTACCGATACTACCCAGGTATACGATGCACCGCTTGCAGGAACACCATTGATAAAATCATACCGCGACAAAGGCTTTGAGATAGCTTCCCACACAATGAACCATTCAAACCTCGGAGTTCTGACCGGTCAGGGGGAGATTGAATACATCCGAACCTTGTTGCAACAGTCGAAAGAGGAACTGGATGAAAGGTTTGAACAGAACACTCTTACCCTTTCAATCCCTTTTGGTAGTTTTCAATATGAAACACTGGGATTAATAGCTGAAACCTTTCATACAGCCCGTAGCAGTGAGTATGGTTATAACCTGTCAACACCTGCAAATTTCTACGCACTCAAATCTTACCCCGTGCTCAGCACCACTTCACCCTCCACTGTATTGTATCGTGTTGGGGTAGCAGAGCAATTCGGCTATTACCTGCCACTGATGTATCATGATATAAAAGAGGAGTACTTTGATCCGGAGTCATTCATCTATACTTACAGCCTGGAAGATTTCAGTGAAACGGTGGACTCGGTCCTTGAAAGGGATGTATGGGTGGATACCCATGAGAATGTTTATAAATATATCCGGGAAAGGAATGGTCTGGATGTAACCATGATAAGTACCGCTGAAGACCTGTTGGCCTTCTCTATGGATGATGGTCTGCCAGACTCAATATTTAACGTTGAGATCACCCTGCAGGTGACTGTACCGGAAAACTGGGATGATAATTGTGTGACTGTTGAGAAGGAGGGAGAATTGATCACCCTGGACATAGTTTATAACGGGGATGAAAAATACGTTTATTATAACAGCCTGCCTGATGGCTCCGAAGTAAAAATATATAAAGGAATCCATACCGGTATCGACAACTATGAAGGGGACCATGAAGACAACAACTGGCTGAAAGTGTATCCTAATCCAGTCAATAGTGGACCATTGAGAATAGAGGCAGATTTGCCGGTAGGAGGTGAGGCAAGCCTGGCAGTATACGATACCAGGGGAATACGTGTGAAATATATCAATCTGGGTCAGCAACCGGCCGGCCGGCTGGACTACATGCTGGATATTGGTGAACTAGTTCCCGGGACCTACATCCTGCAGGTATATACATACGGCGGAAATCTTCGTTCGGTTTTATTTTTAAAATTGTAAGTGGTCTCAGGATACTGCTGAGAATTGAAAAAAATTTGACTTGGGGTCAATAATTTTGTATATTACCGTTCTGTTATTATTTGGGCTGGAAAACCTAACTTGCCAACCTTAAAAACCTGACCAAAATGAGACTAGCCAGAGCTCGTTGGATTGGACCTGTGTATATTGCCTCGATATTATTCATAATAACGTCATTAACCCTGTTTGCCCAATCTGAGGATAAAAAATGTCTTGCAGTGATCACTGACCTGAGTGGTGATGTTGAGGTAACAAAGGCAAATAATGATAAGATAAATGGAGACTGGGGACTTCAGCTTTTTAATGGGGACAGGATTAAAACTGCAAGAGCATCATCGGTGGCCCTTATATTTTCTAATGGTAACCTGGTTAATCTCGGTGCAAACAGCAGTATTGAAATATCGGGAGGTAATGAATCTGCAGAAGAACAATTTGAAGGATCCAGAACCGTAAACCAGGCTATGATAGGCAACTTTGCTGCCCTGGCTGGTAACAGGGAGAAAGACAGGGAAGTTGGTGTGCTGGCAGGTTTGAGAAGTGATGGCAGTGCACCTCCAATTGAGTTAGTATCCCCATGCAATACATCAATTATAACTGATAAACCATCATTTGAATGGGAAAGCAATATGCCTGTTGATGAATTTGAGCTTAAATTATTCAACAAGAATGGACTTGTCTGGAGTAAAAAAGTTACAGGTAATAAAATAGATTATCCGGAGGATGCTGAAGGATTAAAATACGGTGATACATATTTCTGGCGTGTAGAGGGTGAAGCTATGCTGGAATCTTATAAATCAATGAATTATGAGTTCTCACTGCTTTCCGTGGAACAAATGGAAGAGCTTGCCTCCCAGGAAGAAAGCATTAGAGAATTGCTGAATAATAATGTTAATTCCAGTAGCTATCATTCCCTTCTCGGAGCATATTATTTTAATACTGGCTTATTTGAAAAAGCAATCACAGAGTTTAATATAGTTTCTGAAAAAAACCCGGAGTCAGCCATAATACATGAGATATTAGGACAGATATATACATACACAGGTAAAAAAGACAGGGCTATTCAGGAGCTCAAAAAAGCATTACAGGTAAAGAAGTAAGATAATAATCCGCAACCCGGATAGTTACAGCTTTTCTGAAAAACAAATTAAGTGGTGAGACCATCCCTTACAATTATTAATAATTAATGATCATTTAATGGCAGGGAAAATACCTCATAGCTCATGGAAGAAATTTGCTCTTTTTACTGCTCTTCTCTTAATTACGAATTTTATAACAATTGTTGCACAGGAAGATAAATCATTTCTGAACCAGGATGATTTCGAGATTAAACTGAAAGAAGCAATTGAAAAAAATGATGAATCCCTTTTGATCTCTATCGTTCAATCCAATCGGTTAAAGACAAAACCCTTTGTACTCAGTCTGACCGATAAAAGCCTTGATTCAGAATTGAATGGAGATAAGGCTGATGCAAAGCAAATGCTTGGTGATGCAGAGAAAGTAGCCAGGACATTCGAAAGGCTTTTTGGGGAGAAAAGTCTGATAAATATTGTAAATGAATACAATGAACTTAGCCTCGCAGAAAAGATAGAAAAATTCAGGGCAGACAGTCTGAATAAACTGGCAACATCATACCGGAGAGACAGGGAAAGGGATGATGAGGCACTTCAATTATATAATGAAGCATTAAGTATATACAGGAACATTAACGATACTTATGGAAAGGCTATTGTTTACGGGGGGATGGGTTATATATACTTTTTCTATATTAGTTAATTCAATTACTTGTTGGCTATCAATTTGAGAAAGATAAGCAATTTTTGGCACTAAAAAAAGCACTCCTAAGAGTACTAAAGATAAGCATAGGACAGTTGAAAATAAACTTAAATACTTTTTGTTTTTGTA
>CAZSJH010000050.1:0-295 GCA_964607105.1 uncultured Rikenellaceae bacterium | reverse complement strand
TCATTATTATAACCTGGCTTTAAGGGCACGTGAGCAGCTGGATGATAAGCAATTGATGGCAGCCAGCCTTAATGGTATAGGCCTTGTCTTTGACAGGTTTCTGAACGATTATGAAAAAGCTCTTGAATATTATGACAGGGCAGAAAATATCAGGAGAGAAATTGAGGATTGGAATAGTCTTGGGACAACACTGACCTACAAAGCATCCGTATATCAAAATTCAGGCAGGTATAAAGAGGCAGCAGAGACCTTCAGGATTTCTTATGGAGTGAACAAAAAGGCCGGAGATAATTAC
>CAZSJH010000049.1:10209-16217 GCA_964607105.1 uncultured Rikenellaceae bacterium | reverse complement strand
GGTTTCAGTATTTCAATATCCCGTATACAGTTATTCACCCTGACTGTGGCCTTTCGATTACGTTGCCAACTGGAAAAAAAGGTTCGGTCCAGAAACATTATGAATATATAAGTGAGTATATGCCTGGTTCCACATCAGCCAATGGAACAGTGAACGCAGAAGTTATTTATGCTGGCTATGGAATTACAGCACCTGAGCTCGATTATGATGATTATAAAGGTATTGATGTAGAGGGCAAAATAATACTTATTGAAAGAGAGGCCCCTGTTTCCCCTTCTGAAGGACCTGAAAAATTCAACCCATGGCGTGAATATTCCTTCCACCAGTACAAATTGCAGAATGCAGTAAGGCATGGTGCTGCAGGTATGATATATAATTACGGCCCTATTGGTAATCCGAATAATGCTTATGATGAAAATCTCATTTATGTTCACGTAGGAGACTCGGTTGTAAGGGATGTGTTCAGCGGAACGGGCAAAAATCATTCTGAAACGGTAGATCTTATCAACAAGAACCTCAAACCTGCATCATTTGAAACAGGTAAAAAGGTTACCATTAAGATGAGCACCACTCATTACCCGGACGGGAAAGGTGTAAATATTATAGGTTTGAAAAAGGGTACTGACCCGGAATTAAGCAAAGAGACAATAATCATAGGAGCCCACCTCGACCACCTGGGGAAATGTTATGAAATTATTCCCGGAGCAAATGATAACGCTTCATCTATTGCTGTCATGATGGCCGTGGCAAAAGCACTGAATGATTACGACATAAAACTTAAAAGGAGCGTTCTTTTCCTTGCCTTCGGTTCAGAAGAGCAAGCCCTGGTTGGTTCACGAACATATACAGAAAATCCGGTGATGCCATTGGATAAAACTGTATTGCTTAATATGGATGGCGTAGGTGCAGGTGACAAGATAAATATTACCGCCGGTAAGGATTATCCATTACTCTGCAATCCTTTTGAAGAGCTAAATGATAAATACATTCACCGTACGATCAGAACAAATTCATTCTCTAATCTCGGACGTCCCAGACTCGACGCGGCAATATTCCTGAGTGCCGGAGTGCCGTCATTGAGCTTTTCAGCTTTCGGATCAAGATCATATTATCATATCCCCTGGGATGATGTCGACACAATCACTCCTGAGATATTGGAAGATCTGGCCCAACTGATGCTTATCTCTGTAATTGAACTGGCAAATTCTGAAAGTGACATTATGTAACATAAATTAAAGGAGATGCATTCAATTCATAGACTATATTTAATGCGATTCCTGCCTTCTTTTGCATTTTTCCTCTTACTTGCAGGATGCGGTTCACAAAAGGATAATATTGAGTATTCGACAGCAGAATGGGATGAAGATTCACTGGGATATCACAGGATAGTAATACAGAACAAAACAGATGCCGATGCAGTATTTGTTGAAATTCCCTGGAGAAGAAGGGATAAAGAACCATGGAAAAAAGCAGTAATTCTTACGGGTAACAAACCTGAGAAAGTGATAGATAATATTATCTGCCTGTCATCAGATAATGAAAAGGGCAGGTTTGTATTTCAACCCGTATACGGCCAGGGTGATTATTTTCTTTACTACCTGACCGGCACAATGGAAGGACGCAGTAACTATCCCACGGTAAATTACCCTCCCCCGGTACAAACAGCTGATAATTCATGGATTGAATTGCATGACTTAAATGATTCAGTTTCTGTAACTTCACTGCCTATGGCACAGGTATCTGCCATACAGGCAAGAAATGAATTCAACTCATTCTTCCCTATGGAAGTAATTGCCACCAAAGATGAGCTTAACAGTCTCCTCGATAAATATCAGGATAAAACATATTTGCTTTTCCCTGAAGACCGTGAATATTCAATACGAATGATGGAATACATACCATTAAAATGGATTGAAAAGGGACCTTTCGGGACTATAGAAGGTGAAGCAAGAAAAGGAGAATATTTTACTTTCCAGGTTGGCTTGTATTGTATTAAAGATAGTATAAATGATATAGAAATATCATTCTCAGACCTGAAGTCAGGAGGAAAAAGGCCGGTGATTCATCACGACAGCATTTCGTCATTCAATACCGGGGGTATAAACTGGGATGGCAAACCTTTTACAAAAGAACTAAGTATACAAGAAGGTAAAGTTCAACCATTGTGGTTCGGATTTATGATACCGGAAAATATAAATAAAAAGAAGATAAGAGGTCAGATGGTAATCAATCCTGAAGGCCATGAACCGGAAACTCTAAAAATTGAGATCAGTATCACAAACGAAGTAATAAAAACCCACGGCGATGATAATCCCTACCTCATGACCAGACTCAGGTGGCTGAACTCAGACATTGCTTTTGATGATGAAATTACCAAACCTTTTATTCCTGTTGAAAAAGAGGAAAAGTCGCTTAAAATACTCGGCAGACAGATAGACATTGGTTCCTGCGGACTCCCATCAAGATACCTTACTTATTTTAATCCTTCCAATACAGCTCTGGAAAAAGAACCTGAAAGTGTACTGGCTGCTCCTATGAAAATGGACATTTACAGGTCAAACGGGTCGAAGATATTCTTTGTTAATGAAAAACCCGTTTTTGAAAGATCAGGATCAGGGAAATACACCTGGCTTACATCATGTATAAGTTCTGATATTGAATTGCAGACAGAGGGCTCTCTGGAGTTTGATGGTTTTTCAACGATACGCATAAACCTTAAGGCTGTGCGTGATATCGATCTTTCTGATATCAGGTTATCTATGCGAATAAGAAAGAAATTTGCTAACTACTTTATGGGCCTGGGTTTAAGAGGAAGCCTGAGACCATACTACATAAGCTGGAAATGGGATAAGATGAAGCACCAGGAAGGTGCCTGGATAGGAGATGTTAATGGGGGGCTTCAGTTCGCACTCAGGGATGACGAATATGAAAGGCCTCTAAACACCAACTTTTACAGGGAAAAACCACTGATAATGCCTGCAGGCTGGTATAATAATGGTAAGGGAGGGATAAATATAAGTTCAAATGAATATACAGCGGATATAAATTGCTACAGTGGAAGCAGGAGCATGAATAAAGGTGATGAAATTGTTTTTTCTATAAACTTTCTTTTTACACCATTTAAGCTTATTGAAACTGACAAACAATGGAATACAAGGTTTTATCACCGGTATGAGGATTTAGACAGTATAAAGAATTATGGAGCCAACGTTGTTAATGTCCATCATGCAACGGAAATCAATCCTTGGATTAACTATCCCTTCCTGGAACAGGAGAAAATGAGAAATTACATTGATGCAGCTCATTCAAGGGGAATGAGAGTAAAAATATACAATACAATAAGAGAACTGTCGAACAGGGCAGCTGAATTATTTGCTATCAGGAGTATGGGTCATGAAATCTTCAGCACGGGTCCAGGTGGGGGTTTCAACTGGCTACAGGAACATCTTGTTGATAATTATATCTCAGCCTGGTTCGTGCCTGAATACAGAGATGCAGCAATCATAAATTCAGGTATGTCCCGCTGGCATAATTATTATATCGAAGGTGTTAACTGGCTGGCTGAAGAAATGGAAATCGACGGACTTTACCTTGATGATATCGCCTTTGACAGAACTACTATGAAGCGACTCAGAAAAGTGCTTGACAGGAACAGGGACAGCGCACTTATTGACCTGCATTCAGCCAACCAGTATAATGTACGCGACGGCTATACAAACAGTGCCAATCTTTATATGGAACATTTTCCCTATATCGACAGGTTATGGTTTGGTGAATATTTTGACCCTGATCTCCCTCCTGATTTCTGGCTTATAGAGATGTCTGGAATACCCTTTGGCCTGATGGGTGAGATGTTGCAGGATGGCGGTAACCAGTATAAGGGACTTCTCTATGGTATGACCTCAAGGGCACCGTGGTCAGGTGATCCCAGGAATATCTGGGGCCTCTTTGATGATTTTGGCATCAGCGGTTCGGAGTTTATCGGTTACTGGTCAGATGATTGCCCGGTTACAACAGGTTACAGTCATACACCTGCATCCGTATACCTTAATGATGACAGAGTAATGATAGCTATTGCCAACTGGTATGAGGATAATAAGAACCTTTGGCTTAATGTTGACTGGCACAGCCTTGGCATGAACAAGAACGAGGTTGTATTCAAAGCACCTTACATAAAGAATTTCCAGAAGGATAAGACCTATACCCCATGGGAAAGGATACCGGTGGAAACAGGGAAAGGAATAGTTCTGATTATGGAAGAAAAGTAATAATAATATCGAATATTCAAAACCCTATTATACAGTTAAACCTGCGTGCCGGCAGACAATTCAACATTTCAACAACCCCTAAACCCTTCAACAAAAAAATAGGGTGGCCCCACCGAAGCGGGACTCACCCCTGTTCATGATAACACCAGAACCTGACATGAACATTTTCTTTTTCTACCTTCGTCCCTGGTAATCCCATAAGAAAGACTCCATGTATGCTGATTTGCTGCATAACACATAGCATATTATAGTTAATAAATAAATAAAAATCAGTAAGGTAGTACGTTGACAAATACCATAACACTCATTTTATGATAATTATCAATAAAAGAGCTTAGCTATTCTTTTGTTGAATATTAACAAAACAATCAATACAATACTCCACTGGAAGATGCACGACATAAAAGAAAAGGGTCTGAATGGATTGTACCATTCCCCAGGGATGAACGACTGTGATAGCCACCATATAAGAAGCACAACCGCTGCAACCGGTATGAAGTAATTGATAATAAAAACCCACCATTTACCTACTTTTATGTCAGTGGCTGATTCATTTATCTCCAGCCTTACTTTTTGTGTTCCCTGCTTGATTATGAGGAATGCTATAAAAGCCCCTGATATCATCAATGCTATACCCCACACAAAATCCTGGTTGCTGAGAAAATTAAGATTACGGGCTGAGGGTATTCCGAAAAGGAATACAAGGATGCCTATAATTATAATTGATCTGTTGCGCTTCAGGCCTGTATCCACCAGTACCCTGGTAGGCAATTCAAGTTGTGCAATGAGAGATGAAAAACCCGCAAAGGTAAGTCCGAGGAAAAATAAGACAGATAAAATTCCTCCTCCGAACATTTTATCGAAAAGCTGTGGCATCCATATAAATGTCAGCCCTGTTGAGGCAGGTCCGCTTGTTTTCATTATTTCCATTACCTCAGGGCTACTCATACCCATTTCATGCTTGAGTACTGCGAAAACAGTCCCAAAGATCATTATACCTGATAGTATAGAAACAGTATTATTCCCAATACCGGTAAGGAATGCATTTCCAACAGCCCCATGTTCTTTTTTCATATAAGCGGCATAGGTAAGGAATAATCCCCAGCCTGCACCTGTATCCCAGGCATTCTGGGTTAAAGCGTCGAGCCATATTCTCGGTTCCCCAAGCTGTGACCACTGTGGCTTGAAGAGATATGCCAGACCTTCACCGGCACCCGGCAGGGTTACCGCGCGTACAACACTGATAATAACTATGACAAGTAAGGACGGAATCAATACTTTATTCACTTTCTCAATTGAACTAATCCCTTTCCATATGGCTAACACTCCAAAACCAATTGCAAGCATATGAGTTAGAATCGGCCATATGCTTCCCTGGTATGATTCCCAGATTGTCATTGCTGTTTGAAAATCTCCGGGCAGTGGGTTAAAGATCATGTAAACAAAATAGTAGATACACCATCCCACCACCACCGTATAAAAGAATGTAATCACCAGAGGCACTATTGCAACAAAGGATCCAATCCAGGCAAATTTTTTGCCCATTCCCTTCAGGAAAACGCCTACAACCCCTGACCGGTATTTTCGTCCGGATACATATTCGGCAATTATTAGAGGAATACTCCACAGGAAAAGAAAACACACCCATGCTATCAGAAATGCCCCGGCCCCATCTTCTCCGGCGCTCTGTGCAGCAATACGGGGGAAACGCCATATATTGCCTGTCCCTACGGCCACACC
>CAZSJH010000049.1:0-10199 GCA_964607105.1 uncultured Rikenellaceae bacterium | reverse complement strand
TAATATAAGACCCCACCTGCTGGCAAACCTCTGACCGGTTGATTGATCGAGTATTTTACTCATGCCTGTTCAATATTTTACTCATGTAGTCATTGGCCAGTACGGAACTATCTTCTTTCAATCCTGATATGAGTATAACCAAACCTTCTTCCCATGCAAGATACACAAAGCCATTATACCCATCCTCAAAGCAAAATTTTTCTCCTGGCTCATCACCCGGTGAAAGGCCATAATTTGACATGTAATGCTCCAGCATTTTTTGATTCTCTACATCAGTATTTTTAGTAAACAGGTAAATTGTAAAACGATTTCCATTGATATTATACCCTGCTCTGAAAGCATCATTAAGGAATGCATGTCCAAGCACATTTTCTTTTATATACATCTCGGAATTTTGCTTTTTCCCTCCAGCGGGAAAAAGTGCCAGTTCATCAGGGAACTCAACAGTACCTTCGAGCATATCTTCGGTGATATAAGCAAGTTCTTCAAGGGCTTCCAGTATCTTCTTATTTTTGGAATGGCTTGTGACCTTTACATAATATTCCCCTTTGAGAAAATGCACAAGTCCCTCCTCCCTGTATGCCTGAACTCCAAGGCGAAAAAAGTCATACGAAGGCGCCCTTTCCATGGCATATATTCCAAACGCAAGATTCTCATTGGCATGATGGTAAATTTCAAGCTTTATAGTATGCTTTTTACCTTTAGAGTATTCAGCAACATGGAGATCCCTGAAGCCAAGAGCATTGTAACTGTCTGCGCCTCCGTTAATATAATCCCAGAGATTATCAGGTGTATATACAGGATAGCTTTTATCAATCTCGAACTTATCAAGCTCAGGGTAAATAAATTCCTGTCCTGACAGCATTGTACCCTGAATAATTGAAATAAGGAAGAGGGAGAAAACCCCCCTCCATAAATAATACTTTGTCATATTTTCAAATAAGATTATATTATAAAATCTGCTGGTACGCTAACCAGACGACTAATATCAGAAATTTTTGATCTTATATCAAATCCTTTTGTGCAATTGTCAATTGTACATTCGCTGCAATCCACACATGGATCAGGTCCCGTATCCAGTTCAGTCAGCAAATTGTCTTACTGTAATTTCCTTATTCTTACTTCTATATCAGTCCCTTTTAACAATTTAATGAGTTCATCAGTATCGGTTGAACCGAAATGATAAGGATACAATATTCCTGGTTTCAAAATCATGGCAGCTTCTGCTGCCATTTCAGGTGACATAGTATATGGCAGGTTCATTGGAAGGAAAGCTATATCAATATCACCAAACTCGCTCATTTCAGGTATGTTCTCTGTGTCACCGGCAACATACACTCTTTTTCCTCCCAGTTCAAGAATATAGCCATTCCCATTACCCCTGGGATGAAAAGGATTACCCGGCGACCTCTCATTCTCTATATTATAGGCCGGAACAGCTTCAATACTGACTCCTTCAATGAGCGTTTTATCCCCGTTAGCCATAACCTGGCAATCATTAAGGGCTGAAGCAGAAGCTTTATTGCATATAATCCGGGTATTATTCTTAAGTATCTCCTTTATGGCTGATACATCCAGGTGATCACCATGCTCGTGTGTTATAAGAATAAGATCAGCATCGGGAAGTTTTGAATAATCAGCTTCACGGCTAACAGGATCAATATGTATTAGCATATCATTATATTTGAACATCAGTGTGCCATGACCAATAAACAATAGTTCAAGGTCTCCACCTTCTGTTTCAAATATGTCTTTTTCAAAAACCTGTTGCCCGTAATTCATGTTAGCAGTAATTATAAAAATTATAAACAAAGGGAATAATTTATATTTTCTCATAACCTCAATTTTTAAAGCGTAAAATATAAGAAAAATTTTTGAACTGCTCCATAATATAATATGCCCCTTTAGCCATTTAACAAAATTTAAGGTAATTTTACGACTGAAAATACTAGGATGTGAGGGAATTAGCAAAAATGATTGAACGTGGTGAAAGCCAGATACTTGATTTCAAGTATTGCATTTCTGATTCCAGGAAGATTGCACGATCACTGGCTGCCTTTGCCAACACTAATGGAGGCATTCTCCTGATTGGCGTTCGTGACAATGGGAGTATAGCGGGTGTTCAGAGTGAAGAGGAATTTTATATGATAGATGCTGCAGCCAGTCTTTTCAGTAAACCAGCAATAAAATACAGTGTTGTCCAGCACTTTTATGATGGGAAAACAGTTCTCGAGGTGAAAATTGAGAAAGCAGAATCCAGGCCTGTATATTCTAAAGATGAATCGGGAAAATGGATAGCATATATAAGGAAAAATGATCAAAACCTGGCAGTTAACCGTGTTATCCTGAAAGTATGGAAAAATGAAAACAGGAAAAACGGACTGTTAATAAAAGTGAGAAAAGCTGAAACACTATTGTTTGATCATCTTCAACAAAATGATTCGATCAGTCTTTCCAAATTCAGAAAAATTTCTGGACTCCCCCTGCATAAGGCAGAGAATATATTGTCTGACCTCATTACATGTGGTATTATTGATTACGAACTGTCTGAAAAAGGCTGCAGATACTATGCAAGCGAGAAGCTTGACCAGAATCTCCCGGATAGCTATTTAAGCTACTAAGCCAGCCTAAAACCAGTCTTATATAAGCTTGGAATTTAGCCTTTTTTTTGTTAACTTTGTATTGCTATATTGAAAATCATATTTATCTGATTTTCAATTCTTTAAAATTCCAAAATTAGTTTCCGATATGAATCTGCTAGAAAAAATAGAAAAGATTAACATTCCACCAAAGTCAGTCATATTACTTGATAAATTAATGAAAGAAAATCCTGAACTTAAGAAACTCATTAGCAATTCAGGTTCTGCAGAAGAAGCAAACAGGGCTCTATATGACTGGGTCTATGGATGGCTAAGCGGGGAAGAGCATAAAGATGCAATGAAATACTACAATTATGAGATAAGTGGTAGAGAAGTATATGAAGCACTCAGATGGAGAGAGGTAGGAGCAATAAGGTTACTTGATTATGTAAGAAACTCAGGCAGGGAGTTTGAGAATCTTAACAAAAAAATCCAAAGATCTGTATCTGATCCTGTAAGACTAATATGGTTATCATACCATTCGGGAAAAGGAGGAGCAAAACCCGAGTTTTTCCATGATATGATACATCTTTTTCGACAGTTTACAGGATCTGAAAAAAGGAAAAAACCGGGGCGCGAGAAAGTAATTGAATGGATGTCCCGACACTATTCAGGACTGGACGAAGAAATAATAAAGATAAGGGAAGAAAACAAAAAAAGGATACTTAAAATTATTATAAGTAATATTGACCAGGGCCAGGTGAGCAGTAACAGATTCAGCTTCCCTGAGGGATTATCCCCATCTGAAAAGTATGCTTTGGCTCTTAAATGGTGGGAAGATTACCGTTTCCACCTGAAATTCGCTGTAAGAACACCCGAACTGCTCGATGAAATGCTTGACCATTCACTGGACACTGACACAATGTTCAAGCTGGAAGATGCCAAGGAGGCAGGAATTCCGTTTTTTATCAATCCGTACTACCTTTCCCTACTCAATGTTAATGCTCCCGAATTTGCGAGAAAAGCCGATCTTGCTATAAGGGATTATGTTTTGTACAGCAAGGAACTGATAAATGAATTTGGCAATATAATTGCCTGGGAAAAAGAGGATAAGGTACAGCCGGGAAAACCGAATGCTGCAGGTTGGTTATTACCAAACAGCAATAATATACACAGGAGATATCCCGAGGTTTCCATACTGATACCTGATACTGTAGGGAGAGCTTGTGGTGGTCTATGTGTGTCATGCCAGAGGATGTATGACTTCCAGGCTGGAAGACTGAATTTCAATCTTGATAAACTGAAACCCGGTGAATCATGGAAGGATAAACTATCATGGCTGATGGAATATTTTGAGAATGACAGCCAACTGAGAGATATTCTCATCACCGGTGGCGATGCATTTATGAGTTCTGATAAATCAATAAAGGACATTCTTGATGCCGTTTATAAAATGGCTGTAAAGAAAAAAGAGAATAATAAGAAAAGAAAAGAGGGGCAGAAATATGCCGAAATGCTAAGAGTAAGGTTGGGAACAAGACTTCCTGTATACATCCCCTATCGTATAAACGACGATCTGCTCGACATACTGGTTGAATTTAAGGAGAAAGCATCGAAAATAGGTATTAAACAATTCGTAATACAGACACACTTTGTTTCTCCAATGGAAGTCACTCCTGCAGTAAAAATAGCTATTAAGAAGCTCAATTCAGCTGGCTGGATTGTGGTTAACCAGATGGTGTATACAGCAGCTGCCTCAAGGAGAGGTTTTGCTGCCAAGCTGCGCAGAACTCTTAACCAGGTAGGAATAATCCCCTACTACACTTTCTCGGTAAAAGGATTTATGGAGAATTACCAAAATTTTGCCACCAATGAAAGAGCCATACAGGAACAGATAGAAGAAAAGGTGTTTGGAAATATTCCTGACGAAGAACAGGACACTATAAAGAAAATTCCAGAAGTTGCAGAAAACAGTGTATCAAATCTGGATAAAATAATGATTAAACATAATCTGCCTTTCCTCAGCACCGACAGGAATGTAATGAACCTGCCTGGTGTTGGTAAGAGCCTGACATTCCGAACTATAGGTATAACAAGGAGAGGAAGGAGAATTCTCGAATTCGAACATGATGCCAACAGGACTCACAGTCCTATAATTAATAAGATGGGTAAGGTTAATATAATAGAATCAAAGCCTGTGAAACACTATATTGACCAAATGGAATTAATGGGTGAAGATGCAGAAGAATATAAAGATGTATGGGGTTATTCCATTGGTGAAACGGAAGCACGTGCATCAATTTTCGAATATCCTGAATACGAATTCTCCCTTACCAGAGAAATGACAAATCTTGAGATATAGATCTCAATCCTGCCACTGTTTTTAAAATAGAACAAATTTGGTATCTTGTTACCGAATTCAGGTTAATTTAATTAAGCAGGTAAATTGGGTTTTTGTAAGTCTATAATAATTTTACTATTACCTGTTTTGTTAGTTTTGGAGGCTGCAAACGCACAGCCTTCAAGTATTACAGATGAGGGTAATATACATTCATCTCCGCTGAAGATTATTTCAGAGAATGATGAAGGTCTGGTATTATCCTACAACTCAGGGAATATTGAATTTGAAAGATTAAAACCCGAAGAAGGGTATTTTATAAGACTTAAACTTCCTGATCATTCATATAGTAGCAATCCCGGCAAGCCACAGTTACCCGTACTTACCAGATTAATAGATTATGATAAGGCGAAGAATGCAAGAATAATAATAAAAGATGTTGTAAGCATTCGCAAGAGCCTTAATGAGCTGGGTGATTATAACATTATTTACCCGAGTCAGCCCGGCCAGACTAAAAACAACTCCCCCCAGGATAATCCATTAGTAATAGATAAGTCGGTTTACAACGCCGCTCATGCTTACATAAGGGATACAGTGGCAATAAAAAAAATCGGGATAATGAGGGGCCACAGCATTGCCAGCCTCGATATAAATCCTGTAATCTATAATCCATCCGGGAAGTATGTAGATATCATAAGCTCCATGAAAATTTACATTAAATATTCAACGGGTGCTAAGACTTTGGGAACAGTTAAAGGTCCTGATAATTATTATTTTAATGATCTTCTCGCAAAGGGCCTCATCAATTATGATGCTGATGATGTTATTCCCGGATTCTCCCTTGAACCGGTAAGTATGGTAATAGTATCAGATACTCTGTTTAAAAAATACCTTCAGCCGCTTGTTAAATGGAAAACAAAAAAAGGGTTCAGGATCACTGAAATATATATCGGGGAAAACGGGCTGGAAAAAAATTTCCAGAGTATTAAGGATAGTCTCACATTTATATACAATAATAGCTCCCTGGAAAATCCTGCGCCAACTTACCTGTTACTGGCGGGGGACCTTACTCTTATACCAGCATCACAGGGCACAAATTACCTGACAGACATGTATTATGCCGAATTTGACGGGAATGGAGATTTCATCCCCGACATGTTTACGGGAAGACTGCCGGCCAGTGATACAACCCAGATGAAAGCAATGGTTAATAAAATAATACAATATGAAGGCTTTGCATTTGCCGATACAATAACTCATTACAATAAAGCTATGGCTTTTACCGGCTTTGATGATGGGTTTATCAACTTCATGGACGGACATGTAAATTATGCTTCGTATTATTTTAATCAAAACCCTCATATTACCAGGCCTTACATTTTCAAGCATGAAATGAACGACTCTATAAGAGCGGTACGTTATGATTCAGTGCGAGTATTAATGAAAAATGGTGTCGGTTTTATTAATTATACAGGCCATGGAAATGCAAGCAGCTGGGTGGGAACCGGGATAGACTTTACCTTTCCTCTGCAGATGAATAACGGTTCGAGGTATCCACTGGTAATAAGCAATGCCTGCCTGACCGCTAAATATAATGAAAAGAACTGTATTGGTTCAAACATGGTAAGGGCTGTTGACAAAGGAGCCCTGGCATTCATAGGCTGTAGCAATGACTCATACTGGGAGGAAGATTATTACTGGTCGGTTGGTGCCGGTCCCTTTGTAAGTAATCCTACATACGAAGATACCGGGCTTGGCTTCTATGACAGACTTTTTCACCTTAATGGCGAAAAACCTTCAAATTGGTATACAACAACAGGCCAGATAATATTTGGTGGAAATCTTGGTGTATCATCAAGTACTAGTCCGAGGAAACAATATTACTGGGAAACATACGTGCTGCTTGGGGACCCGTCAATTTCTCCATTTATAGGTAATCCTGAAATCCTTGAAGCCTCGGTTCCTGATAAAATTCCTCCAGCACTGAAGAAACTTAACATTCTTACATCAGCATTTGCATATATGGGTTTATCCCATTTTGATACACTCTGGGATGCGGCTCATGCAACTCCGTCGGGCACAGCATATCTTGATATACCGGAAGCAGAAAAAGACTCGTGCCTTCTTATCATAAGCCGTCAGAACGCAATACCCCTTTTCAAAACAATATATTTTGAAGAATCAGACACTGCCTGGCTCAGTATAAATGATGTAATTGTTACAGATCCTTCAGGTAATGATAACGGGAAAGCAGATTATAATGAGAATATTTCACTTAAGTTAGACTTACAAAATGCAGGTAATGATGAAGCCGATGATGTATATCTCAAAATATCCACATCCTCAGATTACCTGAACATAATTAGTGATTCCTTATATATCGGCAGCCTGGAAGCTAACAGTGAAAAACTGGAAACCGGTTTTTATATACATGTTCTGGATAGCCTGCCGGATCTTGAAATAGCAACACTCAATATTGAGCTTTATTATAATGGTAATATTGTTAACCGCACGGCTGATATCAGCCTGCATGCCCCTGAGCTAATGATCATAAACTGTATAGCAGACGACTCATTCTCAGGTAATGGCAATGGTTTGCCCGAAGCAGGTGAAAGGGTAAAAATAATTTTCAAAGTAACTAATAATGGTTCAAGTACAGTTTCAGGGAACCTTCTTATAAGTAATATCTCAGAGTATATTCACTTTGATGCGACAACTCTTGCAAGTGGTCCTGTATACCCGGATGAGATAACAAACATCCCTGTATTTGCAGATATAGATGAAGATACGCCAGAGTCGACAGAAATCAGTTTTTACACTGAATTAATATGTGCTTCATACAAAACATCAAAGACTCTGAGCATTATATCCGGTAAATCTACAGAAGATTTTGAATTACTGGACTTTACAACCTTCCCATGGGTCAATAACTCTGATACACCATGGATAATTACTGATGAAACCTCCATAAGTAATGTGTATTCAGCCCGTTCCGGGCATATAAATCATAATGAGAAATCAACACTGGCAATGCTGCTCAACCTACCGGAAGATGATACCCTGAGGTTCTGGTATAAGGTTTCCTCAGAAGCATATTGGGACTCCCTTGCCTTTACTGCCAATAATAATCTGATAATAAGTGAATCAGGAGAAGCAGATTGGACAGAAGCAGTGGTACCACTTAAGAAAGGGGTATATAATCTGCATTGGATATACGAAAAAGATCAATCCGTTAATAACGGTTCCGACTGCGCATATATTGACCTTGTGAGATTCCCCGCACTATCATTTGTGCAATCTGCTGTACACCTGAATAAGATTTCCTCACCCGAGGAAGGTAATAACTATAGTGATGAAATAATATCAGTTGAAATCAGCAACCTTGGCCGTGATACAATAGATATGCTCTACATGTCATATATAGTTAATGATAATCAGCCGGTTGATGAAACTTTTTACACTGATTTCAAACCGGGTGATACCCTGACTGTTTCTTTCTCACAAACAATAGATATGTCAGTGCATGATATATATGAAATACAGGTATTTGTTACCCACCCTGAAAATTACTTCCTCAATGATACCCTCAAAATTACTATAATAAGCACTGACATAGATGATATCAACCCTGATAATGAATACTTTACTGTTGCCCCCAACCCGGTAAGGGATAATATCAGGATAATAAGCCATATGAATTCTGAAGGCAATTCACTCACGCTCTATAACACTTCGGGTACGATTATTTATAAGAAAGAAATTTATTTCATATCCGCAGGTGAGCAGATATACTTTGATAACACAAACCTATCCCGGGGGAAATATATACTTGTAATCAAGAACAATAGGAAAAGGTTCTTCTACAAAATTATTAAGCTTTAAAACCAGGAGTTATGGGTGCCGGGTATTGTGTTTAATGTTTTAAATGCGCTAAGCACGTTTCTGTTTTTACTTCTTACTTTTTACTTTTTTCTTTTGTCTTTATTATTTTTACTAAAAATTTCATTATGAGTGACTATATTCCAAACCGCGAAGATGCTATAAACCTTTTCAAACAGTACAATAAATCTGAGAGCCTCCTGAAACATGCCCTGGCAGTTGAGGGGGTAATGAGATATATGGCAAGGAAAAATGGCGAGGATGATGAGAAATGGGGGGTAATTGGTTTAATCCACGACCTTGACTATGAAATGTATCCTGACCAGCACTGTAAAAAAACAGAAGAAATACTGAGGCAGAATAACTGGCCGGAAGAATATATAAGGGCGGTGATGAGTCATGGATGGGAGATAGTCACTGATGTCGAGCCAAGGAGCCAGCTGGAAAAAACTCTTTATGCCATGGACGAATTAACCGGATTGGTAACCACAACGGCGCTTGTACGACCATCAAAAAGCGTCCTTGACATGAAGGTTAAATCCGTAAGGAAGAAATGGAATGATAAGCGTTTTGCAGCAGGAGTTGACAGGTCAATAATAGAAAAAGGAGCAGCTCTACTTGATGTAGAGCTGTCCGAATTAATTCAGGATTGTATAAATGGTATGCGTGAGGTAGCTGATGATATAGGATTAAAGGGTGATATTACAGTTCCTTAATCTTAATATTTCTGAACCACACATCATCTCCATGATCCTGCAATCCTATATACCCTTCTTCAGCGGTATTGATAAATTCAGGCCATTCAGCAAATTTTGAATTGGCACACATCTCATTCCACTGGTCAGTCCAAAGATGATATTCAACAACATTTTCGCCATTCATCGAATGAACCACGGTACCTTTATAAACCATTATTTTCACCTCGTTCCATTCACCTGCAGGTTTTGCATTCTGCGGAACAGCAGGTATCAGGTCATATAATGATCCTGCCTGGCGGTTACCGTCTTTTCCAAGTTTGGCATCAGGGTGTCTTTCATTATCAAGAATCTGCATCTCGGGAGACGATTCATAGATTGGCTTTCCTTCCATCTCCTGTGCAAGGTAAAAGATACCGCTGTTGCCACCTTCGGATACTTTCCATTCCAGTGACAGTTCAAAATTGCCATATTTCTTTTTAGTTATAATATCACCGCCCTGGCCACCGGCTTCACCTTTGCCTGATCCGATGCAGTGTAGTGTTCCATCAATGATTTCCCAACCCTGCTCGGGGAAATTTTCCTGTCCGTATCCCCTGAAGTTTTCAGTGGAAGTACCATCAAACAGAATTGTCCATTCTTCCTCAGCTGATACTTCAACATCTTCTGTTTTGGCTTCTTCCCCTTTATTATCAGTTCCGGAAGTTC
>CAZSJH010000048.1:14833-16227 GCA_964607105.1 uncultured Rikenellaceae bacterium | reverse complement strand
TGTAAAAAATTTACAGAAGTGGACATCTCATTCATTCTTGTTGAAACAAAAGTGCCTGAAAATTTAGGCTCGTCTGCCCGGGCCATTAAAACAATGGGATTTAGAAATTTATCTCTCGTTAACCCGTGTGAATTTAATGAAGGGAAAGCCCGTTGGGTTGCTCATGGTTCAAATGATATCCTTGATAATGCAACTGTTTTTAAAACCCTTGGGGATGCTTTGAAGAACTTCGATTTAGTTATAGGTACTACCGCCAGGCACAGGATATCAAAAAGTGAATATATTGAAATCCGACAGCTAAGGACTTTCCTTGATGCGAGGAAGAATGTATACAGTAAAATTGCAATAGTGTTTGGAACGGAAGAATCCGGTTTGACAAACGAACAGCTGAACTTATGTGATATTACAAGCACTATTCCCATGGCAGCACACTTTCCCTCCCTCAATCTTTCCCAGGCAGTTATGCTTTATGCATATACCTTACATGAGAACCTTGGTAATGAAGGTACTAATGGTGAGGTAAGCCAGGACTCCATGTCACTTGGTATACTTAGAGATAAAATAGAAGAGTTACTGGAAGGGACGGATATAAGCAGGAATAAAGCATTGAAAGGAAGGATAATGGAACGTCTGTCCCTGGTATCAGTAACAGATATAAAATTATTACATTCTATTACAAACTCCTTGAAAAGTAAATACGATAAAGCACAGAAATGATATATCTTCTAATCTGCATAATCTCAAATACTGGAATATTTGTTATTTTCAAATTAGCAGGCATTCAAAAACTTGATACATTCAGGATCATTATTATTAATTATTTTACTGCCGCTATACTTGGATTCCTTATCGGAGGTCTTCCGGGAAGAGCGGATCTTGATGCCAGTTGGATACCAATGGCTATAATAATTGGGATTCTTTTCATTGTAGTATTCTTTGTAATAGCCCTGTCCACACAGAAGGCAGGTATAGCGGTCACCTCAGTTGCTTCAAAAATGTCAGTGGTAATTCCTATCACTTTCTCCATTTTCTATTTTAAAGAACCTGTTAGTTTGCTTAAAATAACAGGTATACTCTTAGCCCTCGTATCGGTTTTCCTTACAACATATTACAGGGACAAGACTAAGAAAGGAGGTTTCCTTGTGATTTTGCTGCCCCTTATTATTTTCTTCAGTACAGGTCTTATTGACTCACTGATTAAATATACGCAGGAAGTGCATATCGCTGGCAGGAATACGGTTATGTTTTCCTCGGTATTATTTTCTGTATCTGCCATAACAGGTGTAATCTTCAGCCTGTTCAGGAGAAATTCCATTAAATCAAAAAGGTACCTTCAAATCATTATTGCAGGAATTGTTTTGGGGATAGTGAACTTTTTCTCTCTTTTTGGTATT
>CAZSJH010000048.1:0-14823 GCA_964607105.1 uncultured Rikenellaceae bacterium | reverse complement strand
TTCAATTGTTTTTGGAATAAATAATATGGGTATAGTGGTACTATCGGTAATAACTGCTATCGTGTTTTTCAGTGAAAAACTCAGCATACTCAAAATAGCAGGTATTGCATTATCTATAATTACTATAATTTTTCTCAGCTTTCTTTAATAGGTTTTAATATATGAAAGACGAGTACAGTAGCATCAGTGGAGAATCAACTGGCCTTTTCAAAGACAGGGGGAGCAAATTTATAGCAATAGCAGTCCCTGTTAATTCTACCGAGGCCATTAAAGAAATCCTTGACAATATTAAAAAGAATTACCATGATGCCCGTCACCATTGCTATGCTTATAAACTGGGCACAGGAGATGATGACTGGAGAGTAAATGATGACGGCGAACCATCCGGCACAGCTGGGAATCCCATTATGGGTCAGATAAGGTCTTATAAACTTACCAATATTATGATTGTTGTGGTGAGATATTTTGGGGGGACGCTGCTCGGCACAGGAGGCTTGATAAATGCCTACCGTAATGCTGCCAGGAATGCCCTTGAAAATGCTGAAATAATAAATAAAACTGTTAAGTGCACCTACAATTTAAATTTTCCCTATGAATCCATGAATGAAATAATGAAAGTGGTCAAGGAAGAGAACCTGGAACAAAGTGATCAGGTATTTGAAATTGATTGTTCAATGAAAGTACATTTCAGGGTTTCACTCGAAAATAAAATAATAAAGAAATTTACATTAATCAAGAAACTCGAATTCAGGAAGGTATTTATTAATTAATTATTAACATTTAGTTTTAAATATCTCTTAGTTTATAACTTTGTTTAATAAACAATTTTTAATCATTTAAATCCCTGATTAATGAATACTAAGAGCCTGGTTTCGATCGATGACCTCAATACCGATGAGATGGTATCCATACTCGATCTTGCCGAAGAATTCGAAAAACAGCCAAGCCAAGCCTTACTGGAAGGAAAAGTTATAGCTACTCTTTTCTTTGAACCTTCAACCCGCACGCGCCTCAGTTTTGAAAGTGCCATATCACGACTTGGAGGCAAAATAGTCGGATTTACTGATGCTTCCTCATCCAGTGTCACTAAGGGAGAGACACTCAATGACACCATTCTCACAGTCAATAATTACTGTGACCTGATAGTCATGAGACATCCTATTGAAGGAAGTGCACGTCTGGCCAGTGAAATAGCTGATGTGCCGGTTGTAAATGCCGGTGATGGTGCCAATCAGCATCCAACTCAAACACTACTGGACCTTTATTCAATAAGAAAAACACAGGGCAGACTCGACAAGCTGAATATCTTCCTGGTTGGTGATTTGAAATACGGGCGTACGGTTCATTCACTCTTAATGGCTATGTCGAGATGGAATACTACATTTAACTTTATCTCACCTGAAGAACTCCGGATGCCGGTTGAATACAAACTTTACCTGGATAAACTAGGGTTAAAATATTATGAACATTCAGACTTTACAGACATTATAAATGAGGCAGACATTATTTACATGACCAGGGTCCAGAAGGAACGTTTCAGTGACTCCATGGAATATGAGAAGGTAAAAAATGTATATGTGCTTCGCAATCATATGCTTCGGGAAACAAAAGAAAACATGAGAATACTTCATCCCTTACCCCGTGTTAATGAGATACATAAGGATGTGGATGTAAATTCTAAATCATATTATTTCCAGCAAGCCCTTAACGGGGTATACACCCGGCAGGCAATAATAACCCGCTTACTTAACCTGAAATAAATAAATGTGACCATGAAAGAACCAAAACAGTTAAGTGTAAGTGCTATTGAAAACGGAACTGTAATAGACCATATACCCGCATCCAGCCTGTTCAAGGTAATACAGATACTGGGACTTGACAAGATTAGCAATCAGATAACCTTCGGCACAAATCTTGAAAGCAAGAAACTTGGCCGTAAGGCAATTATCAAGCTTGCAGGAATATTTTTTGAGGACGATGATATCAACCGGATAGCACTGGTGGCACCGGAAGCTAAGCTTAATATTATTAGAGGATACGAAGTTGTTGAAAAAAGTGTGGTTAAAGTACCCGACCAGATTATAGGTATTGCCAAATGCGTAAATCCAAAATGTATAACAAATTTTGAGTCGGTAACCACAAGGTTTAAGGTTATATCCAAGAAAAATGTGGCACTAAAATGCCATTATTGTGAAAAGATAACTGACCAGGAGCATATGGTTATACTGTAATTAACCCTATCTGATCCTGTCATAGGATTTAATTAATAATTCATCCTTCAGAATATTTCTGAAAGCCAGGTAGCCAAACATTGCGCCGGCAATGGGGAAGACAAGCTTGATATTGAAAATTAGCTCAGCCTCAAGCTTACGGCCAGTATAAAAAATATAAAAAAGCATCAACAGGAAAGAGCCTATTAGCAGCAAGGTTGCAAAAACAGTGGTACGTATTTGTAATTTGCGGCGGCGAAAAAGGAAAATTGCTACTATGAACAGTACGGGAACAGCTATAAGTATTATGGTAAGTGGCAAACTCTTTTCAATGAGTTCACCCACTACCCTATTATCAATAGCGTATATACCCTGATAATTTAATTCATAAGCTTCATTACCATTACTAACCAACCTAACGATAGGTCCCTTCAATAAAAAACCTGATAATGCGGCAGCAATAGCAAGATAAAGGGTCTGTATTCTCTGGATCATAATACTTAGGATTTTTATGCCCTGCAAAATTACTTTCTTTTTTGGAAATACATCCAATCAAGATAATACAATATTTTCAGGGATAAACTGTTGGTCGCGCCCGAAGCAAGCATATGCTGTAAATTATCATCAAAATCATAATATATCTCTTCCGAATCCGCATAAATAGAATTTTTCCAGACCAGTGACATTTCGCTACCGGGTGCAAATCTCCATGTATAGGCCATATCTATATTAAATGCATTATAATTATAATCATGGTCATCAGCATATATTACAGAAGTTAATGAACCATCATTCTGCAGAAGATAATAATCGCCTTGGTAGTCAGCTCTGGACCAATAGTGACGCATCCTGAAAGTGATATACATATCAGCAATAAAGATATATTCCAGGTTTAAAGTTGAAGATATGGTCGAATTATTTCTCAAGCCAAAAAAGATATCATCATTATCTTGTGAGACAAAACCAACATCATTAATATACTTTTCATAAGAAAAATTCACACCTGCAACAGCCTTTGATAAAATTTTAATCTCAGGTTTTGCTGAAAGCGAGTAAATGATCTGCTCCCTCTCAGAATAAATTTTTATCAAAGAAACGGAAAAATCAAAATATAGCTTTTTGCTCTTGTCAGTATCAAATTTTACGAACCCCATCAATTCTTCAGGTCTGTGATAATATCTTCCCGCAACCCTTGGCTCATAATAATCATCCTCTCCTATAGGCTTATATTCAGACCTAAGCATCAGTGACCAGTAATTGCTGAACAGGGTCATCGAGTTAAAACTTATTGAAGACCCTGAGTAAAGCCTGGGGTGATATAACTGATTGTAATTGAAAGATATAGTATTCCTCGTAGTATATATCTTCCAGAAAGGCTGGAAAGTATTGTACGAAAATTCAATTGAATTATTAAATTCATTATTTCTCCTCAGATAGCCCATGTCATTTGGATCATAGCTATCTGACAGGGCTGACAGTGAATAGGAAACCCTGAATTTCCCTCCTGTTTTACCTCCAGTAAGTTCATACGAATGGCCAAATTCATTATCTGTGATCTTATGGTATTTCTGGCTTATCATACCCCTGGCTGATACGGAGTACTTTTTGGTAGCATCCTGTATTTTAAACTCTGCACCTGTAATATTAGCAGTATATTTTTTGTCGTTATCATCCCATGGCTGCCAGACATTAGTATTCATAAGGCTTATAAAAGACCCGTTTTGCAGGGTCTGGTCGAGAACAAACATATTATAATTTGCCAATGGGCCCATTATCACTCTTCTCTCCTCTCTGCTAATGGTATCTGTAAGGGTAGCAAACATTGGCCTGGTAATGGCGTTAAAGAATCCTATTCCGAGTCCTGACTTTGTACGTCCTGATATTTTGCTTGCATTCAGCAGTGAGGACTCCTTTGGATTATTACTGAGAATTTCATTATCCCGTAGGCTGTCAGCTGCAGAATCATGATACCTTGGAGCAGAACCAATCCTCCTGGAATAAAAAATATCTCCACGGTTAAAGAGCTCAGTACCTTCCATGAAAAAAGGCCTTCTCTCATTATATTTTACCTCGTAAGGTGTAAGATTCAGAACTACATCATCTGACTGTACCTGTCCGAAATCCGGTATCATAGTGGCGTCGAGAGTAAAACTTTCATTTATTCCATACTTTATGTCAACACCTCCATTTGCCGTATAATCAGGTTTATTAGCGTCATATTTTTCAATATACCCGGAAACATATGGGGTGAAACTGAGGCGAATGGGCGGTATTATGTCAGTCAGGTTCGTTATTTCACCCAGGTGGTTGAATGTTGAACCTGCTTCCCTGTTGACATAGTTCCAGGAAGATACTTCCCTGTAGCGTCTGATCTCTCTCCAGAAATTAACTCCCCATACCTGGACATGGTTTGATGGAAAGCGCAGGGCTGAATATGGGATCTTTATTTCAGCCACCCAGCCTGATTCAGTGATTCTGGTACTGCTGTACCATACAGCATCCCAGCTTTTATCACCACGACCCCATTCTCTCCCTTCAGACGACCTGGCTTTCATATCAGTCTGTACGCCCGATGCAGATACCTTGAAAGTCTCACCATTCAACCCATCATTGAAAGTGCTTATATCCACATAAAAAAAATCAGCATTAAGATCATTGTCGTTATCCCTCTGTCCCAGTTGCCTGTAAATGCTGTCAGGGGAATTATCATACATTATGGCTGCAATATATACCGCCTCATCGTCAAACAGGAATCTGACTTCAGTATCCAGCCTGGAAGGCTGGCCACCGTATGGTGAATATTGCACAAAATCATCGGCAACATTTGAAACATCCCACACGGGTTCATCAATATATCCGTCAATTACAGGGGATTTTATTGCTCTAAAGGCTGCCAGGCTTTTTGTTTCATAGCTTACCTGAGCTCTAATACCGGGAATATTAAATACCGATCCAATCAAAACAAATGCAGTAAATAATAATAATCTCAACTTCATTTACAGTTCCAATTTTAGAATCTGACCGGCAAGCAATTTATTTTTTTATACGGATATTACTATCCTTTATTTCTTAAGCTCATCCAGTCAAGGTAATATAATATCTTCAGAGAAAAACTGTTTGACATCCCCGTATCAAACATATGACGTATATTCTGACCAAAGTCATAAAATATCTGGTCAGATCCTGAATAGATTGAATTTTTCCACACAACGGACATCTCACTGCCGGGTGCAAACCTCCATGTATATACAAGGTCTATATTCCATGCATTATAATTGTAATCAAAGTTATTATCCAGGTTCGTGTCGCTCAGGGAACCGTCAGTGTTAAGTGTATAGTACTGGTCAAGGTAATCTGCCCTTGACCAGTAATGACGTAATCGTACAGATAAGTATGAATTAGCAGAAAAGATATAAGCAGACTGTAATGTGTTTTCAATTGTCTTATTATTTCTCAGGCCAAAAAATATTATTTCCTGTTCCTCATCACTGTCTACATAACCGATATCATTCATTCTGTTACGCATTTCAACCTGATAATCCAGTGAAAACCTGTCTGTAAGTTTGAGTGTTGGGCTGAATGAAAATGAATACTGATACTGATCATAAGGTGACCATATCTTATTATAGCTCAGGCGTATGTTGACTGAAAATTTCTTACTGCGGTCAGTTGAAACCCATGCATTTGTTGAAAATTCTTTTCCGCGGTGATAATACCATCCTTCAATCCTTGGTTCATAATAATCATCCTCGCCCCGGGGCTTATACTCTGCTCTGAGAAAAAGTGTAAGATGATTTATGAAGGTAACATTTGAACTCAGGTTTAGCTCTGATCCTGTAAAAACTCTTGGATCATAAAGCATCATATGCCTGTATGTCACGGAATTTCTTGCATTGAGAATTTTCCAGAACGGTTGGAAAATATTATGGGAAACACTCAGCTGGTTTTGTAATTCATTATTACGTCTCATATATCCCATATCGTTATGGTCATATGTGTCTGATGTGGCTTCAAGTTCATACTCAACTCTGAATGTACCACCAGTTTTGCCTCCTCGTAGCTGGAATGCATGCCCAAAATCATTATCGATGTCTTTATAGTATTTCTGGGATACAGCTGCCTTCCCGGAAATTGAATAGTGACTGCTATTATTCTGCAGATTGAATTCCGTACCAGACACGTTTGCAGTATAAAAATTCTCATCATTCTCCGCATCGCGCCAGACATTGGTATTGAACAGGCTGACATAAGAGTTATTTTTCAGGCTCTGGTCAAGGATAAGCATATTATAGTTAGTAAATGGATCAGTCATGAACGTTCTTTTTTCACCTGTTTCACTATCCTCAACAGTTGCAAACATGGATTTGGTCATTGCATTAAATACACCAATCCCCAGCCCTGATTTTGTTCTCCCCGATACCTTTGTAGCATTAATTAACGATGATTCCTGCGGGTTAGATATCACTTCTTCCGCAGGTCCAAGGTTCTCATATGCTTCATAATATCCTTTGGGGGTGGAGCCTATGCGTCTGGAATAAAACACATTCCCTTTATTGAATAATTCGGTGCCCTCCATGAAAAAAGGTCTTTTCTCGTTATACCGGACCTCGTAAGGGCTTAGATTAAGCACCTGGTCATCAGATTGAATCTGTCCGAAATCAGGTACCAGTGTAGCATCAAGGGTAAAAGACTCATTTATACCGTATTTTAGATCAAGTCCACCATTATAAGTAAATCCCACACCCTGGCTGCCAGCTGTTTGCTCGAGATATCCTGACACATATGGAGTAAGAGACAATCTTAACGGAGGTTCGATATCCCTTATATCTTTAATTTCACCAAGGTGATTGAAAGTGGCACCTATCTCCCTGTCAACATAGTTCCATGACGACTGCTCCCGGTTTCTTCTAACCTCTCTCCAGAAATTAATCCCCCATGTTTGTACCTCATCCTTGGGAAACCTCAGTGCTGAATATGGTATTTTTATTTCTGCTATCCATCCATCCTCAACGATTGATGTACTGCTTTGCCATACTGCATCCCAGGTATCGCCATGGCCACCGCCACCGTAACCTCCTCCACCAACATTTCTACCACCACTACTGCTCCTGGGTGGCCTGTCAGACTGCACGCCTGAGACAGATATCTTAAAAGTTGCACCATTAACACCATCATTATACGGACTTATATCAATTGTAAACTGATCGGCATTAAGACCATAATCAGAATCCCGCTCCCCCAGTTCCTTGTATATACTGTCAGGATTGGGATCATACATCATTGCCCCAACATATATTGCCGAATTATCATAAAGCACCCTTACCTCGGTACGATATTTACTGGGAGAACCGTTATAGGGTGAGTATTGGATGAAATTGTCAGCAATATCGGCTGAAAGCCAAACTGTGTCATCAAGCTTACCATCAATAACGGGAGGATATCCAGTTTTTATTGCTGCAATAGTTTTTTGCATCAGCAGTGGATTATCCTTTTTGTCTTTCTTACCTGCAACTAAATTAGCTGAAGCAAAAAAAGACAAAAGCATAAAAAATAAAATTATCCTCCTTACCAATATTTCTCTCATTAATATCTATTTAACTCTATAACAATATATTACAATACTTGTTCAAGATTGGTTACAAAAATAAATTAAATATTTAATTATAATTGGTCATTACGGCCAATAGTGGCAAGGCTTAACATTTTTTAACAGCAGAAATTAAAAAAGGGTGCCTCGTAATAGACACCCTTTATTACTCTTTAGAAAATGAATTAATAATTTCCCAGTATCAATGGCAGGCCATTTTCTCCTGAGCCCACCACAACAATCTTTGCATTTGGAGATTCCGCAAGTTTTAGTGTGGCATCAATTCCCTTCTGGGTAAGTATCCTGTCGGTAAGACTTGCACTTATCTCACGGTTGTAATTGGCTATACCTTCTGCTTCAATTAGTTTACGCTCCGCCTCAAGTCTTTCCCTATCATTTACATATTTCATAGCAAGGGCTTCCTGCTCCCTTGTAAGTTTGCTTTCAATAGCTTTTTTGATATCGGGTGGTAACCCAATAGAACGTATCAGCAAAGCCTTCATTTCGATATTATTCTTATTAAGAATAATCCCCGTTTCTTCAATAATAGAAGATTCTACCTCACTCCTCTTGGTTGAATATATTTCCTCGGCCGTATAACGTCCTGTTACCTGTCGAACGGTAGATCTTACTTCCGGAATTACAAGCCTGTTAACATAGTTCTCACCAAAAATCTCATGCAGGTACCCGATCCTTTCATATATGGGATTGAACCTTACTGTTACATCCACATTAATACTCAAACCATTCTTACTAAGTACATCCATGGTCTCTTCACTTTTTTGTTCTTTCACATCGTATTTATAGAGTGAATTCCAGGGTGCAACAATCTTGAAACCAGTACCCATGATATTATCTTTCTCAAGAACGCCGGTTATAGTCTTGAATAATACTGCCCTTTCACCGGGCCTTATAACGTAAAACATCCTACTCCCGAACAGTAATAAAAGTACAGCTACAACTGCCGCTGTAATAATAATCGTCTGTCTTTGTTTAATTGCCATAATAATTATTTTATGTTTCTTATAATTACAAAAATAGTCTAAAATTGTTCTCTTTCTTAATAGTAAAGGGACTTTTTTATAAATTGGCGGCAGTATACCAATTAATTATCAAATAAGAATATGAAAGAAACTGAGCTTATTACCAATGATGACGGCAGTATTTTCCACCTCAGACTGAAGCCGGGAGAAGTAGCAAAAAAAATAATCATTGTTGGTGACCCGGGAAGGGTTGAATTGATAGGACAGCATCTCAATGACATTAGGGTAAAAAAAAGTAACCGTGAGTTTTTTACCCTTACAGGCAATTACAATGAAAAGGAAATAAGCATAATATCAAGTGGCATTGGTACTGATAATATAGATATTCTTATCAATGAACTTGATGCTTTATTTAATTTTGACCTGGAAAGCGGAGATCAATTAATCGAAAGAACCAGTCTTACCATTGTCAGGCTTGGCACTTCGGGCGGACTTCAACATGATCTTCAGCCCGGACAAGCTATAATATCCGAAAAAGCTATAGGTTTCGATGCAGTTATGAATTATTACCAGGGAATAGAGGATATCACTGATCCGGATTTTGAATCAGCGTTTATGAGGCATACACTATGGCACGAGAGGCTCCCGCGGCCTTATATAGTAGATGCCAGCAGTGAATTGCTTAATAAATTTTCAGAGACAGGATTTATTAAGGGAATGACAATTTCCACACCGGGCTTTTACGCACCGCAGGGTCGCAGGATCTCACTGGCACCAATTGATGAAGATCTCAATGAAAAGATAATGACCTTCAGGTATAAGGGAAGCCGTATCCTGAATTATGAAATGGAAAGTTCCGCCATCTACGGGTTATCCGCCCTATTGGGCCATAAAGCAATAACAATTTGTTCAGCTATAGGTAACAGGGTTACAGGCAAATTCTTAAACGATTACAAGCCCATCATGAATGACTTAGCGCTTAAGGTTTTGAAAATCATATAATGACACCGGAGACTCCCTATTGTATCATCATTGCCATAACCTCCTCTACCATGAATTCTGCAGCTTTTCCATTCCCGTAAAATCCCGGGTAGCTTAGTCCAGTTGAATTTATCATTTTCAGGAAGCCCTCTTTTATTTTATCCCTGTCAGCATCTACCAGCATGGCGGTACCATTTTTTACCAGTTCAGTCCATTCAGTTTCTGCCCTTAGAACAAGGCAGGGCCTTCTGAAGAAATGGGCTTCCTTCTGTACTCCACCCGAGTCAGTACATATTATTGCAGCATTTTTTTCAAGCATTATCATCTCCAGGTAGGAAACAGGAGGGATTAATCGAACCGAATCAGCACCAGTCATTTTTGATAGCAAGTCTGAATTTTCTTTTTCAAGGACATGAACGGTCCGCGGATGTAATGGTAAAACTAAAGGAATGTTATTCTGTAATGTCAGTTCAATAAAGGTTTCCAGAATATTGTTCAGTCTTTCAATATCATCCGTATTCCTCTGCCTGTGAATGGTTGCCAGTATATAGTTCTCCGGTTCTATGTTGAGAGCATCAAAAAACCCATTTAACTTTTTATCAGCCAACTCAGCATAGAAGAGGCTATTATCATACATAATATCCCCTGAAAGGAATATTTTGGGATTATCGATAGTAAATGGCGGGCTTGCATCCGGTCTTATTCCTTCTTTTATAAGGTTCTTAAGAGCTGTATCGGTTGGTGCAAAAAGCAGGGTTGAAACATGGTCACTCAGTACCCTGTTTATTTCTTCAGGCATTTCTTTCCTGAAAGATCTTAACCCGGCTTCCACGTGTGCAACAGGCACCTTAAGTTTTGAAGCAGCAATGCCTGCAGCCAGGGTTGAATTTGTATCTCCATAAATAATAACCGCATCAGGTTGTTCTTTAAGGATCACTTCCTCGATTCCTGATATCATTGAGGCTGTCTGCTTACCATGGCGGGCTGATCCCACTCCAAGGTTATAATCAGGTTTAGGTATTTCCAGTTCTTCGAAAAACACATCCGATAGTGCTCTGTCATAATGCTGGCCCGTATGAAGTATTATTTCCTCTATCTGATCTGTATAATCTCTCCGCAGTACACGGCTTATAGCTGATGCTTTAATTATTTGAGGCCGGGCACCAACTATATTGAGTAGTTTCTTATTTAGCATAACTGACTGCTCTTGTTTCTCTTATCACAGTTATTTTTACCTGCCCTGGATAGGTCATTTCATCTTCTATTTTCCTGGCTATGTTATTGGACATTGATTCTGCTTCTTTGTCAGTTACAGCTTCTGCCCCGACTATTACCCTCAGTTCTCTTCCTGCCTGGATAGCATAGGTTTTCAATACACCCGGGTACTCCAGTGCGACTGCTTCCAGTTCTTTGAGCCGCTTAATATAAAGCTCAACCACTTCCCTTCTGGCTCCTGGTCTCGCTCCTGATATGGCATCACATACCTGCACAATAGGCGATATAAGTGATGTCATTTCCACCTCATCATGATGGGCCCCTATAGCATTATATACTTCGGGTTTCTCTTTGTACTTCTCGGCCAGTTTCATTCCATACACAGCATGCGGTAATTCGGGTTCATCATCAGGCACCTTGCCAAGGTCGTGCAGTAAACCCGCACGCTTTGCCAGTTTGGCATTAAGTCCCAGTTCCGATGCCATAATTGCACATAAGTTAGCTACTTCCCGGCTATGCTGAAGAAGATTCTGACCATAGGAGGACCTGTACTTCATTTTACCCACCAGGCGGATCAGTTCGGGATGCAGTCCATGTATACCCAGATCAATAGCAGTCCGTTTTCCCACCTCAACAATTTCTTCTTCTATCTGCTTACGTGTTTTTTCAACTATCTCTTCTATTCTTGCCGGGTGTATTCTTCCGTCACTTACCAGCTGATGCAATGCCAGGCGTGCTATCTCACGGCGTACCGGGTCAAAAGCAGACAGAACTATAGCTTCAGGAGTATCATCCACTATAATCTCCACTCCTGTGGCAGCTTCGAGTGCCCTGATGTTACGACCCTCTCTTCCTATTATCCTACCTTTTATCTCGTCAGATTCTATATGGAAAACAGTGACGGAATTCTCTATAGCAGCCTCGGTTGCCACTCGCTGTATAGTCATCATTACTATACGTTTGGCCTCTTTATTTGCCGTCATACGGGCTTCATCCATTATCTCATTTATGTAAGACATGGCCTCAGTTTTTGCTTCCTCTTTAAGAGATTCGATAAGCTGGTTTTTTGCTTCTTCTGCAGACAGGCTTGAAATAGCCTCCAGCTGTTCAACCTGCTGCTTATGCAAACGATTCAGCTCCTCCCCTCGTTTATCAACTATCTCGAGTTGATTATTAAGGTTCTCACGTATGGCTTCAATCTCATTCTTATTCCTCTGTGTTTCTTCCAGCTTTTGTGACAGTGAAGATTCTTTCTGTTTGATCCTGTTTTCAGCCTGTGAAATTTTATTATTTTTTTCGCTTATATACTTCTCATGCTCTGATTTCAGCTGTAAGAATTTTTCTTTTGCCTGGAGTATTTTTTCCTTCTTTAGTACTTCAGCTTCATTTTCTGCTTCAGCAATTATCTTTTCATTCTTTCGTTTAAGTACGAATTGCCAGATAAAGAATGATAACACTGATCCTGCTATAAAGATACCCAAACACACAAGCAAATCTGTCAGTCCAAGTGTTATTCTTGTAAGTATTAATTCTACCATGGTATTATTTATTTAAAATGAAAACCCGCAGAGTTTCCTCAACTTTAAAAAACCCCATTAGACATGGATGGAGCTGCTAATATGGTTCGGACTTCCACTGTCCCGGTTTCCCGGAATTCACGGCGAACCATGAATGAGGCCTGTCCTAGACATACTAAGCTTCACTCCAATTTTTAAAGTGTTGAGTTTCAAAAATGAATGAAGAAACAATGCGGGCAATAAATTTTTATCTTTTATTTTAAAGAACGCTTTCTTACTCTTTTTCTACCAATACAGCATCTATCCTGTCTGATATCTCCTTTATATTTTGCGATACATCCCTGTCATCAACTTTATTCTTCACCTCGAGAAGTTGTATCACGTACTGTAATGCTGCCATGGCAAGGAAGTCCTGTATATCCTTATCAACATATTTCTGCTTATATTGCAGAACCTTTTCGTTGATAAGGCGGGCAGCCTTTCTAATTTTCTCTTCTTCATCCCTGCCTATTTTCAATGGATAATACCTGTCTGCTACATTCACCCTGATGGAAAGTCTATCATCCATTGTTTATATATTATTTAAAAGAGCAATACAATTATCAATTTCCCGCACTAAATTGTTTATCCTTTTGCGTGCAAGCCGGGTACTCTCTTCATCTCCCTTAATCGCACCGGATAATTGCAGTTTATTATATTTATTTTCTAGTTCTACAAGTTCATTTTCCCTCTCGCGAAGTTTAATTTGCAAGTCCTCCTTTTCTGACCTCAGATTTATCAGGCCGTTATGTGTTTCCTCGTACCTGACCAGTAATTCCTCCACTTTCCTTTTAAGCATTGCAAGCTCTTCAACTTCACGCTCGGTCATAGAATATTATTTAATACAAAATTAACATTGTTCTCTATATTTGCAAAAAAAATAAGTGCAATACTTTGGCATAAGACTTGAGTGTAATAGTTTTGCATCTATTAATTAAATTTGAATCTTAGAACCTGAAATGATACAAAAATTTTTAATTGCACTATTTCTGGTCACAATATTTGAAGGACCTGATAAAACAAATATCCTAAGGTCACCACTGGACATACCACTTATTCTGTCAGCTAATTTTGGTGAGCCCAGAACGGACCATTTTCATTCAGGTGTAGATTTCAAAACTGAAGGTGTTACAGGTAAAATGGTTTACGCTGCATCCGACGGACAGATTTACCGTATAGTAGTAAGCCCGACAGGATTTGGCAAAGCATTGTACATCAGACATAAAAACGGATTATCAACAGTATACGGACATCTCAGCAAGTTCAATCCTGAAATTGAGGAATTTGTAAAGGAAAACCAGTATGCGAGGCAGAGCTTTTCAGTTAACCTGTTTCCCGGAACCAGTGAATTTAAAGTGAATGAGGGGGATATAATAGGTTTCTCAGGTAACAGCGGCAGCTCCATGGGCCCGCACTTACATTTCGAAGTCAGAAGATCATCCGACGAAAAACCTCTTGATCCAGTACAGTTTTATAATATTGAAGATAATATAAGGCCTGTAATACGTTCTGTTGCTGTTTACCCTGCAAGGCCATCGTCTGAAGTGAACGGAAAAAGAGAGAAGCTCATACTTAATGCATACGGGGACAAAGGAAAATATTCAATTAATAATAATTTCCCTGTATTGGTTTCTGGTCCCGTTGGTTTCGGAATAAATACATATGATTTTCTTGAGAATAGCTGGAATAAATGTGGGGTCAGGATTATCAACCTAAGGGTTGACGATAAACTTATTTACAGCCATACCATAGATGAATTTTCATTCTCTGAAACAAGATACATCAACAGCCATATAGATTATGAAGAAAAAATTAAGAACAGCTCTTATATTCAAAAAACCTTCCTGGAGCCAAATAATAAGCTTAGCATATATAATCATATAATAAATGATGGTATCATAGAATTCAATGACAGGGAAATACACAAGGTAGAAATCAGTGTTTCAGACTTTAATGATAATTACTCATCTGTAAATTTCTTTATAAAACCGGATACGGCAAAATTATACGATCCTGTAGAAAAGCAGGGTCTTTTAATGCCCTTCGGGCAGAAAAATGAAATTAAACACCACGATATAAGGCTCTCGTTCCCGGCAAATTGCTTTTATGATTCAGTGTATTTTAATTATAAGAAAGCCCCGGCTGAAAGGATTGATCTTTATTCCGATCTTCATTTTGTTCATAACAAATACACACCTGTGCACAGTCGTCTTGATATAGCAATTAAACCATCCGGTGAAATAAATGATGATATAAAATATAAATTATTCCTGGTATATATAGATTAATAT